>JBIIGV010000010.1:0-42670 GCA_044236265.1 Oligoflexales bacterium
TACCTTCGGTGAGAAGGAATAAATCCATCCCGTGGCCAAACGCCCTGCAAAACTTTGAATGCTGACATCTGCATTGAGCGCGATCTTATTACGCGTTTGAATTGCTGCCGCGTCATTACCGCATGGAGGTTCTTTGCGTGCCTCATTAATGCTGCATACGCGCAAGGGCGCAGCCGTCTCGCCTTTGATGCCAACAGAGCGAAATCCTGCCGCCCAGGTTGTATACCAAGCGCCCCCTAAAGGGTGCCAAGCCAAACCTGTGTACACATGAGGACCCCAGGTTACCTTGAACTTGATATCAAAGGCTGGATAAGCGACCGCCAATGTTTTAGAGCGATCGGAGGTAATGACGTCACTGGGCATCGATACATTCACATCGATTGGCATTGGTCCACTTAGGCCGAGAAAAAAAGCAAGTTTAGATGATGTGCTGTAGCGATACTCGAGACGCATAAGCTCAGGGGTAGCCCCCCAAACTCCGATGACGTGCCGGCGAATTTTTTTGCGGCGCTCGTCCTCTGGCTCTGGTTCAAAGTCGGCCTCATCTATGATCGGCTTTCCTTGTTTGGATTTTCGACGGTAGTAAAAGTCTTTTTTTGCCTGTCCGCCCGCTTTCCAGCTGGGCGGCAGCTCGTCTTCGCCGAG
Organism: Oligoflexales bacterium; assembly: GCA_044236265.1. Taxonomy (GTDB): domain Bacteria; phylum Bdellovibrionota_B; class Oligoflexia; order Oligoflexales; family RGVZ01; genus CAMDKS01. The sequence continues at coordinate 646 of JBIIGV010000010.1, forward strand.
GGCGGCAGAAGGCGCCGTCAGCGCGACAGCAGCAAGTGTGATCACTGGAATTATTTTCCAATCAAAAGCCATCAAATTCCAATTCAGTGATGTGTGTCGTAAAATAAAATGACGCGTCTTGCTTTATTTTACCTGAGGTTGTCTTCGATGTCGTTGTTTGGGGTGTGAGATGGATAAAAATCAACAACCGGCAGGTGGCGATGAGCGCAAGACGTTGCACGACTTAGCAAACGCCCTGACCATTGCGCAGGGCAAACTGGCGCTTCTTGTTCGGCAGGTGCAGCAATCATCAGAGCCTATTAGTCAAAGCGAAATGGTTCAAAAGCTTGATCAGATTTTAAGCACCATGAACCGAATGGCAGATCTCATCCACGTGCGGCGCGAGACTTTAAAATAAGCCTTAAGACGCCATCTCAGGCGCTTTTCTACCAATGCGATCTTCCGGTTGCTTATCCCTCGTTGCGATGTTTAAATCTTCGTTGGTATTGCTTAAAAAATATACAAAATAGAGACCCAAGCAGGGGCGGATACGCCTGAGGTTTTGGGCTCGTCTTCAATCGGGAAGAGTCATGTCGGTATCGTCGTCACAGGATCAAGCTACAGCCAGGCTGAAAGAGCGATTGCAACGAATGGTTGGGGATCATGCAGGCAGCGCTAATCCACGACGATCTGACGCCTGTGCATTAAAGTCAAAGTGTCAGAAGTGCTGGAATCATAGCGGCGTGGTCCTGGAAGCGAAGGCTTCGACTGTCCATGCTCAGCTTTGTGACTGTGTGAAGTCTTGTGGTCTTTGTGCTGGAAGCTGTATGGCACCAAAGGATGGCGCTGTTACGGATTGTGCGCAGCCGAGTCCTAGGCGTGTGATTGCGATTATAAATGAAGCTCGAATTCCTGCGCGCTACATCGATGCCGATATATCTAAATTTGAAGGATTTTCGGCTAACGAGCGCAGTCAGAAAACAACGTTGATGAATTGGTTTAAGTCGTTGGTTCCTGGAAAAAGCTCCGGACTACTCCTTAGTGGGCCAGTGGGATTGGGTAAGAGTTGGCTGCTATCCGCGATGGCTAAGCATTTAGCCTTTCAGGGCATCAGTGTTCGCTATGCGGATTTTTTTCAACTGGTTCATGAACTCCGCGATGCCTACGCTAACGATCTCGCAGATAAGTCGAGTTTAAAACCTCTACAGAATGTTGACGTCTTGATTATTGATGAGCTTGGCAAAGGACGTAATACGGAATGGGAGCTCAGCGTCGCCGATAGTTTAATAAGCGAGCGATACAATGGGAACAAGTGTGTCATTGCCGCCACGAATTACCCGCTTAAAGGCGGCGATCAAGCCAACCGTCAAATTGATTATCTGCGGGCCGATCATTCTGCTACCAACCAGATGAACGCACAAACATTTGAGCCCCTGAGCCAGCGTATTGGTTCGCGCATGTTCTCGCGTCTCTATGAAAACTGTTTATGCTTAGAGATCAGTGGTTCTGATCGCAGGCGTCGTTAATCCATGAATAGTCAACCGTCGTCGGCATGCCGCATTGGCTTCCTGAACCGCTGGAGCCCAGAGAGTCATCTCTGGGGAGTGAGGCTGGACGGCGGGACACTCCAGATCGACCGCAAAGCATTCTCGTGCTGTGGCGGTGATGGTCTACTAGTTGAGTCGACAAGCGAAAGAATCGCGTCTTTTTGTGGACTGACGAGACGATGGAACTTGTTGGATTTTGTTGTGCGCCAGGCCTCGCTCTCCCCCGAGAAGGTCCAGGATTTTTGGCGTGTTGTTTTGCTTCAGGGCGATCGCATGGAAAAATCTGTTTGCGACCACGAAATGCGTTCGCTCGTTGGAGAGCATCTCGATCAATGGCTTAGCGCTGACAAAGGAAAACCTTTTTCATGGCTGTCGCCTGGCTTAGGCGCCAGTGGGATCAAACCACATCTGATGTCGATTACGGCAGCCGTACTTTCATGGCACTACGAGAAAGCAGTTTTAATGGCTAAGCCTGGGGTGGCGCCATTACCCGTGAATCTTTGGCAGGACATGCTAAAGAGGCATCCGCAGTCCAAAGCGATGATGCTGATTGAGCTGCCGTCGGATCTTTGGAACGCGTCTAAACTGGAGCCGTTGGAGGCCGCGATCGCGTTTGCCTATGAGCGCTGCTTGCCAACTTGGTTATATATCAATCAGCCTGAAGAGTCGCCCTCGCCAACCTCAGATAGCCAGGGAGATGTCCGAAAATCGCGCGGTTTTCGGCAGGCAGTCGCATCGCGGCTTGATCTAATCAAACATAAGAGTCCTCTTGAATGGCTTTCTGCTCAGGCACGTAGCCGTTTGACGGAGATTTGTCAGCTGCCGACAGCCCCTAAAGATGCGCCTGGTATTCCAGAGTTTATTTAGCCAAGTTATCAAAACACCAACACGCTTATCTTAACCCTAAGTCTGTAGAGACTTTGCGCGGGTGGCCCTTCGATTAGTAGCTGTACTAAAGAGGACTTACCCAGTGCCGATACCTGTTTGCGGTTGCAAACAATTATCGGAGGCTAACCATGCGTCGTAATCACCTTTTAAACTGCATGATGATCACAGCACTATCGACCATCGCTCAGATTTCGTTGGCGGCTGACACCGATCCGATCGGGAAAAAAATTGACAATGCGCAGATCATGGAGCGCGTAGCGCTTATTGGCGTGATCGCCGGTGGATCTGATGCCAGCGGTGTGGCGGTGATAAAAGACACCAAAACAGGTCGTACCTATGCCATCAAAACCGGAGACAATCTTCCCGGTGTGGGTCACATTAAACTCAGTAGCGTCAGACGTGAGTTGGCAGTCTTTAACGTTGATGGCCAGGACTATTCGGTAAGACTCAGTGTTGGTGGTTACGCGCAAACAGCTGATGATGACGAGGACCTTGAGGCCGATTTAAATGAAGAGCATGAGGGACCAGGACTTTTCGAAAAATGGCATGGCTCAGGGATCGCCGATCTGGACATTGGACAAGATGACGAAGCAAACGGCATCGCCGAGAAAATGGTCAATACACGCAGAGATGAATCTGAGGTGAAGACTAAGCGTTCAGCGAAGGGGAACACGCCAACAGATAAAAATCCGAACCACACTGAAATAGTGGTTGAGACGAACGATCAGGCGCGGGCAGAGGAAGCAAATGCTCTGCGTACGGACAAAGATGGACCCGTCCACGAGTTCTTGGACGAATTGACGACTGCAAAGAGCCAGGACAGCAAATTAAAGAACAAAATAAACGCCGCTAATGCCACCAAAAAACAAATAAAAGCCGAAAACGTCAATGTGGACGTTCGTAATGAAGCGGCAGAATAAGTCCGGCAGAGTAGGTTTGAGCCTGACTGACAACGACTTGGTGCTGACCGATTTTGATCGACGGTAATTTGATTTCAAAGAGGCTCCGCGCACTTGCGGGGCTTTTTTGTATCAAGTCACTAACTTGCTCAGCTAGATGAGGAAGGCCGGAAGGGGCGTAATCATCGGCCAAAAGCCCCGAGTTGGCAATAACGCCTCCGTCAGTAAACTCTACAGCGATAAGAGACCCTTTGAGCAAGCGATTACTATTTGAAGTTAGTTGAAAGACCACTTTCGCATTCAGGCGCAGTTTAGCAATAACCGCCGTTGGTGAGTTCACAGTGACCGTAAGGTTTTGAACATCCAAGTTTGCTAACTCAGGTGAAAGTTCGTCACCACTCCATTTGTAGGATTCAGCGCCGAGGATGTGCACTTCAAGAGGATCATCAGCAGACATGACGCTGTGCAGATTTGGAAATAATGGGACCCACATATCGTGGCTGAGTGCACGGCCAAGCATGCCGTGGTTGCCACGCAGTCGTGCGCGGATAATGCCCTTTGACTGAGCTTCCGCTAACATAGCATCCAGCGTTTGCCAGGAGACTCCAAAAAAACTCAAATGGCTTGGCCACTCATTGTTGCTGCTAAAGCTGGAAACTTGGTCCGGATCAATCGTGAGCGACGTCGCAAAGGAGCACACAAACCTGTCCGCATTTATGTCAAGGCGACTGGGATGGACGCTGACTTGTGCGTTGAAAGACGGGACGTCCTGGCCCTCAAACGGGAGTGTGACGTTGAGAGAGAGCATGGGGCTAAGTTCTGCCGTTCGTTCACTGAGACCCTTGGCCAGCGCCTGTGATAAGGCTGATGAAATGGTTTCCTTGTAGCCTTCAATCAAGCTTGGGAGCGTCCATCTAACGAGCCAATTTAATCCAAAAAGCACATTGCAAGTTTCTGGATATTGAACGTCAAAGTTGTTGTCGTTGAGATCAAAGGTTGCTTCTGACACGGAAAGTGCTAGCTGTCCGTCAGCGGTCACAGTTGGATGTACAATGACGGTTACCGGTATGTCAGATGAAGGGCTTGAAACAGGGATGTTCGTACAAAGGCTGGTTCCCGACTTATTCATTTCCAAACGACGGATGAGCCCATCAAAGCCGCCTAATAACAATTTAAAGCGAATGCCACCTTGCAACAGGTTGGATTCGGTGATGCGTGTCTTGAAAGCATAGCGAATACCGCGCGCTGTAATCGTACCAAAAGCGTAAGGGCTACTGAGAGGCCCTGGTGACTCGCCCGCAAGAGGCTCTGCATCTAACGCGTCCTGAACGGCGCGCTCAATGGTGGATAAATCTCCCCTCGTGAACTGAACCAGAAGGTTTTCTGACGCTTCTGTCGCCCAAAGAGTTTGGGAGCACAGAGCCATCAAGATCATCGAAATAATAGTAAGTATCGTCTTACTCATGACTTGCGTCATACCATCCGTCGGCGTTTCGTCTTTCGTGAATCAACGCCCATGCCGCCCCGCAAAAGAGCTTTCCAATACTATTGAGCTCAGCGTCATCCATCGGCCCTTCGGCCTTTACGACAATATTCAATTGATCACAGCCTTGAGCCAACTGCTTAAGATTTTCAAAATCAGACCGCGCCTGAGCTAAGGTGTCAAAGAATACAACCTTATATGAGCGATCTCTCTTTTGTGGCGCGACTGCAAGCTCGCCCGCAGGTCGACTTAGTTGGCGTTTTGGCTGGGTGATGCTCGTAATGCTGGCTTTGCCATGGGCGGGCTTATCTTGCCGCATGCGTTGCGCATCGGCGCCCTGGGGTGGTCGTTGACCATGATTGTTCTGTTGGCGTTGATCGGGTCTTGCCTGACCCTGATCTTGCCGTCCGTCACCGCGGTTGTGGTTTCTATGTCGTCCTCGTCCTCTGCGCGCCATCTCTATAAAACCTTCCTTGGTTAACAGCCTGTTTGTTCTGAATTCAGCCGCGTCTGTATCACAGCGAGGACGTCATCAATTTTGATTCTTTGCTGGGTGGCCGTGTCTCGGTCACGTATGGTCACTGTGTTGTCACTCAGTGACTGCATGTCGACTGTCAGACAGTAGGGCGTTCCAATCTCGTCATGCCGCGCATAGCGCTTTCCGATAGATTGCTGTTCATCATAGCTGACATTAAGACCCGCCCGACGGAGGATTTTCACGATTTCGCGCCCCTTTTCCGGGAGCCCGTCTTTTTTCACCAGAGGTAGGATCGCTGCCTTGAAGGGTGCAAATTTTGGATGAAGCTTGAGTACAACGCGAGACTTATCATTGCCCTCGTGGTCGACGCCTTTTTCCTCGTGGTAGGCATCCAGAAGGAAGCACAGAACGCTCCGAGTCAAGCCCGCTGCAGGCTCTATCACGTAAGGTGTATACCTCCAACCAGGTTTGCCGGTCTGGGGATCTGGTTTGTTTTGATCGAAATAACTAAGTTTAACGCCGGTCGCTTCGGCATGCTTACCCAAGTCGTAATCGGTGCGGGATGCAATGCCCTCGAGCTCGCCCCATCCCCAAGGGTAGAGATATTCGACGTCGTAACATTCATCGCTGTAATGCGCTAACTCATCATCGGCGTGTGCGCGTAAACGAAACTTATCGCCGCTGTTGGCATAGCGCTTGTACCAGGCCATGCGTTCACCACACCAATATTTCATCCATTCGCCCTGTGTGCCCGGCTCACAGAAAAACTCCATCTCCATCTGTTCAAACTCGCAGGAGCGGAAAATGAAATGCTCAACAACAATTTCATTGCGAAAGCTTTTGCCGACCTGAGCAATACCAAAAGGCACCTTCATGGACATGGATTGTTGCACATTAAGAAACTGAACAAACATCGCCTGGGCGGTTTCGGGGCGAAGATAGACGGCAGATCTAGCACCCACTTCATCGACCGCAGCGCGCTTTTCTTCGGAGGACATCTCAGGTTTGACGGCTGCGAGCATGTCACCCGTTGGGTCTACGGGGCCAAGACTTGTGCGGAACATCAGGTTAAATTGCCGCTCAGAGCTAAGGTTGGGGCAGGAGCAGACTGGGCAGACATAGCCCTTTTCCGAGACCGCGCCTTTTTGCTTTTCACCGGAGGTTTTGCCCCCCTTGTGAAACGTGATCTCTGCTCCCGGAGCATGCTTTGGCGCTTTGTCAGCACGAAAACGTTCGCGGCAGTTTAAGCAGTCCACTAGCGGATCAGAAAATCCGGACAAATGCCCAGAGGTCTGCCAAACCTTTGGGTGCATCATGATGCTGGCATCGATACCAACCACATCTTCGCGCTCATAAACCATGGAGCGCCACCATTCGTTAGCAATGTTTCGTTTGAGCTCCACGCCCAGGGGGCCGTAGTCGTAGCAGCTACGAAGGCCACCGTAGATCTCCGAGCTTTGAAAGATAAAACCACGTCGCTTGCAGAGAGAGACGATTTTGGCCATGGTGTCTTGGGAGGTTTCGTGAGACATGCGCTAAAGTCCATGAGTCTAAAAAGTAATCAAATCCCTTTTTATTACAACCATTTGAGGTGGAGGGGGAAACTCATCTTATACAGCTTCTTGCAGATGGAAACAATAAAAGGTGAACGGCGCTTTTTGGTCACGGCCACAGGGGCTATCCGATGACTCCTTTGATCGGCGATCTAAATATTGGGCAAGTCTCTGTTTATCTTGAGTTTTGCGTGAGCTCACTATAGGATGGGATCAGCTCGGCACATGACTGCAGCGGCGATCCCATATGGTGGGGATCGATCAATATTTGGGAGTTCCTCAACATGAGTAAGCGCATTGCATCCGCAAAGAAAACGAATGGAAAATCCAGCGCAGGAAAAAGTGCTTTTTCCGACTACAAGGTTAAAGACATTGGTCTTGCCGAATGGGGACGCAAAGAAATTGAAATCGCTGAAACTGAAATGCCAGGTCTTATGGCATTGCGTAAAGAGTACGGCAGCAAAAAACCTCTAAAAGGCGCGCGCATTGCTGGCTGTCTCCACATGACCATTCAAACTGCAGTGCTGATTGAGACTTTGATTGAGCTGGGTGCGGAAGTGCGCTGGTCTAGCTGTAATATTTACTCCACTCAAGACCACGCTGCAGCTGCGATTGCCGCTGCGGGAATTCCCGTGTTTGCCTGGAAGGGCGAAACATTGAAGGAATATGACTGGTGCATCGAGCAGACACTGATGTTTGGTGACAAGCCTCTTAATATGATTCTCGATGACGGCGGAGACCTGACGATTCTTGCTCATGAGAAATATCCTCAGCTGCTAAAGCACATCAAAGGCATCTCGGAAGAGACCACAACCGGCGTGCACCGTCTGTATCAGATGATGGAAAAAGGCAAACTCAAGGTTCCAGCCATTAACGTTAACGACTCGGTCACGAAGTCGAAATTCGATAACCTTTACGGTTGCCGTGAATCCTTGGCTGATGGCTTGAAGCGCGCCACAGACGTCATGGTTGCCGGCAAGGTTGTTGTCGTCGCTGGTTACGGTGATGTGGGCAAAGGATCTGCACAGTCAATGCGCGGTTTGGGCGCGCGCGTGTTGATCACTGAAATTGATCCAATCTGCGCATTGCAGGCTGCGATGGAAGGCTATGAAGTTGTGACAATGGAAGATGCAGCGCCGCTTGCTGATATTTTTGTAACGGCGACAGGTTGTGACAACGTCATTTCCGAGAAGCATTTCAAACAAATGAAAGACAATGCCATCGTTTGTAACATTGGCCACTTCGACAGTGAAGTTGACGTCGCTTGGCTTGAGAAAAATTGCCGCGACGAAATCAACATCAAACCTCAAGTTGACCGTTTCGTGATGTCGAATGGACGCTCCATTATCTTGTTGGCGCGCGGCCGACTGATGAACTTAGGTTGCGCGAATGGTCATCCAAGCTTTGTGATGTCCAACAGCTTCACCAACCAGACGATGGCTCAGATTGAGCTCTGGTGTAATCCAGGCAAGTACAAGGTCGGCGTTTATACACTACCTAAGAAACTTGATGAGAAGGTTGCAGCACTCCATCTGGATAAGCTTGGCGTTAAGCTGACAAAGCTAACAAAGAAGCAGGCTGATTACCTTGGGATCCCAGTTGATGGCCCATTCAAGCCAGACCACTACCGTTATTAATCGTATTTAGCATTTTCCAAAATCGCAGCATCGCGGCGGCTCAAAAGCCTAAGTGGTGCTGCGATTTGGTTTTCTTGGCTCATGCGCTGGATTCCTGCCGTAAGGATCTGGTATGCTAGTGGTAACCCATTGAAAATTGTCCATGATTTATCACTCCTAAAAAACACCTTAAGTTTTTAGGGTTTTGGCCGATAAGACCATACATTCGTTAGGGTGGAGGTAAGCGCCTTATGAAAGAGCAAAAACCGTCCAATGATTCTAGAAAACGCCATAACGAGCAGTTGATTCGCCGGATGAAGTCCGGAGAGCCTCTGTGGAGTTATGACAGCAAGGCAAGCTGGTTTCCACCGCGCCCCATGATTGAAAAAGATCCCGAGGCCATCAAGCGTCTCTACAACAACGCTCCTGCTGGAGAAACATCTCAGTATCAGGATGCGACTGTGCGTCACATTGAAGGTCGTCTGAAAGTTCTTCCAGGAATGAAGGACCAAAAGAAAACGGAAAAAACTGGCTAAACTATAGAATCCAGTAAAACGCAAAATCAGCGGCTGGCAACCAACCAGCCGCTTTTATTGTCTCGCCATCAAGATCACGTCCGCTAAAAATCGCGTATTGGGGGCCTCCTCCGATGCGCAGGTGAAAGCCATCTGCAGTCCACTCTTGTGCCAGCGTCATTCGAATGGAGAATGTTTCAAGGGCCTCGAGTTTAGTCCTCTCAAAGCGAGTGCTCAGCAAAATCTTGTCAAGATCGTTGCGCTCCCATTCTGCGCTGATTTGGAAGCGATCTTCTGTAAATCCAGCCAAAGATTGGGTCTGCATGGTTCTGTTGGCGAAAGAATGGCTGTCGCCCGACTCTCCAGAGCCATATTTTGCTTCCCGAAGTTTATTTTTGCCATAGTCACTGAGGACGGCCTCGCTATTGCCAAACGCGGATGCCCAAAAGCTATGAATCATCAAACGGGGTGAAATGCGATTGCTCCAGGATACCGAAGGGCGCGTAATGTTAGCGCTGAGTTTGGAAAATCTTTGACTCGTATCTCCAAGCCAGATGTTTTTTCTCGAGACACTGACGTGCTTGATGCCAATAGCCCAATCATCTTCTCCAAATCTTGGGAGTTGCCATTTTACCTGTACGGTTCTCGCGCCAAGGGCTAGGGCCGCCGGATCTGCGCCGACCATCAGCCCGTATCCCACGCCGGCCTCGATTACTGAGCCAATAGCAAAACGACCCTGATTCAGAACAGATGCCGTCCATTCATCTGGTAGCCCTTGCTTTAAATCCTGATCTTGAGGTTTCAGCAGTGGCATTTGAACCGGTGCTAACGTTTGTGTGGAACTGTCCTCGGCTCGCGCAGACTGAGCAACCAGCAATAGAAAAAAAATTTGCCCGATGATCCTGCAAATGCTTCCGGGTACGGACATAATCGCCAAGAAGTCTTTAAGTTCTTTTGGAGTCATTTTTATCTTTTGCATCATCTTGTTCTTCATTTGTGGTGTCATTGCGCTGAAATAACCGGCTGTAACTATCTAAAAGTAGTGGAATTTTAGCATATATTTAAAAAAAGCCTCAAGTTTTCTTCAGTTTCCGAGATGAAATGCCGAAAAGCTCGATGATTAGTGGGGGCAGGCCCACATTTAGAGGAGTCGTTATGAAAAAGTTTACCCTAATTGTTAGCCTTATGGCTGCCACATTGCTTGCGCAGGGTTGCGTGTCGACCAAAGGTAGAAAAGTAACAAAAAACAAACTAAAAATTCCCAAACAGACCCACAGCTATGCTCTGATGGAAGATGAATCGCTGTCTGACCCCGAAGTGGTTCGTCGTGGCAATAAAGTTCGTGGCACGAACGAATACTAAGTCCATCGGCGGAAAGGTCGTTGCTTATTGACAGTTTAACTCCTTAAAAAAACTTAGCCTTAAATCAGTTTCTATTCACTTCATTGGCTTTTTTCCGATCGGGATCCTCGGGGGGAAGGCCAATGAAGATTTTTTGCAATCTACCCATCCTATGGTTTTCAGGTGGTGCTGTTGATTCCGACCAAGACAGTCGCATCAAGCCGAAAAGCACAAATTCCTCGACAACTGATTCGAGTGTCGACAGTCGCTCCGACGGTTCAGCGAGCGATCGTGACTTTGTCGCGCGGGATATGGGAGATGTTTTACAACTTGCGCCGAGCTCAAGCACCTCTCCATCAAGTGAAAATAAAAGTGTGGGTCAAACTAACCCAGCTATCATTGCGTGGCCAACAATCAACTGGAAAAGAAGTTTGCCCATAGGAAGTTGTGATGACAGCGGACTCCTGATGGCAGATTGATTCATTTTGCAGGCATTGAAGCCCTGGTTGGGCAAGCCTTACCGAATATCTGGCACGGGTGGCAACGGGGTGCTTGGTTTGTGGCGCGATCGGCAGACGCCAAATTTAAGTTATATCACATTGCTCCAGATGGTGACGAAGGTGCGATGGTGGCTGTTCGGACCATGATTCAGTTGCCATTCCCCTCAGAACCATTCGCCATCTATGCGGGCGGATTTGACGCCACTCATGTGGAAAACGTCAATCATAATACCGCGTGGCTTTATCGCGGCGAATTTGCAAAATAAGTTTTTTAGCGATCCGCACTTTCAGACAACGACTTCCCAGGTTCGTCCTGTATGAAGCTAGCAGTCTATGTTTAACGCATGGACCTGCGAGTTTAAATCATACAGGAGTCTTCAATGAAAACATGTTTAACAAAATGGAAGCGCGTTGTGTACGTTGTGATTTCCTTGTCCTTGATTGGCTGTGACTCGTCACCGGCATCAAGGTCTAAACGTCTTGTGGCAAACGATGAATTTGCACAGGTTAGAGATCTTACCCATGATGACTTTGCAAGAAAGGCGATTGCTGCGCAAACAGAAATCGAGTCAGGACGCGCGCCTGGCGCTTGCACGGCGCTGCTTTTATCAGAGGGCAAAGATGTCTACGTTCAAGAATCGGTGACAGCCGATGATTCCCATGTTCTGGATGCTGTGTGTTCACTCGACGACATGCAGATGGCAAATCTATTGAAGGAGTCACGTCATTCCAACCGAACCTCGAATCACAACATGAGCCTTCTTGCCGACACATTGACTCAGCACGGCAAGATCAAAGGCGATCTTCGCTACAATGATTCGAATATCAATGAGTACTCAGATGATTTTGCAAAACAGGATGCTTTGATCATCAGAAAAGTTTACTGCTCTGAACGTAGCGCGGAGTCTTTTAAGGCGACGGCAAGCGAGTCGTTTAAGAGTATTGTCTCTCCACTGACTTTGGAAAAGTTTAATACGTGCGTTCGGGCAAAATCCTACGGCCTGTACTGTGATGCATCCGTGTCTGGAGATAAGGTTATGATGACCGTCAAGTGGGAGCCAATGGATCTAGTGCGGGATATATTGCCTGCAGTTGCCCTTGATTGGGGTGCTGCTAGCAATTTTCAAGCAACAGCGGAGTTACCAAAAGTGCTCGGCATCGGCAGTGGTTACACGGTGTCGTTCACCAAGCATGACTCTCAGTCTGGTAACGTCGTCGGAGTCAGCGCCCATGACCGAGGTCGTAATTTCAACTTTTCCTGTCGCCTTGACCTCGAAAAAAGAAAGCCTTTTACGCCATGGGTTAAAACGAGACGGCCTGAGTGCGGCGTAGAACTTGCAAAATCAGGTGAGGGTATTGAGTGTGGGGCGAAAAGCTATAAGAGATTACGCAGTGCGGTTTGCGGCGTTGAGTCGTTTAAGGTGGCGCGCAGTCGGGCTTGTGGCGTGGAACGCTATAAGTCACGTCATGACTGCGATCTATGCGGCCAGTCAAATTTGTTTGGCGGGTGTAACAAATGTGCGCACGTGTCATTTGGCGTGGACGAATACCGCGAGTGCAGTGACCAAAGCCATGGCGTCGCTTTGTATTCAGAGTGTGAACATCCAACACATGGACCAGAGACCTTTTACTCATGCCGCCACGTCAACTTTGGCGTTGAGCTGTACCGCGAGTGTGAGGACACCAGCGAGCGTTAGGTTTCAACCAATGTGGGTCATGCCGCCGAGATAGGGCTGCAGGCACTTAGGGATGGCGACTCGGCCATCCTTTTGCTGATGGACCTCAAGAAGCGAAATTAAAACGCGAGGGCTGGCGATCGCTGTGTTGTTTAACGTGTGACAGACCTTGACCTGCCCGTCCTTGCCTTTGTAACGCAGCTTTAAGCGTCTAGCCTGGAATTCGTGGAAGGTGGAACAGGAGTGTGTTTCGCCGTAGTTACCGCGAGACGGCATCCAGGTCTCAATGTCGTGCTTTCTGACCTGACCTTGTCCGAGGTCTCCCGTGCAAACATAAACGACGCGGTAAGGAAGGCCGAAGTCCTGCAAACACTCCTCAGCGTTGGTCAAAAGCTCGTTGTGATAGCTCTCCGAGATGGCCTCGTCGGCCTGACCGATGATGACTTGCTCGATTTTTTGGAACTGGTGAACGCGGTAGAGGCCAGAGGTGTCCTTGCCGTAAGTTCCGGCTTCACGCCGGAAACATCCACTCCATGCCATCATTTTTACGGGTAGTTTTTCTTCGGGAAGGATTTCTCCAGCGTAAAAACTTGTGAGTGGAACTTCCGCTGTGCCGACAAGTGCCATCTCATCTTTTTCAACGTAGTAGGCTTGTTCGCGTCCAGTTGGAAAATACCCGGTTCCCACCATGCAGTCTTCCCGGACTAATACCGGGATGCTCATGGGCTGGTAGCCTTTTTTGATGAGTTTGTCATAAACGTATCGCAGCACCGCTTGCTCAAGCTGCGCACCGAGTCCGGTTAGGACATAGCTTCGTGAACCTGCGATCCGCACGCCGCGCTCGAAGTCAACGAGACCGTGCTTTTGGCCAATAGTAACGTGGTCCAGAGGTTTGAAATCAAATTGTGGTGGCGTGCCCCACTTCTTCAGCTCAACGTTCTCGGAGTCGTCTTTGCCGATCGGAACATCCGCACGCGCTGGCTGGGGAACAAGTAACATCATGGCATCAAACTCAGCTTTTTTCAGGTTCAGCTCAGCCTCAATGGTTTCCATTTTTGACTTTATGGCCTGGACTTCTGTCTTCATGGCGTCGCGTTGGTCTGGGCTTGCTTTGCCAATTTCTTTTGAGAGGCGGTTACGGGAGCTTTGTAGTTCTTCCCATTGTGTTTGCAGTGGGCGCACCGTGCCGTCAAGTTTGAGTAGGGCGTCAATATCGATATTGTTGCGCTTATCGCGCGCTCCCTTTTTAACAAGGTCAGCATTGTCTCGGATATATTTGATGTCCAGCATGGCGTAGGGTTCCCAAAAGAGTAAGACGGTGCGTTCAGTAGTCGATGATTGTAATAAAATCGCAGGTTTGGCGCAATCCCTTCAAAGTTGCAAATTTGGGGACACACGACCAAACCCAAATCAAACCGTAGGCAATTCGGGTTTGGTCGTGTGTCCCCAAATTATTAATAAAATAGGGTTTATTTTAATTGATTTTAAAGGTGGGGTTTGATAACTAGCGCCCCATAGGCGGAGACCTTTTTTGATGATCGCGAGCACCACAGAAAACGTGTTTACGAAACGCTTGGGCTTACCTTATGCGCCCGTGATTCTCGCGCCTTTGGCGGGCGTGTCGGATCATCCGTTTCGCAGGGCCTGTGCACGACATGGTGCTGATCTTACTTACGTTGAAATGATCTCAGCGACGGCGATGGTTTACGAAAGTCGTCGCACGTTTGACATGCTTAAACGCCACGAGGAGGAAAAGATCCTTGGCGTTCAAATTACCGGGAAGTCAGCAGAGGAAGTGGGCCAGGCTGTGGCCATGCTCGACAAAATGCCGTTTGATACGATCGATATCAACATGGGCTGTCCCGTCAATAAGGTTGTCAAATCCGGTTGTGGCAGTGGAATTTTGAAGGATCCAAAGCGCGTTTACGAAACGACGAAAGCTGCCCGGGCTGCAACCTCCAAGCCTTTATCTGTCAAAATTCGCCTGGGCTGGGACCGCAATACGGTGACCTGGCCGGAAGTACTCGATGCCGCAGAGCAAGGTGGAGCTGAGTGGATTACGATCCACGGGCGCCTGCGCAGTGACGATTACGGCGTTGCCGTTAACCTTGACGCTATGGCTGCCCTTAAGCAACGCGCCAAGATCCCCGTGATTGGAAATGGCAATGTTTTCTCTCGCGACGACGCACTTTATATGCGCGAACGAACGGGCGTCGACGGCGTCATGGTGAGTCGCGGCGCCTTAGGAAACCCTTGGGTATTTCATGACATCAAGCATGGCAAAACCGATGTCAGCGTTGATCAGTGGGAACAGCTCGTACTGGATCACCTTGCCTGGCAACAGAGTGAGTACGGAGACACCGGCTCAGGGGCTGTTTGCATGCGCAAGCACCTTCTTTGGTACGCCAAAGGATGGCCAGCGGCAAAAAAGCTTCGAGAATCTATAAGCCACACAGCTCGTATTTCAGATTGCGCAGACTTGGTCCGCGAGTACGCCGCGGAGCTGCGAACAGCGGGCATTGAAATTAGATCGACCGTTTGGCCTATGGATCTGGAGAATCGCTTTCAGTGGGATCCGAAATATGATATGGACCGCCAACTTGACCGAGGCGTTGGGGATGATGGCCTACAAGGAGTTTAGAGTTGTTACCAGTTGTGCCAATTCGTCGTTTTATTTGTGCTGATGTTCTTTGTATGTGTTGAAAAGGTTCGCTTGATTCTTGTAATTAAAGAGGGATTCTAACCTGCTTTTGATGAAGACAAAGCAGGGTGGTCATAAAACGAATATGGGAGGGTTGAAAATGAGAAAGGGTTTACTTGCAGGGCTAGGGTTTATGTTTCTTGCCACCGGCGCGATGGCAGAGGACGTCAAAAGCACAAAGAAAGCTGCGATTTTGACTCCGCTCGAAAATATGTACGGGCGCGTTGAAGCTCGTCACACAAGCTTAGAATGGCTTGATGCAGACAAGAATTCTGCAAATCAGGTGACTGGTTACAGTCTTCACCCGCGCCTCGGAACGAAGATGTTTAACAACCGCCTTGATACTTATGTTGAAACGCCTCTTTCCAGTTCAGCCCGCTCCAGCAACTTTAGCCAAAAGCAAAGCGTCTGGGTCTCCACATTCAACGCCTTCGAATCCGAGCACTTCACAGTGATCCCATACCATGAAAGTAAACTGGCGCACGAAAACAACCCATTCAGCACAATCGTTGCATTGAATTTGGACGCTTTCACAAGCCTAAAGTCCTCTATCGGTGAGTTTACAGTTCATGGTGGTCTTGAGCCAAGGTTCAACACCGGAACCCGTGAAACGATGACCAGTCGCGTTAATCGCGATCCTGGCAAGACTTATTCTCTGGTAACTAAGAAAGACGATGGTTCTGCTGAAGTCAAACAACAAGAGCCAGACTCGACGCTTGAATACATCGCCGGCGTTGCATACGTCCCATCATTCGCACCAAAGTTCCGCTTGTCGACAGACACCTATTTCGATCGCGTGTATCATCCAGTTTATAATGCGGTATCGGACGAAAAGGGCGAGCGCCTTGAGAAGTCTGGCTATGCTTTGGAAGACTCAACAATGACAGACGTCATATTGAGCTACCAGGCAGATTCATTGACTACGATTCAAAACCGTACTCTGGTCTTCCACGAAGGTCTTTATGCAGCTAACTACAAAGGTAAAGCTACACCAAGAATCCAGAATCGCTTGTCTCTGATCTACAAGTTGTTCTAAGAGTGATCTGAGACCAGAATTCCCGTATTCAATAAAAGCACCTCTGCCTACACTTATAATGTACCGCAGGGGTGTTTTGTTTTTATTTCCGTAGCAACAAGCATGCTTTCTTCATCAATCGTTTTGTTCGTTGAACTTACATGTAAATTGAAACACCCTAATAGCTTTGAAGTAATCTAGATTTTTTATGTTTTATTGTCCGAAAGCTAATGGGAGCAACGGGGCAAATCGATTCGTCTTAGGGTATAATATGGCTTAGATCGTGCCATTGATTCATCATGTTACAATGGTTGAGCCTAGGTAAATTTTATCGGTGAGGATGCCACATGAAATGCGCACCTGTTTTATTTCTAGTTTCAACGGCTCTAGTGGCTGGATGTAAGTCTCGCGGAAATATGTCTCCAACCACGCCCGAAGCCGTCGCTGTGAAGCCAGATGAGACGGCGCTAACCACTGCGACTCCGTCCATTCCTGGCCAAGCGCAGCCTGCCGCAAGCGTTGATGCTTCAACTACGGCAAACGCCGCAGATCCTCAAACCGAGACACCGTCAAAAGCTGGCGATGCAGCGGCATCAGACGACAACGCAGTGCCCCCCGCTGGAAGCCCAGTGGCCGGAATTGAAATTTGGCAAGATGGCGCTATCGTCACCACCGTCTCAACGGGCAAGATGATTCAGTTCAGACCCACATCATGGACACGCGACACAAGTGCTACATCAGGCTGTGACGTCAATCGCGGTATTTTGCAGGCATCATGGACGATTGGGTCGCGCGCTGCTGCTGACATTCAGCGATTCGCAGGTCAAGAGTGTCGACTCTTCGATTATGCCGGGACATTCACCAAAGCTGGTAACGTCACTGTTCAGCTAGACGTTGTTTCCGCTGATGGTGAGCAAGCTCATGCGGAAATGGTGATATCTGTTGTTGGCGCTTCGACAGCAGAATAATTTCCCCGTTCAGACTTAGCAAATGTCGACCATATGGGCGTGGCTTGTGAAAACAATGACGCCACGCGCTTTCGTGTTTCCCATGGCTTTTGATGCGATGAAGCAGTACTGCTCAACCTGATGGGAGTAGCCTAATTTGTCGCAAAGACTTCTTAATTTCTGATCTTCAATGCCCTGAGACCTTAAAGCCAAAGTTTTAAAATCGACCACTGTGATTGATTGGTCGGTATGAATCAAAATCAAGTCGGCCTTGGCGTTAACCAGATTATCTCCAGAAATTCCTGCCATGGGTGCCTCACAGATCATCTTTTCAACTGACTTTGTAAGGTGTTTCCAAGTCTCCGAGTTGATGAGATTTCGGACCTCTTTCTTTGCAAGCTTTAAAAAATCTGCAAAGCTGATTTCAGAATCCTTAAAAGCCCCATCTAGAACTAATCGCTCTAGCCTCGTATCAGACCATTCTGAATTGAGGCAATGATTTTCAATCAGTTTATGTACCAACGTTCCGTAAACTTTCCCTAACTCTGGGGAAAACAACTGCTCACCCAATACCTCACTAAGAGTCGATTCCCCATGGGACGCTTGTTTGGTTTCCTTTGTGCCGTGAGCCGACGGCGATAGAATTAGCAGAGGCGGTCGACCAGATGGTTGTAACAGTGGTTGTTTGACGGTGGTCAACTTAGCCTCTTGTGTTTGGCTGGACGATCTCTCAATGACGGCCTCACCGCGCACACGCAACGTTCCACCAGAGAGGGTTAAACGCGTAGTGACATCGCTGAGTGTCTGTGCCGCTAAGCCCACCTTGTCATAGTAGGATTCTGGAATTGGTTTTTTGGATGGAGCTCCGGTTAAGACCAGGTGGCTCGAGGCACGCGTGAGGGCAACGTAGAGTAGGCGCGCTTTTTCCTCTCGCGATTCGATTTCGTTAAGCGTGAGCAGGTCTTCAATCTCTTTTGACCCGCGCGGTCTGGTCTTTTCCGTTCCGATATACCATAAGCCTGGTCGTCCGGGGCGACCATCCCGAATCCATCCAGTCTCAGGCTTATGCCAATCGCTGGCCAAGTCTGAAACGACGACACAGGGAAATTCAAGACCTTTACTTTTGTGAATAGTCATTAGTGATACGGCATTAGCCGCTAATGTGGCATTTCCCGTCTCATCCTCTTCTGCAGCATCGTCCATGGCTAAGCTTAAAGATTGAGCGTCCAAGGCGTTATCGGCGGACTCAGAACGAACCATATCAAACCACTTTAAAATGTTGGCGCGCGCTAGTGAACCCTCAACTGCGCCGAAAGCCTGCTCATAGCGATCCAAGATTCGATGTTCTGATAAAAGATGACCAACAATGGAGGACATCCTTTCACGTTCATGGGCCTTGCGAAGCCCCATCAGGAGCGCGTATGTTTTTGGCTGAAGGCTCTGGAGTCGATCCATTAACCCCTCAGCATCTGGCGTTAGAAGTTCCATGAGCGCCTGATCAGAAAGACCGCAGATGGGCGAGCGCAGAAGCGAACATAAAGCCAAGGTGTCCGCAGACCAAGTTAGCCATGTCACAAGAGCTCTGAGATCAGCTATTTCAGGTCGCTCAAAAAAACCTTGCTTCTCTTCCTTCTGGCAAGGGATAGATCTCGCGCGCAGTGCATCTTCGAGCATGTGGGCATGGGTTTTCTTGGGGTAGAGAATGACGAAGTCTGAGAAATTTGGTGTTCTCCAAAGCTTGGCCTTATCGTCAAAGACTTTTAACCCCATCTGCCCCGAGGTTGCTTCGTGAATGTGATCAGCAATTTGTTGCGCCTGCTGTTCATAAGCAGCTTCGGTGGTCTCCGGCTTTTCGGTGTTGGTTTCTAGAGGGTAAATGCAGACACTGCCATAGACGCCAAGTCCATGAGATGAGGTTCGACGGATTTTAGCAGGGAGGTGCTGCGGGAAATCCTTGATCAATGTTTTATCCTCAAACACCGCGTTAACCATTTCTAGGACCAGTCCAGAGCTCCTGTAGCTTTCACTCATTTGAATCGCGGTGGCGCCAAGGGGTGTTAAACCATCCTTAGCTGCATCCATAAGCGACGGATCAGCCTCACGAAAGCGGTAAATAGACTGTTTTTTATCACCAACAATGAACACACTGTTCGGCGGTGTCGCAGCGTCCTCCTGACCACCGGCCAACAGATCCTTTGCCAAACGCTCGAAGATCATCCACTGCAATTGGCTCGTGTCCTGAAATTCATCCAGCATCAGGTGTTTTGTGTGCCCCCAGGCCATAGCTCTCGCGCCGACGCTGTCATGATCCGTAGCCATGAGGCTGACACCTTTAGCTGCGTCAGAGAATGTGCCGCGGGATTCATCCACTTTAAGGCGATGTAGTGCGCGCTCTTTCGCATGGTAAAGACTCCACAGCAGGCGCGCAGAGTTATTGAGATCGGCTAGCATCGTCGACGCATTCCAGGCTTTCAACAGTCCAGATAATTCTTGGTAGGAGGGATTATCCTTGGCAGCCGCAGATCTAAAGGTTGTCCCACTGAGGCTGTCTTTTTTGGCAGTCACGATCTGACTGCCAATCAATCCACTCATATCGCAGCGGCCAAGATGCTCGAGGGCCTGCTGCCTTTTATCCGCGTTTGTGACAAGGTTTATCACGGTGCGAAATAGCTCTTTTTGAGCTGTGATGAACTGTTCGTCAGTCTGCACGTCCTGCGTCACAGCGTAATAGCGCGCTGGATCCTGGCCCGACGTCAAGGACACGGACCATAAAAACGTATCACAATTCATGATCGGTGCGATGGCCCGACGGAGCTGTTTGATGTTGCCACCTGGGGCATGCATGGCGATAGACTGCATCAGTTGACGATTCTCGTCATGATCGTCAGTCATCGCCAAGACTGAGTTCCAAGCCTTCTGTTCAAGTCGGTCTTCGGCCAATCCGGATAAAAGCTCCCATGGAGATTCAAGCGACATCGCAGTTCGATCGTCAGTGATCCGAAGAGCTGTTTCCAGAGGAAATTGTTGGACCCACTGCATAAAAAGCGAATCAATCGTTGTGATTTTTAAGGATTGCGTATTTTCAAGGATCAGCTTTGCAGCGCTTGCAGCACTACGGATGCTCCCTCTGGATATTGGAGATAAGGCCTGCCATTGTTTAATTGAGTCAACAAAACCTGAAAATTCAGGGTGGCTCTCGCCAAGGCGCACGGCGTCACGAATAATGCGTTCACGCATCTCAGCCGCCGCCTTGCGGGTAAAAGTCACGGTCAGGATGGATGACGGATCTGCACCGGCTACAACAAGGGCTAGGAAGCGTCGACTCAGCTGCCAGGTTTTGCCGCTGCCTGCTGAGGCTTCAACAATATAACTTGCCCACGGATTATAGGGGCTTTGATTTTGAGGCGGTTGCTCGCGGCTCATGGTGACACCTCGAAGTCGCTTTCTTTGGCATCGTCTGCTACATCAACCAAAGATTCCAGCACAGTGTCTTGCCTCGCAATTCTTTCACGGTAGCGCGGGTCATCGCGTCGGCAAACGCCTGCAAAA
Source organism: Oligoflexales bacterium (assembly GCA_044236265.1). Lineage (GTDB taxonomy): Bacteria > Bdellovibrionota_B > Oligoflexia > Oligoflexales > RGVZ01 > CAMDKS01. The sequence continues at coordinate 21,333 of JBIIGV010000010.1, forward strand.
GAGCACGTCGAGCAATCGGATGGATCGGCGACGAACGTCTGTGTCGACTTAATCTCGCGCAGTCGGGACGCCCAGCGTCTCTCCACAGCAGCAAAGGCGTCGACAAGCGAGGCTGGTTTATTTCGTTTACTGAGTAATCCCTTGCTTATGAGATCGTTTTTAGCCGTCTCACCGATAGCAACAAAGGTAGGTTTACCTTCCGTTAAATTTAAATACCCGGCGGTCATGACATCAATCGCAGGCTGGACGGATGATGTAGAGCCTCCAAGTCCAGTCATTGACAGTGCCTTTGCATAAAGCGGCAATTGGGGCTCAAGCCCTTCGGCAACCATGCGGGTTTTTGGCACAGTCGAGGTCTTGTAGTCTATGATCAGCGGACCCGCTTCAGGACTTCGATGAAGCACATCGATACTGCCGTGCAGTTCAATCTCCATATCATCAATCATCAGTGCGAGCTTATTTGATTTTCCAAATTCGACCTCTGTTGTGACAAGGTTTGGATCCCAGCCTTTCTCGAACAATACCTGCCAATAGTTGGCGATCGTTTGCCAACCGCTTCCATTCATGTGCTGGAATTGTGCGGTTCTGGATAAATCTTCTGGAGTGATGGAGCGTGCAATGGCATCCAAACGTTCGTGGGCCCAAGCTCCAAAGGCGGAGGCTAATTTTGGATGATGGCGCCATTGCAATCTTGGCTCCAGATCTGGGGGATCCTCTTTTGCAAAGAATAATTCCAAAACTTTATGGAGCAAGTTACCAGTGCTCAGATGGCTGCGATCTTGCGGTAGTTCGATGGACTCAAGGCGGCGGCAATGAAGCAAATATCGATAGGGACACCAGATCAGATGGCGCAGCCTCGATGCCGACATCGAGCTGATTAGGTGCCCCGCATCCTGAACCTTTCCTTCGCAATCCGTGTTAGTCGAGGGCGTTAAAATATCGAATAGGGGCTCCTGCTCCTTGTTACATAGGATCGATGCCGCCTTTTCCCCGGGATCTATGATCCGTGGTTCGATTTTGCTCGCAAGCATTTCAATCCATCGAGAGCGAATTAAAGGCTTTTCTGCGTCCCATTGAGCGTAGGTCAATTCAACCGCCTCTAAGCGACTGGTCAGCAAGTGGAATGTTGTGTCTTCCAGTGATTCAAGATCTTTCCAAGCAGGAAGCCCCATGGCCCGTCGCATTTGATTGTCGATGAGGCTATCGCGGGGAAGACCCTGCGGAAAGCTTCCTTCAGTACAACCCAGAATAAAAACGGCAGAAAATGGTATGTAGCGAGCCTCCGTCAGACCGATAACTTGCAGCCCACTGAGGGGCTCTCCCTTGTCCCGCATGCTTTCCTGACTAGCCATGCGGTAAACGTTGGCTAAAAATTTAGACCAGTCCGCTGACGTGTATTGACGAATGACGTCCAACTGGACCACCTGTTTGACGGCTTTGTCAAAGGTTTCAGACCAAGGTTCCTCTTGGGTTGAGCTATCGCCAGTGGATAACGCTTTCATCAGGCTAGCGACCGTATTTAAAAGGCGCTGACTCGCAGCCTCGATATCCGAATCTGGTGATCGGAAGCACCAATGAACGGCCTCTTTGATGTAATTTGCCGAAGCCGCATCGATGCGACGTTCGAAATGGCGGATGATGTCATCACCAAAGCGACCAAACGCAGGAAGATTCTTTAGCTCACGTTGAAATGTGGAGTCATCGAATCCCGTCGGAGCATTAAAAAGACTCTTGGTGATAGGGCTCAAAATATATTGTGCAAATCCATGAATTTCGTTACCGCGACCTAAACTTGTCACAAGACGAAACCACCGACCAACTTGGCTTTGGGACCATGAGGTAGCCAATGGCATGTTGATCGGTACATTTAACGACGAACTCAAGGCGCTTAAAGCAGGCCCGTACGTCTCTTCGTCGGGAACGATCACTGCGATATCATGGGCGGGCATGCCTTCATCAATAAGGCGCTGGACAGACTTTAAAACATAAGTCACCTCGTGGGTGATATCCGTGCAGCCTGTAATCTTACGCACGCCTTTGGCCCAGGAGGCTTGCGACTCAGACGAGGCTTTTAGTCCAATGCTTTGGCGTAAATCGGCCAAAGGTGACGTCAGGGAGGTTGGTGTCGGCTCATCTAACCAGACGGATACCGGGTCAAGGGCTGCTAGAGATCTGAGACATTTGCTTTCTACTGGAGGTAAAGACGTCAATCCGGCAATCAAGATTTTTCCGGGCGGTAAACTAGCAAGTTTTCTATCAGGCGCCGCTTCCACCCAATTGTAGACGGCTTGGCTGCGCGAGGTCTCTTTGGTTGTCCACTGAAATTTCGATAGCGTCTGCTTGTAGTCTTCAAGCGCATTGAAAACGTCGTCGACGCGTTGTTTAAGTTGTTCGTAGGCTTCGCCTTGGCGGCGCCAATCATCTGCCAAGTATTGTTTCAGCCGTTCTTTAGCGGCGTGCTCATCGCCACTGCGAGCAAGCTCGGAAGCGAGGTGGACCAATTCGTGAGCGTGCCGGGTGTTTGTGTGGAGTGGGCGCGGGGATTGACTGGCGCGCTGCGTAAGAACATGCTCCATGATCAGTTCACACTGAGAACTAACCATAACCAAGCTTTCTTTATGATGCTCAACAATGATTTCAGACAAAAATCGATCCCAAGTCCAGAGACGAGGAAGAAACGCAGTTCCATGATCAAGGAGAGCAAGCTCACGGCTGAGATAAAGACATAGCCGTTGCGTTGGCAAGACTAGATTGACATCGGCGCGCAATGGGCCGGGCGGGAGTGCTTTTGATAACTCCGCAATTAAGCATGTTCCAGATGGCAGGGATCGATGTCCATTCAACATAGATGGCAGTATGCCTAAAACAAATCGCCAATTCCTCAAAAAACACGCCGGGGAGCTGATTTAATTGCCGCCCAATAACCCATTAAAGCTGGCATGTTATAAGACCGTGTCAGACCCTGGCGACAGAGTCCGAAGACTCGGATGTGTTGTGCGTGAGAGGTTCTAGAGGCCCCCTCCCAAAATAAACTCTCAGGTCGCAACACTGTAAATAGTAAAGGCAGGGGTAAGCCGGTTCGTTAGCCCCCTTCAGGACTGGTTTATCCCTGCCGACCTAATTTTCCGGTCACTAATTGGATTGGAGTTACTTTTTGGAGAGACTTGGCATGTGCCATTTGTTGAGGATGAGCCACGATAGGTAACTAATGTCTATGGGCTTCATCGCAATCTCTTGTCGCTCCTGATTCATATATTTTTTGAAGACTGGTATCAGACTTGGTTTTGAGGTCGTAAGAATAAGATGGAACTTTGCCTTTACAGCAACAGGAATCAGATTGTGAATATCTTTATCAGCGTAGCCATCCATATCGAGGATCAACGTAAACTTCTCCGCGTTATGATCGCTGGCGAACTGATGCAGATCAGTCACCTCCTTTGTGTCAAAGCCAAGCTTATTAAATAACGCAACGTAACTATTTGTGAAGCTGCGCGTACTTGTGAGTACGCCAACCGTTGGCTTTGATGTCGTTTTGGCGGGAGCTTGCGCCTGCTTTCTGTCTTTATCTTCCAACATATAAAATCGCGCGACATCGGTGATGCTGATAATACCCACAAGGTTGTCTCTCTTGGCCTCCTTCGCAGAAAGCACGGGGAAATGGCGAATGCGCTGCTCCAGGTGTAGCTTCACGATTTGTTCGCGGAAATCCTCGAGCTGCACAAATGCGACGGGTCTAGTCATGATCGTTGAAACCGTTCTTGTGAGCTTGTCCCCCATATCGAGTAGGGTAAATTTGCGGACGATGTCGCGCTCGGTAATTATTCCGACAATTTGGCCGTTGGGCTCCTCTACAAGGACGCTCGAGATATTGTTTTTAATCATTTCCAGGACCACATCCTGTATGAGCGCATCCTGGTTTACGAACACCACATTGCTATTAATGAGCTTTTGACCGGTTTTTTGCGTGGATTCTTTAGATGGTTGTGGCTCACTCATTGATTTATTTCCTGAAAATTTAATTTTTTCGTAACCGCATGCGTCGCATCGCGATCATTTTACCGTCAGCTGCATATGCTGAAACCCGCCAGATATCGTTCTCTGCGATCGCAATGTCCTCAGCAGAGACGAAAAAGGCGCGACCAGATTTTTGCGTAGCTAGTGCTGTATCAGTCATCATGCTTTGACAGCCCATTTCCGTACCAGAGACGATTTTGCAAAACTCAACACTGGCCGCCGTCTCGCTAACCGAGGCGACTAGCCTGTCGCCTCCATTGCTTCCTGTTAATGCAGCCAACCGGATATCGCCCGACGTTGCTTGTTGAGCAGCCCACTCCGTAGCAGAGTCACTAACAGCTGCCGTGTAGCCCGCCTCGTGGCTTAGAAACGCAAGTGCAAGTTTTGTAAAGCGCGCGGCCAGTGTGAAGTTCAGACGGCCAACGAGGTCTTCAATGGTGTGTAAGGCTCGGTTATAGTCGGTCGGGTTTTCGAAGGCAAAAGCGGCATGGTATCCCTGATTGGTCCATGATTTATGATCTGATGTTCCAGGCGACAGTGCGCCACTCTTCCAGGTGCCTCCAAGATACAGGGAGATCAAATCTTTTAGGTGGCGAACCAGTACAGGGCTGGTATCAGTTGTAATAATATGAATTGTTTCGTCATTAAGGATAGATGAGTAGCCGATCATATCCAGTTGCAGCATCGAAACAATGGTAGAGCCCGCATTTTTGCGCTTACCTGCAATATCAGCGCTACCAATGAGTCCGACCTCCTCGGCTGCGTAGGCATGAAGCTCGACATTTCTTTTAAACAGCATGTTCTTAGCTTTTATCACGCGCAAAATCTCTGTAAGAGCAGCAACACCTGAGGCATCGTCATCAGCCCCTGGTGCCTGACTTTGGTCGCTGCGATTGATCGAATCCAAATGCGCGCCCAGGACAACGGTTTCTGTTGAGGCCGTCGAGGCCGGAATTTTAATGATTACGCTTTTTTGACTGGTATCGGTGTGTGACTCTTGTGTGACGGAAGCGCCGGACGGAAGCAAAGCCTGCCAACTCGCATAGATCGCATCAGAGGGTATATTTGGGGATGTATCGGCATGATAGCGTGTGGACTGGTTTTGAAGCGTCAACGTCGTGGCTTTGATGTTCTCACTTGAGACATCACTCAGAATGCTAGTGATGGAGCTTGACTTAACACTTGTCGGAACGAGAGGGGAGGCAGCATTTCCGAGAGTCATGGTCGCCAAATTTGTTTGCGGATCTAAGATCTCGAGCGCACCACAGGCACCGATGTCTTCATGCGCCAGCGCAGCTAAGTCATCACGTTCTGCGGAGGAATTGACAGTGAGTATAGCTCGACCAACGCGGGTTTGCGGGGACGAAAAATAGGCAAAGGTGCGCGGGTCATGCAGAAGAGATCTAGAATAATCTGAGCCAGGAGAGAAACTAACCATAACCAGTTTAGAACTTTTATTTATAAAAATGTTTTTAGCGCTTTCCTGAAAAAGAAAAGTTCTTCCAGTACTAGACCAAGATCCCAAAACCGGAGAAAAACGAAGCACTCCGTCGTCGGGGACGCCGCTTATTGTCAAACAAGATAAAACGAGGACAATGTAGCCAACTGAACTTGGGAAAAGACGTTTCAAGGTTGTTCAAACCTCCAACTGCCTTTTTCATAGTCAGACTGACCATCCCAGTCTGACGGAACAAATGACGAATAATCAGGTCCACTTGTGCGTTTGGACGAACCGCATCTAAGCAACATCACAGATGCTGCGAGCGCAGTTCCAAGCATAAATAAATAGATTCGTCGGTGTCGCATGACCGAAATTGTAACAAATCTCCTTCATTTGGACAAAATTCTGCATTTAATCTATAGTTTTTATTCGGTTTTGCTTTCTTAACACCATGAATCAGGAGCCTCGACGCCGTGAGTGATTGGAACTCTGAAGATACCCGTAGTCTTCCTCCCGAAAGACAAAATTTTCTTGTGCGTTGGTCGAGCCGACTATTCGCATGGTTGCGCAATGCTCTGGCCATATTTGGTCTGGTTGCTGTGGTGATCCCTTTGATCATCGTGTGGAGCTTCTTCCGCATGACTGATGCACAAAAACCAGCGAAGACAGCCATCAAAGACACTGGCAAACCAGCAACACTGTGGCTGGCTCTCAATGCTCCGATCATGGAACACGAGCCAAGGTTTGGTGAATCGTTTTTCCGCGAAATTTTCGGTCGTGAAGAAGGGATTTATCTACCGACCATTAGGTCAGCGCTTCGCAAAGCCGCTGCTGACAAGGGTATCAAGGATGTTCAGGTCGCCTTAGATGGTGTCTCAGGCAGTGCTGCGGACCTCGAAGAATTGCGTCAAATGATCTTGGACTTCAAGGCTAGCGGTAAGCCAACCCATAGCTGGGTCGCCCATCTCGACAATGCAGCATTGATGATTGCAAGTGCGACCGACAAGATCAGTCTTAATCCCGTGGCTGAAGTTTCACTTCCAGGCCCAGCGTTTCCAATGACCTATTTTGGCGATGCCTTGCGGAGGCTAGGTGTTGAGATGCAGGTCGTACGCACTGGTAAGTTCAAAAGTGCTTTTGAGCCTTTTATTGCAAACGAACCAAGCCCCGAAAGCCGTGAAGCATTGTTATCTGTGGAGGGTAGTCTTCGCGATCACCTGGTCAAGAACGTGGCCCAGGGACGTAAGAAACAAGATAGCGAAGTCTTTCTCTGGTTTAAAGAAAGCTTTTTCACTCCGGCAAAAGCTAAAGAAATGGGAATAGTCGATGACCTTGCGTACATGCCGACAATCGACCTAAAAGACCCGCAAAATGTTCTTGCTGAGGACTATGATGCTGACGAATCGATTACCGCCAAGCTCAGCAAAGGTTATAGCCTAAAACCTGATGAGGGACTGGGATTCATCGAGGCCGTAGGTCAGATCGTCTCCGCTGCTGACGGAGAAAGCGCCATTACCCCTGACGACATGGAGCAAGAAATAAACTGGGCGCTAAATGACGATAACGTCAAAGCCGTGATTCTAAGAATATCGAGCCCGGGTGGAAGTGCCTCAGTCGCAGACTTCATATGGGACCGCGTAAAAACACTAAATGAGAAAAAACCGGTTGTTGTGAGTATGGGTTCGGTAGCGGCATCAGGTGGCTACTATATCGCAGCGGGTGCAAACAGGATCTTTGCTGATCCGTCAACCATCACAGGATCTATTGGCGTCATTGGCATGCTACCAAGTTTAGACGGCATGAAAGACAAATGGGGCGTGAGCTTCCACACGATCACACAGTCAAATCGTGGTGCCGTTCTTGGCATGAAAAAGATGACTTCATCTGACCAATCCTATCTCCAAGCTACAGTGGAAGATGTATATCGCACCTTCAAATCCCGGGTAGCCGATGGTCGTAAGATGTCCATGGAAAAAGTCGAATCTTTAGCTCAAGGCCGCATTTACACGGGTGCGCAGGCTAAAGACATTGGCCTCGTTGATGAACTGGGCGGATTAAAGGAAGCATTTCAATACGCAAAAAAGGTAGCAGGCCTGGATGAAAACCGCCTGTACCCGATTCATCGTTTTCAACCGGAGGAGTTCTCCCTTAGTGACTGCTTTACAAGTTTGAGCAAGATTCGCAAATGCTTCCGCCGTCACGGTAGTCTCATGAGGACAAATATCACGGAAAGTTTGCTTGATGATGAAACTCGTGACGTACTTAAGTTACAGCGCGTCGCAAAAGCAGCCAAAGAGTCTCGTGTTATGGCTATCATGCCGGTCACTCCGAAGCTTTAATTTCATATTGCATGTCGGGGGGCACTCTTTCGGCGGGCGTTCGGAGTATAAGCCAACCGCAAAGTTGGTAACTGCCGTACAGTCAAGGCGCCAGGTAAAGGGCTTCCCGCAGTGCCTGGCCGGACTTGGTGCTATCCAGCTAGTTGCGTTTGGTAAGGTGTCAGGTACTATCTCACACAGACATACGCGTTGGTCGTATTCTTTGTGGCGTAAGCATTCACACCGCAAGTGATGGATGTGTTGTACGTATAGCCAGTCGCTAAACCAACTCCCCAACCATTGCCACTACTTGCACTGTTTGATGAACCGGTCCAATACCATGAGTTAAGGGATGCCTGCGTAATCCAGTTGATAGAAACTGCAGAGCGAATCCCATGAATATAGGCCTCCATAAGCTCTTTCTGCGTCGGTAATCTCCAGCCCGTGACGCCATTATGATCTAGATTTTGACAATTAGCCCAAGCCGCATCCCAAGCAGCGGTTGATTGGCTTTTACTCCACCAAAGTCCCGTGATTTTATCTTGCATCGTGCACCGAGCAGAATCTGTAGCACAATTAGAAGGTGCGCCACCTGAAGTTGTCGTTACGTCTTTCCATACGTTGGCGTCACCTGCTGTCGACTCAATGCCGCCACAGTCCGTATCGCTTCCCCATGCAGATACTACACTTGATGGCAAACCTGATGTGTTATTATTGTAGTCATCAATCGTGTCCCATATATCGGCTGTAGTTCCCGTTGTAACTGCAGCTTGACCAATACTCAAAATAGATCCATCGTAATTGAATCGGGCGGAATTGACACGATTGCGGCAGGTTGGCTTAAGCTTACCCGCTACTCCATTGATGGTTTTCCCAATGCGGACATCCCAAGGATCTGGCACGACAGGCTGAGTTACTGATCCAGATTCTCCAAAAATATCCACGCCGTCGCGTATATTTGCACCAATGATGTCACTATCACCAGCCCCCGTATAGCGAACACCGTCCGCCCCGAAATATTCAAATGTTGCAGATGACTTGATCTGAGCATTGAAATTCGCAGAGGTTAAATCTGTTCCGCTAGATCCCGCGAGTAAATAGTTAGCGCTCGGGAATGCGCCCAAAGTGCCAGCTAAGGTCACACCTGCTTTAATATTGCCGGGTGAAAGGTTACTGAGATCTGCCGACTTGTATGTCGCTGTAGTTACACATCCTGTTAACCCGTTGTTTGAACAATCTGCCGGTTTTAAAGTGGCTAACCCAACTACGCCTAGAATCGTAGTACCGCCGACGATAGTTGCGCCAGCGGGGGAGTTAGAAGTACCAGAGTAGTAGCCAGCTCCAGGAAATGAAACCGTCAAATCCCAAGAACCCCTGTTGGTCAGCGAGGGTGTTTGCAAAGCCCCTGTTTCTCCATAGGCGCCTGATTCAGAAAGTACATTACTAGCCAATGGGAGCGTAAGGGTACCTGAATTACTGGTTCCATTCGCTCCATAGGTGGTACCAGTTAATACTTTCGCTGACGGCGGCAATGTTAAATTACCGACAACACCAGCCACGGTTGAACCGCTTAAAATTTTGGTCGAATCAAAATTTGACATCTTTGCAGCTTTGAAAGTCGTTCCATCAACAACACATGATCCGGCCCCATCGGTGGAGCAGCTCACAGGACTTGGGACGACTGATCCAGGAACCCCTGCGATAGTGACCCCAGACTTTATGTGGCCGGGCACTAAATTCGCGGTAGATACTGGTTTGTAGCCCGCGCCATCCACAATGCAATTAGAATCCGCTTCAGATAGACAGGCTTGGGCCAGCGCCCCACCGCAATTTTTTGTCCCACTCTGTTTCTCTCCGTTGATATCTATGTAGGATCTGGAGTTACAAATATCAGAGGCTTCACCAGTCCATAACGGAAGGTCATTATCTGTTTGATTTGCGATAAGATTGAGGGTTCCTATCTCTGTTGACACACCTTGTATAATTTTGACTGAGCGAACCCCCAAGCCAGCGCCTTCTGGCATAATGAAAGATGCGGTGCTGCGGCTCAGGATAGATAAAGGCACATCTTTGAAAGACCCATCTGCAAGTGCAACTCTGGCTTTAAAGCTTTTTGAAACAATAAAATTTCGCCCGGTGATCGTCACAATATCTTCGGGCTTTGCAACAAGAGGGCTGAATGCAGTCACCGAACTCAAAAAAGATCCTCCGGCAGTCTGTACGTCAAGTTTACTCGTAACGAACCCGCAGGCCTGCAGGAGGTACGCCACACAGAGCAACGCATATTGTTTTTGAACCATTGCGCGCAAATGAAAACTCCCGAGATTTATGTTGGATTTCGGCTAAATCTCGATTTTCTTTAGATTTTAATAAGGCTTGAACTTAGAGAATCTTAGATTAGATTAAGTCAACATTTACAGTTGTTTATCGAATAAATTTAGTCCCCTCCGATTTCGGATGGCCTATTTATTGGAAGATATGACGCGCCGAGCTACATGAAACGTCAAACGCTCAACAGCGCTAAAATTTGAGATATCCGAGGACATCAAACATGCTTAAATAATTTGTTCTGTACTCATCTCAGAGTACGCTATGAAAAAAACACAGGCGCGACACCCATGACTTATCGCTTACCCTGGCTTTGCTCACTCAGGATTTGCTCGATTTGCAGACCAGTCAGGGTTTTTAAACCTCTGATGAGCATCCAAACCGCAACCATCATGACGATCATACTTGGCAACACGATGACCGGGTAACTCAGGGCTGTCATGCGCCCGAGCTCGGCATTGAATTCTGGCGTTCCCGCTGGTGACTTCAAGATCCAAATAGCTAGAACAAAGTTCAAAATTGCGGAAATCACAAACGAGATGGCTAACACCAGTGTTGTCTTGAACATTAACTTGGAAAAGCCATCGCGCGTCCCCTGAGCATCCAAAGCGGCCTCGACTCGCGGGATATTAATCACGCGGTCATTGTATAAAATAAGTTTCACCAGAGGTTTTGACGTTTTCATCGATCCAAGAGTCACGAGGGCAATGATCCCGGGAATTGAGGCTTCTTTAGCCGCAAACCAAACACCGTCCACCTGCAAAAGACCAAGGCCTCCGGTCAATAAAATGCTCACAAATCCAAGGATCGAAATGAAATTGTGGTGTCTGGTGGTGAAAAACTCCCAAGCACCGTAAATCACAGGCAAACTTAACGCGATCAGCATCGCCACCACTGGCCCAAGCTTATCTGGAGATGAAAATTTGTTCAAAATGACAGCAGGAAACACAATATTCACCACGAGGTTCAAGATGGCATTTGGGTTTTTATGCTGAACCTGACCCTCGACAGGACGTCCTGTCTGGTTTGCGGCTGAATTTGGTGTGGACATGCGTGGCTCCATCGGTTTGAATGACGATTCTATGCCAGTTCGGCATAAAACATCAACCCGTCGAAACTGAAATGACAGGAGTACGACCCATGGCAACTAAAGCTGCAAAAAAAGTCAAAGAAGCATTCAAAGTCGTTAAGAAGCGTAATGGACGTTGGTCCGTTAAGGGCAGCAACGGCAAGTTTATCAACGGCGAAGAAAAGGTCAAAATCCTTGTCGGCAAGGGTTTGGTCAAAGTTCTTAAGAAGAAAGAGGGCGCAGCCCCAGCTCCAGCCGCCGAGTAAATTAAGCTTCACCGGGGAGTGCGGGCCTCAAGTGCCTGCACTCCCTGACTAATGTTTGCTGGTCCATGTCAAAATCCCTCATCATTGCTGAAAAACCTTCGGTCGCTCGCGACATCGTCGCCGCCTTGGGTGGATTTTCCACCATGGGTCAAACTCCTCAGGGAGTTACCGTTTGGGAATCTCAAGACTACGTCTGCTGTCACGCCCTCGGGCATCTGGTCGAGCTCTATGAGCCCGAGGATTATAACGCCACATACAAATCATGGCGTCTTGCTGATCTACCCATTGTGCCCGACTCCTTTCTTTTAAAACCCAAAGCAGAGACCGCACAGCTACTGCGCGTCATCAAGCAGCAACTCAATCGACCTGACATCACCGAAATCATCAACGCATGTGATGCGGCGCGGGAAGGTGAGTTGATATTTCGTGAAATTATCCAAAACAGCCTTTGTAACAAACCGCAAACACGGGTGTGGCTACAGAGTTTGACTGCAGAATCCATACGCGGCGCATTTGCCGCAAGAAAATCGGCTCACGAGTTTAGTGGGCTTGCTAATGCAGCCCATGGGCGCTCTCAGGCTGACTGGCTTATGGGCATGAACTTATCGCGAGCTGCCACCCTAAAGCTCGCACGGGCCAGCGACGGTGGAGTTTGGAGCATCGGCCGTGTGCAAACGCCGACCTTGGCGATGCTAGCAGAGCGCGAGTTTGCGATTTTGACTCATGATCCGAGGCCATTTGAATCGGTCACAGCGTCCTTCGTGGCACCAGACCATGAATACGAAGGTAAGTGGATTGCCTCTGAGTTGAAGGGTGCTGAAAACATGGCTCATGAGCGCGGGCGCATTTTTTCCCCTGAGCTCTCCCGCAATCTGATGGCAAAATTAACACCAGGCATCGCAGCGCACGCAACCGAGACGCGTAAATCACGTGAGATGAAAGCACCGCCACTTTTTTCTTTAACGGCCTTACAGCGTCATATGTCGAATCGCTATCAGTGGACTGCAAAACAAACTTTGGATGTAGCGCAGAAGTGTTACGAGACACATAAAGTCATCACATATCCACGTACCGAATCTGACGCCTTGCCCGAGGATTACCGGGACAAAGTGCGCACAATTTTTGAAAAACTAAAATCAATTTCAGCATACAAAGAACTTGCTGAAAGACTTGTTACAAGTCCGTGGAATAATGAAAGCTCAGTTTTTGATGACAAAGCTGTAAGTGATCACTTTGCCATCATACCGACTGGAAATTTTCCGGCGTCATTACCCAGCCAAGAGGGTTTATTGTTTGATGCCATCATTCGTCGCTTGCTTGCATCACTCATGCCACCAGCCATCATTGATCAGGTGGAGCGGCGCACGATCGCTGCCGGAGAGACCTTTCTCACTGGTCCTGAGGAGTTCGTCCGAGTTCCAGGCTGGCAAGAGGCAACGACAGATACAAATGCGCGTCGCAAGAAAGATTTGACTTTAAAACCACTGGTAGGTGATGCACCCATCAAACTGCTTAAAACAAAATTGAGCAAAGACGAAACCAAGCCGCCCCCTCGTCTCGGTGAGGCGCAGCTACTAACGTTGATGGAGCATGCAGGTCGGCATGTAAGTGATCCAGAAATGGCGCGCGTCTTGCGCGAAACCGGTGGACTCGGCACCGCTGCCACCCGCGCTGAGATTATCGAAAATTTGAAAAGCAAAGATTATGTTTACGACAACTTGCAGCCTACGACCAAGGGACTGCATCTCATTCGCTTTCTAAAACTCGCGCGTGCTGAGCATCTAACATCACCGCAATTAACAGCTGAGCTTGAACAGCATTTGCGTATGGTGGAAGAGGCCTCGCGCACAAGAGATTCTTTTATTCAGGAAACCGCACGCTCAGTCGACACCTCTCTGAAGGCTATCACAGCATTTGATCTTGAAAAAAGTTTTGATCATGCGCCGTCGCTTGGAAACTGTCCTCGCTGCCGTGCCACAGTGCACGAGCGGATGTGGAATTATACTTGCGCTAGCAATCGTGGTACGGACGGTGGCTGCGGCTGGACTTTACCCAAGGACTGTGATGGTCGTTGGCTTGATCCTCAGTCTGTGAGCCGCCTACTCGGTGCAAATGCTGACGGCATCACCCTCGGTGGATTTCCTGTAGCCGGCAAATCATCACCTGGGCCTAAAAGAGTGTTAAAGATTAATGACGGTAGTCTGGAAATTCTCGATGAATCTGGACGTGAGCTTAACGGAAACTTTCACACTTCGGAATCCAAATCTTCCACGCGTCGCCGTGTGACATGGGGGTCGTGTCCGATTCACAAGGCCGATGGATGTCTTATTGTTGAGACAAAAAATGCGTTCATGTGTGAAACGAAGCTACGTCACCTGAAAGAGGGACGCCCCGAGGCACCTGGATTTCAACTACCAAAAGCCATCTGCGAACAGCGGCTGAAATTCGAAGACATCAATTCATTCATCACCACCGGACGCACACGATTGATCGAAGGCTTCAAATCTCGCGGCGGGAAAGTATTTGATGCACGGGTCGTCCGTAACCCTGCTGGATCTTGGACCTTTGAGTTCAAAAGCTAACGATTAGAATCGTGGTTCGGAACTTCAAATCTGACAACCAGATTCAACCTAGAGCCGTATCCAAAATCATCATCACAATAAAACCGATTACTCACCGATGAACGCAAATTTTGGACTATCGCCGGTTCTACCTAAAGTGCCTTGCAAAGGAAAAAAAGATCGTCAGGCTGAAAAAGTTTACAAGGCTTGGCAGTCATTTCAGCTGTGGCACAGGTAACATCAGGTGCCTGCCTGAGCTAGACTCGTCCCCACCGCGTAAGGGCACTGGATGTAGCGATCCAGAATAGCCAAACATCTGAAATTGCAATTTTTTTTCAGGCATGGGACAATGCCACTGTATTTAGTCGAAATTCCGCGGAGCTGCCCCGATGTACCCGAGATTTATTCAAATACCTGAAATTATTAAAACAAAGAGCCTTTTTCTAGTTGGGCCTCGAATGACAGGGAAAAGCACTCTTTTGAGGGAGGCATTACCTAAGGCTTTATATCTTGACCTTTTGGACGCTGACCTTTTCAGGCGCCTCAGCGCACGACCTGACTACCTTCGCGAATTAGTTAAGGATCAGCAAAAAATCGTCGTCATTGACGAAGTACAAAAACTTCCCGAGATTTTGGATGAAGTGCAAAGACTCATTGATTCAAACAGGGAGTTGCGATTTGCGTTAACCGGAAGTAGCGCTAGAAAGCTAAAACGCGGAGCAGCGAACCTGCTAGGCGGGAGAGCCCTTTTCTTAAATCTTCATCCACTCGTTAGTGCGGAGCTTGGCCATGGCTCGCGAATTCTAGACCGTCTTAATCGTGGAAGTCTTCCCGCACTGATTGATAGTGAATATTACGAAAGAGAACTTAGCGCATACGTTGGTGTTTATTTACGTGAAGAAATTCAGGCAGAAGGTTTAACACGATCGATTGGAAATTTCGGTCGCGTTCTAGAAACAGCTGCCCTATGTAACGGACAACAGGTGAATTTCACACAAATTGGAAATGATGCGCAGGTTCCGCCAAGAACCGTTTCTGATTACTTTCAATTGTTTGAGGACACACTCATTGGATCCGTCTTGCCGTCATTTAGGGGAACAAAGTCTCGAAAGGCAGTAGCCACGCCAAAATTTTATTTTTTTGACACGGGCGTGGCCCGTGTATTAAGCCGCACGGGACAAATCCAATTGGGTTCGAAAGCATTTGGCGACGCCCTCGAACACTTGATTTTTCTCGAGCTTAAGGCTTACGTTGACTATACATTTTCGAACGCAAGACTCTCTTACTGGCGAAGCGAGTCTCAGCTCGAGGTCGATTTTGTCATCGATGACAAAATCGCGATTGAGGTAAAAGGCACTAACACCGTCACCACTTCTCACCTCAAAGGTTTGAAAGCACTAGGTGAGGATTTTCCTCACATGGAGAAATTCCTGGTGGCTATGGAACCCCAACCGCGCAACATTGATGGAATTACCATTATTCATGTTGATGCTTTTCTAAAAAAACTTTGGAATGGGGAAATATTTTAGGAGCGGAATCGCAAATAGGCGCAAGATTCTGGTTGGAGACGCATTTTATTTGTCACATAAGGAATTAATATGCGGAAATACCTATGATGCCGAAGAAAAATAGATTCATTTTAGTGATCACCGATTCGCTTGGTGTAAATCGCGCTTTCATTACTTGCGACTTGAGGCACATCACCCTTGAAGACGCAATTCTTCTCGTTGAAAATGGCACCTTGGGTGGCTACCGCCTGATCAAGAAAAGAGATCGCATTTTTCTACGGAGCAAGGTCGATTCATCTTCGACCAACAACCTAGAAGAAATTTCTATATCTGCAAGAAAACTTTCACAAAAGATTAAGGAACCAAATACAAGCCCAAAAGTGTCTTTGTACGCGGTCACGTATGGGAAATATTTGGAGCTGAAGAGCGATCGATCCGATCTAATCTATCTTGACGGGATTGCAAGAATTGCAAAAAGTACCGTTATCAATCGACTACGTCCATTAAAGGAAGAAATTATTTCCGCAGCCAATAAGCAAAACATTGAGCCCATGGTCCTTACTGGAATTTTAATCGACGAAATCGCCAGGATGGGCCCAGATGACTTGCTGGACATAATTGGTAAAATTGGACTACGTGACACAACCGTCGGACTTGCTCAGATCAAAATGTCTACTGCAAGAGATCTTATTAAGAAAAATTATTTATTATTCGATAAAAATATATCTAACGAAAAACTATTCGATCTTCTAAACAATGATGTAATTGCAATCCAATTTGCTGCGGCCTATTTGAGTTTTATTTATAAATACAGAGCAATGAAAAACAGGGGTACCACGCCTCCAGAGATTTGCTCGAGCTACTCTTCTGGTTTAGCGGCCTCAATTAGTTCGAGAGGACGTCAAATAGCCGATGACTTAGCCAGAATCGCAAGCGAGGTTTTGAAGTGAGCAAATATTCAAAAGCATTTACGATTTCATTTTTATCACTTTGCGCATCTTTGCTCGTGGTTGGATTTAAGGCAATTGCCAGGCACCAGGAGGTTAACAGGTTTTTTCGCGAAACCGATGACCTGGAATGGGCTCACCAGTATTTGGATAAGGTTATTAATTTTTGCGATGCACCCTGGGAACCTTCACAAGAACAAATCGACTCAAATAGCCATATTTTCAAATCTCCTAGCGGCAATCTACATATTAGAAAATACGTTAACGCGTCATTTGAACAATCATTTGAATTGCTCGGGTCACAAAGTAACAGGCTGTTGCTTGATTTTACTTTTAATTGGGACCCCAAAGGGGCAAGTATTTCTATCAATGACTTCAAATGGGCCAAGGCTGAGCGCTTTTTAATCTTTCGAAAACCCATTACGATGGACGACGACTGGGGCACATCAAAAATTTATATTTATAATATTACCAGTGGTGACCTAATATATTTGGGTGACTCTGAATTTTATGATTGCACAACACGCTCGTGGTAGACTCACCGCCATTTGATTACATGAAATCTGCCTGTCATATCAGCGTTACCGAACGATAGCGCAGGAGCATATACCCCAGTGCTGGCCGCGGTAATAAAGACCGGCTTTTGACGTCCCTTCCTAAGTCATGCCGATTTTTTTCATGACTTTGGCAAAATATTTTCTACCTTAGATCGACCTTGAATTCGCTTAGAACCAAACGTCTTAAAACAGTATTCCAAAACCTTGGTGCAAGCTGCTGCGGCTATGCCTTTGTTCCAGTGCTTTTCATCAAAATCGCAAGCCAGCTCCATGCTGTCAATATCCTCAAGGACACTTGCCACACATGATGCATCGACATAGCTCTTCTTTGGAAATAAAACTACGTCACCTGAAAGAGGGACGCCCCGAGGCGCCAGGATTCTAGTTACCAAAATCTATTTGTGAAAAGCAGCTAAAATTCGAAGACATCAATTCATTCATCACTACCGGTCGCACACGATTAATCGAAGGCTTCAAATCTCGCGGCGGGAAAATATTTGATGCACGGGTCGTCCGTAACCCTGCTGGATCTTGGACCTTTGAGTTCAAAAGCTGATTTTGAACCGACTATAACCCTTTAAATTTATTGTTATTTTAAAATTCTGTGAAAGCTTGACCTTAAACTTCCGACACGAAAATGGGGGGGCAGTCATGGCTAACATCAGATACGTTAACAGGATAATCTCGCTTTGCTTTGTCGCTTCACTGGTAGCGTCTTGTGGTTC
Organism: Oligoflexales bacterium; assembly: GCA_044236265.1. Lineage (GTDB taxonomy): Bacteria > Bdellovibrionota_B > Oligoflexia > Oligoflexales > RGVZ01 > CAMDKS01. The sequence continues at coordinate 39,067 of JBIIGV010000010.1, forward strand.
TAAATCAAAGCAATCAGCAAACAATCAAAGCATACAAACCGCCCAGAAGCCCTCATTCTCACTAGCTCCAGGTGAGTACTTAGAAAACCAAAGACTTGAGCTAAAAAGTAATTTACCGGCCGCTCAAATCTTTTTTACTACTGATGGCTCTGAGCCTTCCGCTCAATCAAACGTTTACTCCGAGCCGTTAGAACTGAGTGGCGGCACCACAGTTAAAATGTTCGCCCGTGCCCAAGGTCTGAATGACTCTGAGGTTGTAACAGGGACGTTCAATGTGAGGTCGATGCTTAAAAATATGCGGTTATTTTTACCGACTCACTATAACCATTCAGTCGCACAAGCGTCTGACGGCACAGTTTATTTCCCTGAGTATGGAAAAAAACGCTTAATGCGACAAAGCCCATCAGGCGTCCTTGAGGCTATTTATACAGAGCAAGGAGGGATGCTTACGGTATTTGTGGACCCACAAGACAGACTCTATGTCAGTCTCGATATGGGAGACACGAAAGACGCAAACGGCCGTTTCATCGGTTCCGTTGTTCGGGTTGATAATGGAGCAAATGGGACCAAAGTTCTAACTCCGGTGATAAAGTTTGTAAGGCGGCCAAGGCAAATGGCTTGGGACGGTGTTAAGCTCTATGTCCAATTGGAAGCCGAGCGGATGATTATTTCTTGTGATGTTGATCAAGGCGCCTGCGAGTACCCTGACACCGTCGCAACGCAAACTAATGCCAAAAAAGCGATCATCGAGGTGGATAACCGCTCCGTTGTTCCACCCCCTAATGGGATGACCTTTCGTAACGGAACATTCTACTGGGCGGAGTACGGCATTTTCCAACAGCGAGCTGACGGCTCCAAGTGGGTCGAAATGGGACGAATTCGCAGCAAATCACCAGGTCAACCAGCTGTCACTCTCAAAGACGGTTTAGGACGCACACGTGGAGTTGGTTTTGACACTGCTGGTAATCTTTACTTTACCACTGAAGCAAATGAGAAAGATCAAGGAAACACCGGCACACTGGCGCGTCTTTTGCCAGACTCTACTGGAAAAATATCAGCCAACAGTAAATACGAGCTTCTACTCGACAAAGTTGATTATCCTCAATTCATCAAAGTTCTCCACAATGGCGAGGTTTTGGTGCCTCTGGCGCGTGAGAACTGGATGGGGCTTTACGACCCTAAACTGAAAATGGAAAAACAGGCCGTATCAGAATCCTTTATCGAGATGTATGCCCAGAATCTTACAGTTACATCTGGAGACTCTGCAGCAAAACTACTGTCCTTTAATTTCCCGGAGTTTGGTAAGAAGTTCGACTACTTAATCAACACCCAAGATCCCGGATTGAAAACCGGATGGCTCAAGATAAACATCAAGGGTTTAAATCTCCCGGAGGACTTATTCAAAAAGTACGTAAACTATCCTCCATTTCCATCGCCACTCATTCCTGGGCCTGGTTTTTATAGAATTCCAAGTGCGACCTGTGAATTTGACGCAAAGCCTTGCAGCATGCGCGGCATCGTTTACAGGACACAAGTGCTTTGGCGATGGCCGATGTTTTACCCGAACGGCGTGGAGACTCCGGCCGATGGGTTCAGTGAGGATCCAGATCACTTTTTATTTAACTTCAACTTGTGACTTGGTTCCCCTGGGTTGAAATTATCCCAGAGCCGTATCCAAAATCATCATCATGATAAATCCCACCATCAAGCCGATGGTGGCGAATGTTTGATGGCCATTGCGATGTGTCTCTGGAATAACCTCATGAGATACCACAAAAATCATGGCACCAGCAGAAATGCCCATAGCCATGGGGTAAGCAAACGGAAGACCACCCGCTAAAAACACACCGAGCAATGCCCCAAGCGGTTCAAGAGCTCCCGTCATTGCCGCAATCAAAACGGCCTTCCAAGCCTGTTTCACAACACCGCGCAGCGCAAGGGCGACAGCAAGTCCTTCTGGAACATCTTGAATAGCAATCGCGGTACTGACTGGCAAACCAACAGCCATGTCCCCTTTTGAAAAACTGACACCAAAAGCCATGCCCTCGGGCAGATTGTGTAATGCAATTGCAAATACAAAAAGCATCATGCCACCGTATGCTTGATGCCCTGGTCCAAAACTTCCGGCGTTCTGATGATTGTGCGGCGTAAAAGCTTCAAGGCCAAGCATCAGAAAAACACCGATGATCATCCCTGCGACCACCAGCAAACTACCATAGACCTTCGAGCTATAAATCAGAGTACCAGCATCCATACCGGGTATGATCAACGAAAACGAACTAGCTGCCAGCATCATTCCAGCAGCAAAGCCGAGCATACTGTCTTCAACCTTGGCGGGAACCGCTCGAATGAATAGGGCAGGGAGGGCACCGATGGCTGTAGCTGCAAACCCACCCCACCCACCCCCAAAACCCAAACGCACCGGGGTTTTAAATACATAAGTCGGCATTCCGGCCAGATTCTGTGACAGAATCACAGTGACGGTTACCAAAGCGGCAAATAGACCAAGACTCATCCATGGTCGCCTGAGAGCGTGATGGAATGCTTCTTTGATCCATTTTTGGGACTCAACACGATTCATAAGTTTTTGCGCCAGATCAAATCCATATCTTTAATGTTAAACGATTTAATCCTTTGGGGACACTCGACGGTGTTCTAATTCGGCTAAAACCTGGCCATGGGACCGCAGCGGGTTTTATTTTAATATGCTGATAATATTACGTAAATTTAGCTAGGGCCAAGGCCTAGAAAACAAGCTGAATGCCTCTCTAAAGTCACACCGAAAAACGACCGAACCTCGATTATATATAGGGGGTTAGGGTGAAGCCCTGGATACTTTCAATCCGGATGTCACTTACGGTGGCGTTGCTACTTGCGATGACCATGTCCTGTGGTGTTCCCTCAACCTCAGTTGAAGTCAAAATGACAGCTGGTGCTGGCGTCGCAAATTGTGACTCGACGGGAAAGTGCGTCAAAGACCCAAAAGGTCTTGTCGTCTACAACACCGATCTCATCACCCAAAACAAGATCATGAAGCGTCCACAGAATGAGACGTTTCTGACGCGCATGATAAATCTTGTTGATGAACCCAAGCTTCTTGTCACTTCGGAAAAAATTCAAGATCTAATACGTGGAGTTGCACTTGTCGGTGAGTTTGAGCCGTGTGAGTCCCCCAATGCGATCGAGGGAGCAAACCCAACGGCAGGTCAACTACGGTCTCTAAATCAAGGCAGATATCGAGCTTGCGTGGCCTACGTAGGCGAGGGGATGATCAAGAAAGCTTACTCACTTGATGCGATTGACGTGGATACGACACCGCCTGAGGTAACCAAAGGGCTAAATGCTTCAAATGAAACACCAAATTCAGCGCAATTTTTGTGGTCAAAGGCGGGAGATAATCTAACGCTTGAGGGGGAGATCACTTACAAGGTCTTTACGTCCAAAACACATAATCTAGACTCGCTGGAAGCCGTTCAATCATTCGGAAATCAGGCACCGGGAAGAATAGTCGGTGGAAATTCATTTACAATCAACTATTTGACATCTAGCTCCTTGTATTATGCAGCCGTCGTTGCCACGGATGAGGCCGGCAATGCGTCCCTTG
>JBIIGV010000198.1:0-3830 GCA_044236265.1 Oligoflexales bacterium
TGTCCCGTCTGACGGTTGCTGCGATGATGGCATTTCGTCTTAGTCCAGATCTTTTGGCTCTTGTCATCGGAGTCCCGCCAAATATCTCCTCATATTTGGCCTGATCCATGGTGGCCATCTCCAGTAGGTCAATGCTATCGATCTTGCTCAATGATTGGCTTTCGGGTGATGCGGGACGATGACGGTTATAAGGACAAACCAGCTGACAGATGTCGCATCCAAAGATGTATCTTGCAACCCACTGCCAGTATTCCTGTGGAATTTCTCCGCGATGCTCAATGGTCCAATATGACAGACACTTGCGCGCATCGATACGGTAGTCTTGATCCAGTGCCCCGGTGGGACAGTGCACCTGGCATCGTCGACACGTTCCGCATCCCCCGCTCTCAGAACGATTTTGATGGGTCGATTGTTTTTCCAAAATAAGTTCAGGATCAAACCATGTACTGATGATTTCACCCAAAAGGAAGAAGCTACCCTGCTTTGGATGGATGGCGCAGGTGTTTTTGCCAATGAAAATGGAACCGGTTTTCGCTGCGATTGCTCGCTCAAGAAGGGGCGCAGAGTCTACGGTTATACGGAATGACTCCTGTTCGCCCAGGATCTCCGATAGTTTTTTCGTGACTTTGGTCAACTTTGATCGCATGAACTTATGGTAATCAGCAATGCGGGCGTATTGAGCGACTTTGGGAGTCAATTCCATCTGTCCCAGGCTCCACTTGTCACCGAGAAAATAGTCAAATCCAAAAACAAAAGCTGACTTTGCATTTGGATGCAGAAGCGATGGATTGTTTCTTATGGCCATATGATTGGCCATCCAAGTCATTCCAGCATGACGACCCTCGTCAAGCCAAGTCTGATAGCGTTCCCCATCACGGGTCACATCTAGTGATGTAACCCCCATGAATTTAAGCCCGTTATCGTGAGCAGCTCGCGTTATCTGGTCCAATAATGGTGATTCGTTATGATTAGAATTTCTCATGAGATCTATTTTTGCCAAAAATTTGACGGCCATTTCGCAGTGCCGGTAAAATTAAGTTTAATCCTGAATCTGAAAATTCTCCAGGTGATGGACAACAATTCGTGGCGTTAGGAGTACGCGCATGCAAACACAGGTACGTGGAAAAGTAAGCTATTTGAAAATTGCTCTCATGAGCGCGATGCTAGTCGGTGGAGCTATGACAGCTCAGGCCCACGTGGGATCGCACCTGCAAGGCGGTAAGGCCTCAATCGTCACGATCAAGCTGAAAGATTATAATCTTGGCCTGCGTCAATTGATCAGTGAGGGATTTGATATCGCTGGTGTCGACGTCACCAATGGAACTGTTGATGTGGTTGTTGGGCAAGCCGTGATTGGTGAACTAAGCGCCCTTCAGCTTGGCAAAATCACTCAAACAAAAGATGTTAATCCCGAGGTGGCCCCGGATCCTGGTTACAAAACCTACGCCGAGTTAACGACAATTCTCGAAGAATACCGCAGCCGTTTTCCGGGTATCCTCTCAGTAGAGTCGATTGGTAAAAGCCATGAGGGTCGGGATATTTGGGCTGTAAAAATCAGTGATAACGTAGACGCGGAAGAAAATGAGCCGGTCGTATTTTTTAATGCGATGCATCATGCGCGTGAGGTCATGACGACCGAAATCGCAATTGATATTATCGATCAGCTGACCAGCACGTACGCATCAAACTCAAGAACTCAGAGTTGGGTCAACGATAACGTGATCTGGATTGTTCCCATGGTCAATCCTGATGGAAATAATAAAGTTTGGACTGCTAACAATATGTGGCGCAAGAACACGCGCGAAGGTTATGGTGTTGACATCAATCGCAACTACCCCTACGCGTGGGGAACATGTAACGGTAGTAGCGGCAGCACCTACAGTGACACATACAGAGGTCCGGCGGCAGGAAGTGAGCCAGAGACTCAAGCTATGATGGGTCTGGTTAATAGGATCAAGCCGGTTCTTTCCATCAGCTATCACTCATATAGTGAATTGGTCATTTACCCCTACGGATGTGATGGAGAGCACACGCCGGACCGAGATGTTGTAGAAAGTCTTGGTCGTCAGTTGGCAGGTAGACTGCCAAAAGATGGTTCGTCTGGAACTTACGATCCCGGTACGTCATGGGAGTTGCTGTACGCGGTCGATGGAGGCGATATCGACTGGTACTACAATGAGCATCAAGTTCTGCCGTACGTGATCGAAGTCAGTTCATCGGCTCAGGGATTTCAGCCCCCGTTTAGCTGGCGTCAAAGAACTGTGGAAAAAAACCGCGCTGGTTGGGGTTTTATGATCGATCGTCTTGCCCAAAGCGGCATTCGAGCTTCGGTCTCTGTTGATAACCAGATGGCGGTAGATGGGACAGTCACTTTGACCCCGATGAACCAGTCGGCTGTATCAGCGGAATCTGGACGTGTTTACAAAGTTAAGTCTGATGGAACATTCCACATCGTTGCTGAACCCGGGATGTACAAATTGACGGTAACATCAGGTGATAAGACTGAGACTCGCGAAATCATGGTCGCGGGGCAGCGTGAAGATATGGTTTTCAAGCTTTAACTCATCCGACGAAAAAAATTGGACTCCGGCCGAGTGAGCCTAGCTTCGCCAGCCGGAGTTTTTTATTCCTAAGAGCAAATCATCATATGATGCCGCCTTCCCCCACCAAATTTGTTGGCTGAGTCGCGCCTGTTCAATCAGCATGGGAAGTCCGTCTTGGCAGCGAAGTCCCCGCGCGATAGCAGCGAAGTATAAGGCACTGGGTGTATCGTAAATTAGGTCTACAAAAAGATCATCGTTTGACATGTAATCAAGTGCAGGGATCATGTTTTCCAAAGAGTTTCCTGTCTTTGGAGCGCTGGTAGCCTGAATGACTAAACGACGTTGTCCTTGAGTTTGCTTCATGGAATCACAAAAAGACTCTGCTGAGATATCTCGTAAGGTGAGCATCTGCGCGGTCACTCGCTGGTCGTTGACGTGAAGTCGTTGATCGTTTGATCGTGAGCGTCGATGGACGATGACTGGTAGTAGTCTATCGTTTGAGGCTAGCGTAATAGCTGATACGACTGCTTGAGCGGCGCCTCCTGAACCTAGCACAATCGCCATCTCAAAGTCGTCTATAGTGGCATTAGAGCGCTCAAGTGCTCGTAAAAATCCGGCCCCATCGGTCGAGTGTCCCGCCCAACCGGTTTGGGTTCTCGAGAGTGTGTTAACGGAGGCGAGTCCTTCGGACTCTACCAGGGACGCGACAAGGTTTTTGTGGGGCATCGTAACGTTTAGGCCCTGTCCACCCATGTGCCAAAAGATATCGAGGAATGAAGCGACTTTGTCTGCTGTGATGTCAAAATTAAGGTATACGAGGTCTTTGCGAAATAAATTTGCTGCATGGTTATGGATTGCCGGCGATAACGTGGTTTTAACGCCGTGACTCAAGAGGCCGAAAAGCTTTGTATCTCCAGTGATAGTGGCCATCTTGGGTTTGTGCCCTACTGCTAAAAGGATGTTTAGGCGTGTAGATGCTTCAGATAGTTAATCATCGAGTCTTGCAGAGTCATCGATGAACCAGGAACATTTAATTTCAGACTCACCAAATAATTATGGTTTTGGCCACCTATTGGTTTTACTTTGGCAACCGTCCCGACAACCAAAGTCTTATCACTGGGAAATCCAGGAAGTGATGATAGATTCATTTCAAGCGTTTCACCCCGGGTCGGGGCTTCGGTCATGACCAGTCGCATCTGATCCAAATCAAGGGTTCTTACAAACCCCGTAAGCTCCCTGCCAGACCTCTTAAAAATGATTTTCAAAAACAGGTGGTGTACGGCAAAG
>JBIIGV010000073.1:0-14122 GCA_044236265.1 Oligoflexales bacterium
TCGTCAGATCTAAAGACTGTCACAGCCGCTCCATCTGCCATTTTCACTGTCCATGTGTACTCAGGACGCTTCCCACTGAATGATGTGCGTGTGTCGTTTACCAATCAAAACGGATTGAGCGCCAAATGTGTCAGTAATGACCGCGGTCGCTGCGTACTTGAGGTTCAGGCCTCTCTTCCGGGAGAAGGGACGTTAACGGCGCAAAAAACCGGATATCAGACGACCTCCACGACGTTAGCCGTAAAAGAAAATGACAACCATCGTTTAAACATGACACAGGGAAGTAGTCTTGATGCAAGAATCTCCCTGGCAAGTCCCTTTGAAACAAAGCCAGCAGCCGGATTTTACGTCAAGATTAGAAATCAAAATCGCAACGCCGTCACGTCAGACAGCGCGGGATTTGTGTCTATACCGGTAGACTCGAAGTTTCCTTTTGAAGTTGACATCACTCACGCGTCAACCGGTACAAGTGTGCGCCGCAAAGTCCAAGACGCAAAGGATCTCGACTTAAACGTCACGGTGTCCGATGGGTCGACCGAGGGTTGGACAAAGTTATTCCGCTACCCCATTCACCTAAGTCATGACGTGTCTAAAGAAAGTGGTCTGCTTGACTTTGAACTCCTTGATAGCGCGCTTCAAAACAAGTTTAAAAATGAGATTTTGACGGAAAGCGTTCGAAGTCACGCAAACCTTTCCAGTAACGCTCTGGCCTTACTTCCAAATGTCAGAAAGGGCAATCAGGCTCTGGAACTTGGAATCATTGCCATAACCAGCAAGGGAAAGATTGCTGAATCAATTTACACAACACTGCCATTGTCTTCTGTTACAGAAGATCAGTGGCTTCGAGCCTACGACTCCGCTCTACGAAATCTCTACGCGAAGCTCCCGTGGCCAGGAACTGTGGCTGCAGTAAAAAACAGAGAGCTAGATATTGCCATAAAAGGGGAGTTTATCGACAAATCTGACCGTATTTCGGTTGAAACACCCCACGGACCGATGTCAGCCAGTATCAAAAAAATCAGCCCAAAAGGCGCGCGCATTTCACTTGATGCTGCAAGCCACCTTACGGCTGAAGATCTATCCAAACTTATTGGCAATAAAGTTCAAAAAATTGTTCATGGAGCCTCTTCAATAGAAGACAATCTGACTAACGAATTAGGCACTCTAGTATCCATAAAGTCAGAGCACAAAGGTCGACGTCTTGCCAGAAAATATCTAGCTGAAAGTAATCCCGATGAAGCCATCAAAATTTTGACTGCCTCCCTTGATGAAAGCACGTCATCTCTTTCTGATCTTGAATTTATCATCACGATTGAAAATCAGAGGGGGAAGTCGGATGGCATACTTCAGGCCCTGCAGAAAATGGCTGCGTTGGCTACCAAGTTGGGTAAAACCGATTTACTTCCTTTAATAGAAACCAATATTCAGCTTGTACAAGTAGAAAATCTACCAGCCATTCAAGGCGACAGAAATATTGCAAATCGCTTTGCAGAAATCGAGCAGAATGCAAATGGATTGAAATCCAGACTGCCGAATACATTCACAAGCTCCCAGCAAGCAATTGCACTGTCCTATATTATTCTGACTGCTCAGCAAAAGGCGGCGGAATCAAACGACGACCTATTGAAACTAGCAGCAATGAGTGACGCCTGGAGTGATTTTGAGAAAAATCTCGGCCCAACGGAAGATCTCCCGCAGCAGGCTTGGCGAACATATGCCGGAAGACAAAAAGATCGCACGTCGATGGGATCACAAGACGATAATAGATCTCTTTAAGACATACAGTTGAGGACAATTCATGGCCGACTCTAACTCCATAAAGAATGCCTCGGGCGCAGAGGATTCAAAATCTAAAGGCAAATCAGGCCAGGCGATTGAAGAGTTCTTGCAGGCCCCAAAGAAGAAGAGAAAAAGTTACGTCATTCTTGCCGCCGGTGACGGCGTTGACGAAGACACGGTCGCCGCGATTCAGAAATTCATGAAGACCCAATACTCGAAAATCAGTCTCGTAATCGCAAAAAATCCAGAAGAGGTTTTGCGATATTCAACGAGAAATATCATTTTGACGATTATTCACGACGAATTTGTGCCAAGGGCTGAGACGCTGGCTATTGTACGCAAACTAAAAGAGACAAAAACAGATGGTCCCATGCCCACCCTGTTCCTGACGACCAACGCCCCAGCTCTTGTAGATGACTACCAGCGTGAACTACTTCCTTGGCATGAAGTTGATGAATACGTGCAACACGAGGATGTGCCGCGCCATGATATCTTCAGAAAAATAAAGTCAGGGATTGAAACGCAGTTCCGCCGACGAGCTAAGAGATTTAAGGTCGACATGCCAATGCATTTTCAGGTGCTAGATACAGGTGATGTCAAATATGAAGGTCGCCTGATTGATTTCAGTTTACATGGAGCGCTGATCTCCACCACAAGTGGTGTTCACAATTTTTCGACCCGCGACCAAATCATGGTCCATCTGCCCCTTTCGAAGTATGTAAAAGGTGAGGCAGATATCCTCAGGATATCCGCGCGAGTTCGCCGGGTGCTCATCTCGGGTGATCAGGCTGGGTTAAGCTGGGAGTATCTTAGCGATGATAAGTTGGCCGTTATGACAAAACTCCTATTTGCAATTGTGGACTCCTCATTGGCGAAAACCGCAAACGCAACCCGCGCAAAGCTATCGAAAAATCAGCCCGTCGGAATGAGTGAACCAACCTAAATACTTGAAAATAATCAATGCAAGCTCAGGACACCTGGTTCAGTCATAGCGCCAGGCCTTAAAAGGGTCATATTTTATCAATATTATTAATTAGTTATAAATTTTATTTCAGCATCTTCTGATCACCTCCGATAACTCCCTTAACAGGTGTCCGGGCGGTTTGCTATCGCAGCAAGGGGGATAAAAGATGTCTAGGTCAAATAAAGTTAAATGTCTTCGCCGGTCGATGGTGGCGTTGCTGAGCACAGCCGCACTGCTGACCACTAGCTGCGACATGGGAGACCGAAGCGCACTTCGCGTTGCTGGTGGCCAGTTCGATCTCCACCAGAAGTACCCAGGCACCCTCTATGTTGAAATGACAGGGACAGACTTTGCTAAAAAGCAATCTTCTATCAGAAACGTCGGCACAATTGTGGACATTGGCCTTCCGAATTCATATGCGCTGATTCTCAGTCTTGCAGACGCCTTCTTTGAAAGCGGCGGCAAGGCAACTCTTCCAGTATATAAGACAATTAACCTTAAGGTTTTCTTAAGCAATGGATCAAACGCTATCGACTTCCCTGCGGTCGCCATGGTCCAAAATGGTACCTTTGAGGACACTCAAAAAAGAAGTTCTTCCATGCTTGCAGTAGGAATTAAAGCAGAACCTACTGGGTCAGCTCGCAATGCCGAAGTTGAGGGATACGCAAAGAAAATATTTCTTGAAAGTCCGCTCGTGACAGAAAAAGGCCTCAATCTGAGAGATGCCAACACGAGCTTTATCATGTTCTCCATCCCGAAAACTGCACATCCTGCTCTCGCAAACATGGCTGTTCCTCAACTCATGACGGCTGAGGAGCGCCCAGAGCCAGCAGCGATCAAAGGTGCGATCGTGGTTGGCTTTGGTGAAAATATTGTAGGTGGATCTCGAGGTAAAGAGTTTGCTCTTGGCCCATCACTTCCGTCAGTTATGAAACGAAACTTTGCGCCGATTGACGCATTGAATAAATCATCTGCAGAATACACTCCACTGCGTCAACTGATTGGTTCATCCAAAGACGTTGCGCAGCAAATTTGGGAATTCACAGGATCGGGCCTGTGTGGATCTCCGGACGGCAAGAACTACGACACTGGAGCAGCTGTTTATATCGACGGAAAATTTGCTGGATTTGGAGTCCGCTCCACAGCAAAAAGCTCAGGCTTCAAAGGAACGCTCGACTGCGGTAAGACCGATGCCAGTGACATGGTCACAATGGTCGTAAGCCCTAGTCAGCAGCAAATTGATGAATTCAAGGCCCGTGTTAAGAAGTAATCCACGAAGGAGAGGTTGGTCTCATGAAACTGATTAAACAGCACAAAGTTGTTTTAGTGATCCTGATGGCATCTGCCCTTAGCAGTGGTTGCGCTTTACTCGGACCTCTCATGGGTATGTTAGGCGGTGGCGGCCTCGCACTTGATGAAGGCGAAGAGGCCATGTATATGGCTGCCCCTGACAGCGTTGCTCAAAAGCTTGGTTACCGCTGGGCAACTAGTGGCGAAACAGAAAAAGATGGTGGCTTTTTGTACGGAGCTTACAAGGCAAAGTAACGGTAAGGCTTTTATCTTGGAGATAAAAACTGTGAAAACAAACCTTTCAACCATCGTATTTCATGCAGTGCTCTTGGCGTCAGCCTTGATGTCAGGTTGTGGCATGCTTGGTGGCGGCGGAGGCTTAAGCGCTCTTGGAGACCTCAGTAAACTGATCCCTGGCGGCGCTGGACTAGCACTCTCAGAAAGCGAAAACGAGCTTTTCATGACCAATCGTGAGATAAATCGCGTGACGCCTGACTATGAGCCTCGACCAAGTAACAGCGCCTTATCCGCACCAGACTCTGGTGGACTCTACGGCATCAGCTCATTGAGAGCTAGATAAACGGCTTCCTTGGTAAATGTTTGAATAGATGTTCTCAGCCCCGAGCCCCTTGTGAGCTCGGGGTTTCTGTATTATATTGGAGCGTTTTCCCTCGAGGGGGCCGTCATGGTTTCGACATGCACGGTCGTCGAGTCAAAGCGCATGTCCGGGGTGGGGACGTCACCCGGTTATTAAAGGCGTACCAACGCTTATTCGGCAACGAATACGCACTCGCAGCTTAATTAAGCTGCCGTCGAACTAAAAGCGGCTACGGCTTTTGGGGATGGCGCAATCGATGTAGCTTGGTGTCGGGCTCTTCCGTCTGGAGAGTCAGGCATGACGACAATCAGGCTGCGGTCGGATGAGCCTGTCTATGGGCGCGTAAGGCAAGAGGACAAATCATAAGACTAAACATGTAGTGCTTTTTCCGACGCGTGTATGGACGCGGGTTCGATTCCCGCCGGCTCCACCAGTTTTATCAAACGAACCGCCGTCCGGATGATGGATGGTGGTTGTTTTTTTCGAATGAATCAGGAAGTTTAGCAGCTTCAAACTTCCTAATTCTGCGGTTTGCTTGTTGGTTGGACGGGACGCGTTTCGGAGAGAATCAAACCCGGATATTTCAAGCCGACTCACCAGCCAAAACACCGAAACTCAGCGCGAGCAATAAAGCAGACTTCATTCCCATATGAACAATCCTCGTATTCAAATGGACCCACGCGCTCGGTATCGTGAACAGGGGCGCAGATAGCCTCCGCCTTCAAAATCGCTTCTTGTTCAGCCATCTCGAAGGATCTGGCAAAACAATCCCAAGAAGCTTTACAAGAGTAACGCCCTTCACTTGTGAATCCTTCGGGCGTGGCGTTTGCGGTCGCCCCTAACAGTACTAGTCCCGCCAGTGCCAACGCAGTTAGCTTCCATTTTCTCGATTTCATTTTTGTACTCCTTGTTCCTTAATTTTCAGCTGCAGCCATACAAAAGCTTTGGCAGCCGCGAAGTAACATTTAGACAATTTAATTATTGAACAAAATTCAATTTAAACTAATTATATATAACCTATGGATATAAATAGAGTTCGTTATTTTTGTGTTGTGGCAAACTGTGGCTCCCTTATCAAAGCCTCGGAGATTTTACGAATTTCACAGCCTGCCCTATCGAAAGCGGTGCGCGTACTTGAAGAAGAAGTGGGTTTGCCGTTACTCGAAAGAGAAGGACGAGGACTTCGCCTCACCGAAGCGGGTAAGAAATTCCGAGCCAGCGCTGAGCCAATTTTGAACGAATGGCTAGCCATCCCCTCCCTGCTTAAGGGGCAGGCTCGAGAGACGATTCTTCGCATCGGATCATTTGAAGTTTTTACCACATATTTTGTTGGTCATCTCTTGAAACAAATCACCCTTCCGGAATTCGAGTTGCACGAGTTCACGCCTGGTCGCCTGGAAGACGCTATTTGTGATGGGCTTATTGATGTTGGTATTACCTATCATCCGATCTCGAGACGAAATGTTAATTTCACAGAAGTCACAAAAATACGAATGGGTATTTTTGGAAATGAAGCTTTTCTAAAAATACCATTTAGCGAATTGCCCTTTGTCATACCCAATGATCTTGTTCAGGGGACTCCATCAAAAGTCATGGGTCTGGATGGTTGGCCGGATCACAAATTCCCCCGAAGGACCGCCTTCAAAGTGACCATGATGGAATCGGCTTTAGAGTTGTGTCGACGGGGCAAGGCAGTCGCTTATCTTCCCGAATTTGTCGTTGGTCTTCAAAACGAGGAAGTTAAGAATAAGTTTGAGTTAAAAGAGCTAGACTGCCCCATTCCCAAAAAAGACCGGCTACAAAGTGTTTTTATTGTTCAAGAAAGTTCTAAAGATGAGACCCCCTTCATAAGAGCCGTAGCGCGAGCCCTCCGCTCGCTAGCATAGGGGCATGCGGCAGCTTCCCTAGTAGCTAATTGGTGCCTCCCGACTGATTAACCGATATATTTGGAAAATGAATAATCAGTCGGATAGCACCAATTAATGGCACCAATTAATTACACAAATTAATTACGGAGATTGAATTGGCCAAAATTTTTGTTAGTTTTGTCTTAGGAACACTTCTACACGGCTGTATATTTTTGTCTAAATCAGATTTGAAGCAAACCGCAGCTTCTGCTTGCAATTACGGTCAATCTAATACATGTCCACAAGGTGAGTTCTGTATTAATGTCGATAAGGGCAAAACAGAATGTCGTAGCAATCTCAAAGAGGAACTGTTTGAGCTAGGATTTCCTTTTGAATCTATAAATCCAGTTGTGTGCGATCAAGGACCTTTATCTCCTCCCGGTAATAGCCATACTTGGCTAAATACCGCATTTGCTCTTGATCTCCAATCCGAAAGATCATCGTCTGAAGTACCAATTCTTTCAAGTGCAGAGGGACGAGTCATCGCGTTTAATGATTGCAATAACGAAAATGATCAGTGTGGACTTGGTTTTGGCAACGCGGTGAAAATTTTGACCGACAGTGGTCATCTTTTATTTTACGCGCATCTCAAGCGTACCCTCGTTAAAACTGGTGATCTAGTTAGAGTCGGTCAAAAAATTGGTATTGAGGGAACAACTGGATGGACTGGTGAAGGAAACCGCCATTTGCATTTAAGTGTCCACTACGACTGGCGAACAGCGGGTTTTGAATACTGGAAGCAGGCGGGATATCTCCCGGCATCGGTGCCGTTCAAAATGTTGATGTGCACTAATGGCTGTACAGCCGAGTGTAAAATGGCGGCAGTCGATGTTAGAACAATTGAATGTAAGCGGAATTCAAAAAGTGCTCCCGTTTTATGTACAAAGTAAGCTGATTAATTGGCGCCACCCGACTGATTAAGAAATAGATTTGGAAAATGAATGATCAGTCGGATGGCACAAATTAAGGCTGATAAAATAGGCACTACTTAGATGAAGAATTGGATATGGAAGAAAATGGCTCCGCCCTAATAATTCATATCCATCTAGATACTTCGAGAAGCACAATGACAAAGAAAACAACCAAAATCTTGCCTGGACCTGTCCATAGTTTACCAGCTGATCTGCTGAAGGCAATTAATGCAACGCCTGCGATCAAGAAGGTGTGGGGTGAACTGACACCCCTTGCGCAGAATGAGTGGATCTGCTGGGTCATATCGGCAAAAAAAGTAGAAACGCGGATTAAGCGAATTGAACGGGCGCAAGATGATTTGAAGGCTGGCAAAAAGCGACCCTGTTGCTGGCCCGGTTGCCCACACCGCAGGCCAAAATCTGCTAAGTGGTTTAACGACAAAACGGCGTGAAAGGTTTAATTAATCAGCGCCAATGGAATAGACTCAATAAAAAACGAGGAGCTAAATGCAGATAATTCGTGGCAAAGAGATTGTGCACAAGAATCCTAGCCAAACCAAAGACTATCCGTACGCCCTATCGTCAATCTTATTTGAAACAGATCAACTATTTGTTTCTAGTGAACTTTTAGGACCTGGAAAGAAGGCGTCTGCCCCCCATCGGCATCAACTTCAAGACGAGATAATCCTGGTGACCAAAGGCGAGCTACAAGTTTTTGAAGGAACGGAAAAAGCCACTCTCGCTGGTGGGGACTACGTTTGCTTTGCGGCAAATTCGCAGAACGATCATTATATTGAAAATAATTCGGAAAAGGACGCCCAGTTTATTTTGATTAGAAGAAGTAAGCATCTCCATGGAGACGTTCGGTATTAAAAAAATGGAAAACAGTCGGATGGTACCAATTAAAATTTTTTATGACGCATTTTGCGCACGAGATGGCGAAACGATGGCATCGCTCTACGCCGATAAAGCTAATTGGTGCCACCCATTAATAACTGGCAAACAACGCCGACGTCGTTATGACTGCCAAGCATATCTCGATATACTGACAAGAGATACGACAACTCGGAGTGGGTAGATGGCGTCCTTATTTCTACTGCAAGTCGACGTGAGAATGACGTTTCAATGCATCCAGCGATACATAATCCAAAGCTTTGATATCCGTTGCCTGCAAATCTACTTTCGGCGCACGGTCAGCAACAAAAGCTTCCTGCCATCGCTGAGCGCAAAGACACCAGCGATCATTTGGTTTGAGTCCAGGGAAAGAATTCCTTGGACTCGGAGTGATGAGATCGTTGCCTTTTCGAAGGCTAAAATCTAAAAACTCTTGCGTAACAATTGCACAGATTGTGTGCCTGCCAAGATCCTGATCGTCAGTGCGACAAAAACCATCGCGAAAAAAACCGGTCTTAGGATCATCGCAGCAACTCTTTAAAGGCTGGTTTAAGACGTTTATTTTTAAAGGTTTATTCACCTAATACCTCAAATTAATTGTATGAATCGAACGGACTGTCTGTTCACACCATTTGTAGTACTTATTGAGAGTAAAATAAAGTATGGTCGCGTCACAAAAACTACTTTGATAAAAGTCTCAAAACATTGGGTATAACGAAATCACTTAAAGCTAAATTAGCACTCTTTTCCCCTGAAGATCTTTCGAGGATGGTCAGGATGGGATGGGAGGACAGGACATCCTTTGAGGCCATCTATACTCAGTTCAATTTGACACCGAACGAGTTTGTCAAAGTCATGCGAACTCAGCTCTCTCCTTCCGGGTTTAGGCTTTGGCGAAAGCGGATCTTTGAGAAAGGGCATCTTAAAAACGAAAAGAAGCGCGGGTACAAAATTTTACGCTTCAAGTGTTCGAGTCAGTCAATCGACGGACAAATAAAGGGCAAGAAATAGTCCATCTGAAATAAAATGGTTTCTAGCGCATCGCGCTGCTTGAGAGGTCACGGCCCCGATTGGCTCATCAGACGAAGCTTCATAACCGTCGTCTCTTTTTGCTTCAATCACTGCACGATAAAAAGTTCGCCCGTTGACTTTCTTAGCCTTTGATTTATCGAGATTCGACTCAACAATCACATTGAAACCGGTAAGCTTTGCTCGTAGTTCCTCACCGACTGTAAAATATAGCGATGCGCCAGATTCATTTTCGAGTTTACCCGAGCATTCCCACTTAGTGCCGCTATTGGTGGACAAAACTACGGACTGAGTTTCAGTATTTTCGCGAAAGAGGCAACAAAGGGAGCGCGAAATATTCGGAATTACCACACTAGTCTTAATTGCCAATAACACGTCATAGTCACGTCTTCTACACATGAAGATCTTTCGCGTGAAACAGCGCTGATTGGTGCCACTTAATTGGTGCCACCCGACTGATTAAGCGATACATTTGGAAAATGAATAATCAGTCGGATGGCACCAATTACGAATCGTATTAAATAAAATGAAAAACAGTCAGATGGCACCAATTAAAAGCTTTTATGACGCATTTTGCGCACGAGATGGCGAAACGATGGCCTCGCTCTACGCCGATGACGTTGAATTTCAAGACCCAGTATTTCCTCAACTTCGCGGCGAATATGCAAAATCCATGTGGCGCATGCTGTGTGAAAAGGGAGCCGACCTGGCTGTCACATACGAAATAATTTCATCAGACGGTGACACACACAAAGTCCGTTGGGATGCTCGGTATACATTTACAGGAACAGGCCAACAAGTTCACAACAAGGTCCTGGCAACTTTAGTGATCAAAGATGGAAAGATTACAAAGCACACTGATCAATTCAGCTTCTGGCGATGGTCAAGGCAGGCATTGGGAGTTCCAGGACTTTTACTTGGATGGACGCCCGTGCTTCAGAAAAAAGTCCAAAATCGCGCCAGAAAATCTCTTGAAGCCTACATGGCGCAAAAAAAGAATTAGTCGGATGGGACCAATTAAATTACTGGACGGGTTCTGTAAAATAACGATCCGTAAATGGCTCTTCGGCGAGCGTGTAGTGCCACCATTCTTTTTCGTAGTTTTTAAAGCCTGCCTGCTCCATGACAGTCTTTAGTAACAATCGATGGGCACGCGACGCGGGCGTAATCTGATCGTCTGCTGTATAAGAGCGTTCATCAAAACAATCAAAGGATGTCCCCATATTGAGTGAGCCATCACGGTCATAGAGGCCCGGAACCGTAAAGCATGATCCTGAAGGCACAGACGCCAAAGGCTTCGTAACACCGGCAGGAGCAATCGTTAGATCAATGGTACTTCCCCGAGAGTGGCCCGACTTTTCTGCGATGTAGCCACGCTCAAATAGCTTTTCGATATTTTCCTTAGGATAGTAAAAGCGTTTTAGCCTTGGATTATCTCTGCCCTTAGCCCAAGCCATGAAAGCCGTCACCGCTTCCTGCGGTCTATAACAATCATATGCCTTTAGACTAAGGCCCATAGTCTTTAATACGGCCTGCGCCTTGGCTAGACCGATCGCGGCCTGACTTGTGAGAAGGCACTTTGAAGCCTTATAGCCAGGGACCACTTTACCGGTAAAGTTTGCAGAACCTGCGTAGCGAGCATCGACCATGATGGTTGAGTCGATGTCTTTAATGTCGACAAAGATAGCCTTTTTATCCGATGATCGAGCGTCAGAGGCCTCCTCAGCAGTTGCCTCAAAGGAGAATCCACAGGCTATGCACATCATAAGACTAAAAATTTTTTGCATGTCAGCCCCCACCACGAGATCAAGACTTCTGAATGTATCACAAATCGAGGCATGAAACATGTGCTACAGCGCACTCGTCAAACAAGACCTTAAATATCTAGGCCGCCGCTACGGAGCCTTGGCTGTTAAAGAGCAGGTGGATGCTTATACGGAGGCTAGCACTAAGAACCCAAAAGATTTCCCACCACTCAAAGAAAGAATTTATCCTGGCTACTACGCGCCAGTGATCTTTAATCAACACGGCAAGCGAGTGAGCGAGGTCATGCGTTACGGAGCATTTCCCCCGACCCACATCAAAGACCCAAGCAAGTACTCATCTTTTAATGCCAGACGAGATAACCTCACGAGCACCTTTTGGGGTAACGCCTTCATGAAGCATCACGGCGTGGTGGTGTTAAACGGATTTTACGAATGGGTGGCTGTAAAAGATCTTCTTACGGCTGGCGTGGTAAGACTAAGTGACATTGAAAAAGAATTTGCACGACAAGCCGAGACGAGGAAACAAAAAATTATTTCTGAAGGAAAAATATGGAAGCCCACTCCCACAGAAAAAAAGCCCGCCATTGACCGGCAAATCATCATTGAGTTCAAGCCAGAAGACGGCAACGATCTGATTGTACCCGTAATTTTTTCATATGCTCACGAGGATCAAGATTTGGCGGGCAAAGCTGGCTTTGCAGTCATCACAGATGAACCCACCGCAGAAATCGAACAGGCCGGACACGACCGCTGTCCCATCATCTTAGATGAACAAGACATCGACTCGTGGCTAAACCATGACGGCATGTCAGCTGAATTATTTCAAAGCTTTCTCGAGAAGAGGCGACGCGTCACATTTAGGCATGGACTAGCCATTGCCGCGTAGCTCAAAGTCTTCCCGCGATTTAGTCACCAATTAGCGAGTTTTCAGGGTTCCTAGTCCGCCGTCGATACCAATCGTCTGACCTGTGACCCAACTAGAGGCATCCGATAGCAGCCAAAGCATGGCTTCGACAACATCCTCTGGCTTTCCAAGTCTGCCGATCGGGTGCATGGACTCTGAGGCCTTACGAGATGGCTCACTGGCAAATAATCGCGAGGTGAGGGGAGTCTCCGTGAGTCCAGGAGAAATACAGTTAACCCTGATTTTGCTGCGAGCATAAGTCGCAGCAGCCGATACCGTAAGACCCATGACCGCACCCTTGGCTGCGGCAATGGCTTCATGGTTTTGTAAGCCAATTTGCGCCGCCGCAGAAGCCACCAGAATAATGCTTCCTCCCTGGTCCATCATGGCCTTGCCGGCAGCACGCGTTAATCCAAAAGCACTGGTTGCGTTAGCCGCCATGGTGGCTTCAAATTCTTTTTGTGTGGTCGCATGGGCCGATTTTAAAATCAAAGATCCCGTACAGCAGACCGCCCCGTTGATGGGGGCCACGGCCACTGCTGCATTCACAGCGTTTTCATAACTTTCAAAATCAGCGCCGTCGATGACGGCCCCGGGAGCACCCAGCTCAGCCATAAGTCCATTCAGTTTTCCCTCATCTCGCGCCGCCAGAAAAACCTTCGCACCGTGACCCACAAGTCTTTTTGCCAGCAGGGAACCAATGCCTCCGGTGGCACCAGAAATAAAAAAATGCTTCCCACTTAAGCTTTCGTAAATCATGGATCACGGACCTTTCTCGTTAATTAGTGATTCGATCCTCTCGACAATTTCTTTACTTGTAGGATCGGCTGCAGATTTAAACCTGGCTGTCAGTTGGCCCTTGCGATTCACAAGAAACTTTTCAAAGTTCCAGTCAATCTCCCGCTTAAACTCTTTTCCAGCCGTATCGGTCAGATATCTAAACAAAGGAATCTTTTCAGGCCCAGACACAGGCACTTTCGCAAAAAGAGGGAAGTCTACTTTGTAATTTAGCTCGCAAAACTCTTTGATCTCCTTGTTTGACTTAGGCTCCTGTCCACCAAAATCATTACTAGGGAAACCAAGAACCACAAGACCCTTGGACTTATACTTTGTGTAAACCTCTTCAAGACCTTTAAACTGAGGCGTAAAACCACAGCCAGACGCGGTGTTAACGATCAAAAGAACTTTGCCCTTATAAGCAGAAAGACTTTCAGTCTTTCCTTTAATGGTCTTCACGTCAAACTCATATACCGACTTGTCTAAGGCAAATCCAGCTGACGAAAAGAGAAGCCCCAAACTTAGCCCTAGTCCCATTGCAAAAGCTTTCATATCAACCCTCCGAACACTCATGGTAAGATGCTCGGCAGTGATTGTCTAAGTAAAAAGATTTCACAACGAATTGCATAAGTTCACCAGAGGAAAAAACTTGCTAAAAACTCTTCTTAATAGCCTCAAAGGCACCGACTGGGAGATGCTCACAGACTTTGTCTCGCCAGTTTTTTTTGACGTCGTACCCACATTAGGCATGGCCAGTGTTTTTGCAAAGATTGCTAAAGATTATGCAAATAAGCCATTGTTTAAAACTATCTGCGATGAGATCCAAAGCAAGATCGCAGACCCTCTTGCTGTAAAGCTTGCCCCCGGCGAGAAGACCGCCAATAAAAGCTGGATTCAAGAGCTCTCGAACGACGATAAAAAAATCTTTGGAGAAAAAGTCTTACAGCTCTATTTTGCGCAATTATTTTCCTGTGACGTCAATATCTTGGATCTTCGAGCGCAGTCATTTTCGTCAATGTCGACGTGGTCTCCCAACTCGATCTATTACCGCTGGAATCCGGAATTTAAAGGGGCCGTAAGCTTGATGTATAAGGGTTTTTATTTAGACGATCATGAAGCCTTCAAGACTGGCCTTCGCCAGATGAACCTGGAGCACGCGGCAGATATCTTTAGAGCTCACTTTGGCTCAGGAGATCAAGACGCGGTCGTCTTTAAGCTCTCTGAGTTTAAGAAGTCATTTCATTCAATTTTTGTTTCATGCAAGGAAAACCGCGCCAAGCTTCATCCTGATTTTTTTGCTCTT
>JBIIGV010000074.1:0-14104 GCA_044236265.1 Oligoflexales bacterium
TGTCGGGTTTGATTACTCCTTCGCTGGACGAGATGATTCATGTGGCTAGCGAGATGGAGCGTCTCGGCCTAGACATTCCGCTGCTGATTGGCGGCGCAACGACCAGCAAGGCTCATACAGCCATTAAGATTGCTCCTGCATACAAAGGACCCATTATTCATGTAAGTGACGCGTCGCTAGTCGTCAATGTATGCTCGTCCCTTCTCAGTCAAACGCAAAAGGCTTCCTATTTGAAGGAACATCGCGAATCTCAGGATGTTCTGCGCACTCGCTGGAATGAGTCTCAGTCCAAGGCAAGCTTCTTGGCTTACGAGGTGGCCAAAAAACAGCGTTTAAAAGTGGACTGGGAGAATTCTCGGATCGACGAACCCTCTAACAAAGGGGTCTTTGAGTTCTCAGACCTACCTGTCGAAAAAATTGTTCCTTACATAGACTGGTCCCCGTTTTTCTGGACCTGGGGGATTCAGGGCATCTACCCCAAAATTTTTGAGAGTGAGAAGTTTGGTGCTGAGGCCAAAAAGTTATTTGCAGATGCCCAGCGAATGCTATCAGACATCATCGCAAACAAGCGCTTTAAGCCAAAAGCTGTGATTGGTATTTGGCCCGCGCAGGCTAGCGGCGATGATGTGCTGCTATTTAAGGACGAAACGCGGCGCGACGTTGTCGAGACGTTGTGTTTCCTGAGACAGCAGCGTCAAAAATCCGAGCCAGGTCCTTATCAGTGTCTTGCGGATTATGTCGCACCGCAGACCGTGGGTCGTAAGGACTGGATGGGAGCATTCGTGGTGACGACTGGGCAAGAGGTTGAACAGTACGCTCAGGCGTTTGAGCAGCGCCACGATGATTATTCAAGTATCATGGCCAAGGCTTTGGGCGATAGAATTGCCGAGGCTTTGGCTGAGCTTATGCACAAGAAGGTGCGTGAAATGTGGGGATACGAGTCACCCTCCGAAGTTGTTGCGATTGACGATTTGATTCGCGAGTCCTATCGCGGGATTCGCCCCGCTCCAGGTTATCCCGCTTGTCCAGACCACACGGAAAAGTCAAAAATTTGGAAATTGCTGGATGCGGAGGCTCGGACCGGTGTAAAACTTACAGAGAGTTTTGCAATGACGCCCGCAAGCTCAGTAAGTGGTCTCTATTTCGCGCATCCGGAGGCTAAGTACTTTAGAGTGGGTGAGATCCAGCAAGACCAGTTGAAGGACTATGCAACTAGAAAAGGTTTATCTGTTGCCGAAACCGCGAAGTGGCTTGCGAGCAATTTGGCGAGTTCAGCTTCGAATTGAGACAATTAAATTGAAAGGAATCACTAGATGAAAACAACACTGACTCTGAAGAAGTTTGCTCTGGCGGCGTTTGCACTTGCTCCAGTGATGGCGTATGCAGGCTACGAAGACCGGACCATCTGGTTGCCTCCGGGGCATTGTATAGTCGTGGGAAGTCAGCAAGTTTGTGCTGTTAAGCCAGCTGATCAACCAACGACCCCAGGAAATGGCAGTGCACCGAAGAACAGACAGATGCATCTTTGTAAAAATGGGATCGTCCATGAGGCGGATCCAAGCCTTAAAGGTTGGGCGCATGTGATCGTTACGATCAGCCCCGAGGGCAAAAAACTAGGTCAGGAGGTCATCAAGACCTACGGTCCTTTAGGTAAAAAAGACTGTGATGCAGCTGTGGCGCAGGAGCAGTCCTCCTCAGCGAAATAGCTTTGGCTTGCAGCTTGGCAATGTGTTTAGCATGTTGTTGAGCTTGCGAGAAAAAACCACCGAAAGATTTCAAATATCTTTCGGTGGTTTTTTCGTTGCAAGATTTTACGCTTTTTTTTCTGCTCGCGATACAAATGAAATGACCCCCCGCTAAAATGATTGCAAAAATTGGCATTCATCATAGTAAATTTCGAATCAAAAATTCGTTCTTTTGACGGATTGACGATTGAAGGTTTCGACTTATCTTAAGCTCATCAAGGAATATTTATCATGTAAGCCTTGAGAGGTGTTTCTGGTTAATCGAACCGTAAGGGTCAATCTCGTTTAGAGGAGGAATTTATGAGAGTTCGTTTTACGTTCAAGCACATGTTACCGTCGAAAGAGTTTAAGGACATTGCGGAATCCAAGTTCGCAAATTTAATGCGAAGGTTCCACGCTTATACTCGAAAGATTCGTGTCACGGTCGATACCGACGGTCCGTTCAAGAGAATGCACGCATTTTTGATTACTCAAAATGGTCGTGAAGTCGAAGCTTCGGTTCGTGGGCAGAATGAATTTTCGCTTATCGACGAGCTTGTTCAGAAGCTGGACGGGCAGATGCGAAGGACCAAGGATCGCTGGACAGCGTCTAAACATAAGATCCGGATGCGCCAAGGGCTAAAAGGTGAGCTGCAAAAGGAGCCAAGTGCGAGGTTTTGGGGCAGTCACCCAAGCCGTGATTCTGCCCCGATCGATGCAGGGGATATACTTAAATTACCGCCTCATCTCTGGGGACCGGTGACTGCTGATCGAGCGAGTTAATTCAGGGTAGACCGGGAGGGGCGGACGGATGTCTGCCCCTTTTATTTTTAATCAAGATTTTTAGATTTAAAGTTTTTTTCAACCAAGTCTCGCACGTGATTGACGTCGAGATCGTTCATACATTTGAAGTGTCCTAGGGGACAAGACGCGGGTCCGTGATCGCTACATGGGCGACAATCAAGTTTTATCTCAGCAATGGAGCTCATATTAGCAAGAGGTGCAAATCCCATCGCCGGTACAGTTGAACCAAAGATTGCAACGGTTGGAACATTAAACGCTGACGCATAATGAATAGGTGAGCTGTCATTGGAGATTAGTTGCGTAAGTCGTGGATAAATTCCATGGAGGTCTGCCAGTGAGGTTTTTCCTGCAAGATTGAGGATTTTTTCTTTAGCTTCTGGCCTCGTTCGGAGACAGGCTTCTTCAATGAAGTCCGCAGCGGGACGATCATCACTTCCCCCAAGAAGAACAATTCCCGTGTTGGGTTTGTCGAGCAACATCTGAGCAAGTGATGCAAACTTGGCCATGGGCCAACGCTTAGTGGCCCAGACGCTACCAGGTGCGACTGCGATCCAGTTAACACCAGCCGTCATGGCATCTGCGATGGGAGGTAATTTGGCTTTTGGAAGAAAGGGTTTGCCTCCCAAAAACTGATCTCTTCGTAAACCAATGGTTTCTAGAAGTAGAGCAATTCGATCGCACTCGTGAAACACGGCAACACGTGGCACTCTGCATTTAGCCATCCACGAACCCACAGTTTCCTCGTATGTATGCAGCGGAAATCCAATCAGTTTACTGAGAAGAGTTGATCGCAGAGACTTGTGCGGCTGCAAGATCACTGTCGAGTGAGGCAATCTCAGGTTTTTAATGGACTGTCGTACTCTAATCATTGGTGATAATTGACCGTCACGCTTAGAAAAAACGTGAATGGATGCCAGAAGCGGATGGTGTTCCAGTACTTTTGCTCCAGTGGGCGTAGTCACCATGTGCTGACGAACGCCCGGAAGAAGATCGTGGAGCGATTTTATTGCGGCGGTTGTGAGCACGATGTCGCCGATGAAGCTCGTCTGCACCCATATGACATCACTGATGGCAACATCGTCGTTACGGATGTATTTTGAGGTGATAGACAAGAGCATCGTCTCCATTTTTGTAATAGTTTTTCCTTCGTGACATGTGCTTAAAGCCAAAATCTTCGTAAACTTTGATCGCAGCTTCATTGGAAGGACGGACTTCGAGAGATAACAACTTAGCTTGGGTTTCATCGCGCAGTCTTCTGATGAGATCCGCCATCAGTTGTCGCCCGATGCCACTGCCGCGGTATTTCGGTAACGTAAAGACATAGAGTAACTCAGAAGCATCCGGATTTACGGTAGCCATGTACCACCCAAGCCAATCTAGTTGGCCATCCATGGTTGCGTATGCACTGAGGATCGAAGGTTGATGGAGGAGGGAGTCAAGGCAGCTGTCAAAAGACCAAAAACCGCCATCGAACTGCCACTGTTCTACCAACTTTTTGAGCGGCTCAAGAACATTGCCTTTAGCAACGTCAGACTGCTTTAAAGATTTAATCATGACGATAGGATGTGCACTCATGATTTCGGTTCTAAAGTGATCCATGTTTTTGCGTCGTCGAAGTAGCGGACAATGGACCGTTTGGCTAGATCGTCCTCCCAGGAACTTCCCGAGGATGTTTCTTCTTCATCGAGTGACTTTTTACCTCGACGGTAGTTCTCAACGGTCGTGATTTTTAGGATTTCGGTTTCGATCTCGGTTCTGGCGAGCCCCAGGCGATCGAATGCTGTCTTGAATTCTGGTGACATTGAGATGTTCTTTTCGGTTTTGAACCTCAGCCGCTGAATGGCTTCTTTTGTTGGACGAAAACCTGAGGACTTGGTTGCATCCTGGTGAATCATCATATCTTTCACAAAAGCATTAATTGCCAAATTCCAATTCGACTGTTGAACTGTCTGCGATTTTTCGATGCCATCACGCAGCGTTTCTTTGACGTTAATATATCGTTCAATTTGTGTTTGTGAGTAGGGGATGCTGTTAATTGCCAGAATGATGCGATCCGCGATAGCCTTGGCAAACAACGACTCGGGCGCTAGCATTGTGCACCACAAGGCAATTATGGCAAAGCGTGAGCGGAGTGTTCGCAATTGTTGATCTTGAATCAGAATCATGACCCCTCCCGTGTGACTCTCGTTCACACAATTTGTGAGGATATTGTCAATCATTTTTCAGCGATTTTCCAATGGCTTTAGCGAACACGCAGCAGGTGATGGTTGGTGCTTATGGAATTGGTGATTTATTCGGCGTCTTAGACCCACGGAACAACCATTATAAATAAAAAAATTTTTAAAACCGCGTTGAGAGGGCTTGACAAGAAGATGAAGCCTTGTAACTCTTGTGGGTAGGTTAAACCTGAAACGCTATTTTTGAAACCTTAGGAGGATCCTATGAACAAGGCAGAACTCATTGAAGCAGTATCCAAAGTTACTGAAATGACGAAGGCAGACACAGAGCGCGCTATCGACGCTTTCATCGACGTCGTTTCCAAGAACATCAAGAAGAAGGACGGCGTTAAGCTTGTTGGCTTCGGAACATTCGCTGTTTCCGCTCGCAAAGCTCGCGTTGGCCGCAACCCACAGACTGGCGAAGAGATCCAGATCCCAGCTCGCAAAGTTCCTGTGTTCCGCCCAGGAAAAGAGCTTAAGGACGCAGTTCGCTAATTGCTCTTAAAGAAAAAGGGACCCTTCAAGGGTCCCTATTTCTTTATCTCTGCATTGCAAAAAAAATCCCTCAGCCGTTAAGCTGAGGGATTTTTTTACATGTCTTCGGCTTCGTCCAGGAAGTCCACAAGTTTGAATTTCGTCATATCGCGGGACGATATGATTTTCATTTCCCCATCAGCGTCACTGTCATCTTCGCGAGCCAGCAGGTACGCATCTTCTTTGCTATGGTAATTTAACACAATCCACATTTCACGGGCTGCTTTATCGTAAACTCTGAATGGAACCATGCTGTACTCCTGTAAGTTCTGAACACGATCTTGTATAAGATAACACGGCGTGTTCCGGTGCAGAATCAAAATTCACAAAAAAATCTCGGAGAGATCCAGGGAAGGGGAGCGCGACACCCCTTGACCGGCAGGAATGACCAATGTCAGATGGGCCTCTTGGTCATTATTAGTCATTTCTATGGGCAAACATGCGGCGGGTAGAAAAAACGTTTCACCCTGCTGCATGGTGATAGGTTTTTGTGTATGCAGGCCTGTTTGCAAAAGCCCTGTCAGTACCGTAAGGCAGCCGTAACCGATCAGGGGGTTGAGCTTAATTTTAGCCTTTGGGGAAAGTTTAATCGAAATAGTTTGATACCAAGAATTTGCGGGATACGCATCGATGACAATTCCGGTGGATGGAGTCAGTGTTGATGGTTTTCTTCGCAGCAGATCAACGTATTTTTGGCCGTGCTGGGACTCAGGAGTTAAAAGGGTCATAGACTCTCTGATGTGGAGGTCTCGAGGTTTTCCATGAATGGGATCGAGATCACCATTTTGGTCATATTTACGATTCCAGTCCCACATGCGCCAAGTTTTGCCGCTTTTACCCGCAGTAATCCTTTGCGGTTCAAGTAGAACGACTCCCGGACCAATCGCATGGGGAACATGGGGTTCAATTTCAAAGTAGTCACCCGGTTGTACGGGTACAAATTGCAACATGCTTTCATCAAACTCGCCACCATCAAGTTTTCTTTTGATTTCGGCGGTTGTCCAGGCGCGACTAAATCCAAGATAAAACCCAGATCCAGGTTTGGCAGATAGAACAAGCCAGCTCTCCGGTTTTCCACACTCATTTGATTTGAGATCAGGGTGGTTGTCCGACGGGTGAATTTGCAGCGAAAGCGGTGAGTCAGCGTTCAGTAGTTTGACTAAAATGTCGCAAGTTGTTCGCCCGCTGGCGACAAGCGAGGTAGAAAGGCAGTCCTCCGGATATCGGGCAATAAGCTCTGAAAGCGTCAATGCAGGGTTGCCTGCAAGTTTTGAGGGCGCGTCCGGATCACAGGACATTTCCCAAGACTCTCCGACGCGGTCCGTTGAACTAGAACATTGCTTGGCCTTTATCCCTGTTGCCAGTTCGGAGCCAGCCCAAGGGGTTCTTTTCAAGGACGTAAAGTTTCTTGAATCCAGGGCGATGGGGGCTTTCAGTGCAGACTCCACCCATTTCAAATTTTGCTCATCAAGCGAAGCGACCACTTAGGCTTTCTCCTCCTAAGATATGGGCATGTACGTAGTCAACGGACTGACCACCCTCTCTCCCTGTGTTTAGGACTGTTCTATAGCCGCTGTTGGCAAGCCCAAGTTTTTCTGCAACGGCTGCTACCTTTTGAAAGAACGTGCCAACCTCACCGGGTTGCCACGTCTGAAGTTCGCTTAAATTTCGAGCTCTCTTCTTTGGGATGACCAAAACGTGTACTTTGGCCTGGGGGGAGATATCTTTGAATGCCAGGACATGCTGGTCCTCATAAACCACCTGTGCTGGTATTTGTCCGGCCAATATTTTGTCAAAAATAGTATCTGACATTGTTTGACTCCTAGTGTGCCAGTCCTTAGGTTGAACTGGGCGCAGTGTCGCTATCTTCTGTCACAGTCGGTATGTTAAGCGGCTATAATACAACTTCCAAGCAGAATCGAAGCTTAGATCAGTGATTCATCGTGAAAATGGATTTTGCACCCCCTGTATCTTCATGGTAGTCTGGTAGTCTTGATAGAGAGGGCTCGCACCATGAGTTACACGAAGCTACTTGTAGATAATTCAATCTGTTCTCGTCGATTCCATCTGACTTTTGACAACGAAGCTCCGCTTGCTGACAAAGTGGAAGTCAAATGTCCGCACTGCCAGCACGTACTTTTTTCGGCAGAGAATCATCCCCCGGTGAAATTGGCGCGCGATGAAAATTTGGTACGTACAACACAGTTGAGCCGTAATTTAATCAAAGAGTGTGATTTTAAAGATCCATTTGTGGTGACTCCGTCCCATTAATGTCGACTTTACATCCCCAAATAATGGTCATCGATCCTGGAGTTAAGACACCAGAGCTCGACACATTCAACAACATCGCCGCCATGACGGGTATCAGCTCCGGCTATCATCTACCCGCCATGTTTGGCTTTACATCATTCCCTGATGATCTCAGCTCAGTAAAAGCCGTTATTATTTTGGGAAGTGCTTCGAGTGTTCATGAGCGCTTACCATGGCAGATTGAGCTCGAAGACCGCGTGAAAACGATGATTGACCTTGGAATTCCTGTTTTGGGCTGCTGCTATGGCCACCAGATGCTGGCATTCATGTATGGTGGTGATGTCTCTTATGTTCACACAGACCAAGCCAAGCTAAAAGGTGTTAGATCAGTTGATGTCATGCAAAACCCCGTGTGGAACAAGGGAGTGCGCAGGATGATCGTCACACACAATGAGCGTGTAACCCGAGTTCCCTCTGATTTTCAGGTCATCGCGTCATCTCCAGAAGTGCCTATTGATGGTTTCATGCACAAAACCAAGCCTGTATTTGGATTTCAGTCGCACCCAGAGGCAACAGAAGTTTTTTTAAAAGGTCATGAAATGCTTGATGCTCAAGCGATTGAAGCACTTCCAGATGGTCACAACATCTTGCGGGATTTTGTGCACATGGCGGTTGGTAAATCGACCTAAAATTGCCCGGCAGTCTTGAAGTAGGCAATGGATTCCGAGTGCTCTAAAAATTTATTCTGCTTTGATTTCAGATGCTTGCGCTTTTAAGTTCAAGTGGCGACTTAATTTTTTTCACCAAATGACGATCCCCCCACTTGAAGATCACATGATGTGATCTGTGCGTCAAACCCTATGACAGGAGGTCAGTATTATGGGCTTGAGAATTAGAACAAACGTTGCGTCGCTTACCGCGCAGCGTCGCCTCGGACAGAGCACCGAAGCGCTTCAAGGTAGCATGAGTAAGTTGTCCAGTGGATCACGCATCAACAAAGCTGCAGATGATGCCGCCGGACTTGCAATCTCCGAAAACCTGCGCGCTGATGTCCGTGGATTGAACGTTGCCAAGCGCAACGCTCTCGACGGTGTATCGATGGTGCAAACAGCAGAAGGTGGTCTTGAAGAGACAACCAACATGCTGGTTCGCCTTCGTGAACTTGCAGTGCAGTCAGCTTCGGACACCATCGGTAAGCAAGAGCGTGAGTTCCTCAATAAGGAATACGTTCAGCTGAAAGATGAAATCGATCGTATCGCTCTCTCAACCGAATTCAACGGCACACACCTTCTTATGGGTGAAAACGCTGGCGAATATGGTGACGAGTTGTTGACCGGCAACACCGGCGACAGCCCAATGGACATTCAAGTTGGTAAGGATTACTTCTCGGACAACGACAGCGTTGGCAACCGTAATCCGATCAACATTATCCGCATCGACATGAGCAAGCTGAACGCGTTCACTGATGGCGAGGGATCCCTCAATATCGGTCGCGCTGACGAAGGAACGAACGTTCTGACGAAGCAATCAGCCCAGACATCGATCGAATCTCTGGATGGAGCAATCAACCGTGTGAACGAGCAGCGCGCTTACCTCGGTTCTATTCAAAATCGTTTCACATCGACGATTGCCAACTTGGGATCTCAGATTGAGAATCTTGACACAGCTCGTAGCCGTATCCGTGATACTGATTACGCTAGTGAGACTGCGACATTCACTCAGAACAATATTCTTCAGCAAGCTGGTACCTCGGTTCTTGGCCAAGCTAACCAGATGCCTCAGATCGCTCTGAGCCTGTTGAATAACCTGTGATGAGTTGATTCTCAAGTATCTGTTCAGAAGTATCTTCTGTCTTTCACGCGGGGGGAGGTCCCTCCCCCCGCTATTTAAAAAACAGAAGACCCAGGGAAAGTGTTTGTAAATGGTCAGTCCTTGAGTTTTGCTTCGAGTTCTGCCCAGCGTGTGTAAAGCTGATCGATGGTTGATTGTGCCAATTCCACAGCCCTGCAGGCTTCTTGAAGCTTGACGGAATTAGAGGATATGGCAGGGTCTTGAGCCTTGGTCTGCGCGAGAGCGAGTGCGTCTTCGGCATTCATGATATTTGTTTCCATGGCATCCCACTCTCGTTGTTCCATGTAGGAAAGCTTTTTGGTTTTGTTAATTGTGCGCTTGGTTTGATTGTTAGAGTCGTCAGGTTTTTGTGTGGATACAGACGAACTGTTTATCTTGCTGGTGCGAAGCAATTCGCGACCGCATTGGTACTTTACGTACTGGGAATAGTCTGCGAAAAATCCGTGATCGCCCGAACCATCCAAACCTAAAACTCCGGTCGAAACTCTGTCCATCAGGTAGCGGTCGTGAGTCACCAGGATTACAGCTCCTGGGAACGATAGTAAGCTCTCTTCCAACGTCTCCAGCGAATCTATATCAAGATCGTTGGTAGGTTCGTCCAGGATCAGCACGTCTGCTGGTCGCTGAAGCATGCGCGCAATCAAAAGTCGCGCTCTCTCCCCACCTGAAAGTTTATTCACCACAGTTTCGAGTTGCTTGGTGTCAAATCCAAAGGACTTCGCGTAGGTCGTAACGTGAATGGACCGTCCTTGAGCGTTTACAAAGTCACTATCTTCAGCAAGAGCTCGCTTTAATGTTTGCTGTTCAGGCAGGTCTTCGCGATGTTGGTCGTAGTAGACAACTTTCAGTTGGTCGGCATGATCAACAGTACCGGTATCGGGTGTCACATTCTTCTGAAGAATCTTCAGTAGTGTGGACTTACCGCTACCATTGGGCCCCACCAGACCTAGTCTCATACCAGGTCCCAATAGAAACGAAATATTGCTAAATAGCGTGCGGTCTGAATAGGCCTTGCCGACGTCTTTGACTTCAATCAGTTTCTTAGTTTTGCGATGTGAGGCTGAGAACTCAAATTCGACTTTTTGCCGGCGGGTGCGGTTTTGCGTCGATTCCAGGTCTTCTTTCAACGCCGTAGCAGATTTAATGCGGGCCTGTTGCTTGGTGCTTCGGGCTTGCGCCCCGCGATTTAACCATTCAGTTTCCATACGTACTTTGTTGGCCATGCTGGCAATCTGCGACGCCTGTCCTTCCATGAATTCAGCCTTGCGACGCATGTACTCACCATAACCACCTTTGACGATGAAGTTGCCTCCGGGATATAGGCGATTAATATCAACGATCGTGGTGCAGGCATTTTCCAGGAAATAGCGATCATGGCTGATGACGGCGTACGTAAAGTTCGCTTGAGCCAGAAGCTCTTCCAGCCAATCAATGCCGTCGAGATCCAAGTGATTTGTCGGTTCGTCGAGCAGTAGAAGTTCAGGTTCCCGAATCAACTGCACGCAAATCGCTAGTCTCTTCTTCCAGCCGCCTGAGAGTTTGGTGGCCTCTGCGTCTGCATCTTGAAAACCGGCACGTCCAATCATGGACTCGATTCGTCCAAGATCACTAGCCCGTCGATCAATACCCACAGCTGCTGTCAAAACGTCGCGAACTGATTTACCCGCAGGAAATTCGTCATGCTGAGCTACATAGCCTGTGCTGAGCCCCCGTCTATTCGAAATAATCCCGCTATCGGCAGCGTCTATTCCAGCAAGTATCTTCAGCAGCGTTGACTTACCCGCACCGTTCGGTCCGATAATTCCGATGCGATCGCCATCGTGAATTGTAAATTCCATATCCTTAAACACCGGAACAAGTCCGAAGGTCTTGGTTATGGCTTGGCAGTTAATGATCGGAGCGGACATTATTGAGATTGAGTGATCGATTCCAGTCGCTGTACGGGAAGATGGTGAGGGTTATCATCTGATCCAGAAACAGCATAATACGTGGTTGCAGCGTATTTTGTACTACGAAGAATCTTTTTTACGATGATTGACATGTCGCGGTCGGGTGAGGTCGATAGCTTTGCTAGGAGCTCCGTCGTCGAGGTTGTTACATTGTATATATCGCCACCTGCCGGAACTGGTGCAGCCTCCGCTTCGAGTGCCAGTCGTAAATCTGAAACGGAAATAGCCTCACTGGCCAATGCGTCTTTGAGCATCTCTGTCAGGGATTTTAAATTTGATTCAACGAGGCCGCTGATGTAGGACATGAGTGAAGCTCCTTTGAGATTCCGATGTTTACTCGCTCGTCACGGAAGTTTCAGTATAAAAATTGACTGGATGAACTCTCTGGAATTTTACGTCATATTGACCCGTAAGCCATCAGATTTTTTAAAAGAAAGGCGATCACGGTGACAAAAAAATGAACAAGCCACTAACACCTTTTGAACAAAGGGTTCTGGTTCACAAGGGCACGGAACCGCCGCACACTGGCCTCTATACGAACCTCAAGGCTTCTGGGACCTATCACTGTAAAGCTTGCGACGCACCCCTGTACCGATCGGCTGATAAGTTTGACTCCCACTGTGGATGGCCAAGCTTTGACGACGAAGTTCAGGGCGCTGTGACAAGGGTTCCAGATGCTGATGGTCGACGGACTGAAATAGTTTGCTCTCGCTGCAAGGGACACTTGGGCCATGTGTTTTTGGGCGAAGGATTTACGCAAAAAGATACGCGTCATTGCGTTAATAGTGTGAGTTTGCGATTTGTCGCAGATAATGTGGCTCGGACAAAAGAAGCGCTTTTTGCTAGTGGTTGTTTTTGGGGTACGGAATATTTTTTGGCGCGTATTCCCGGTGTTATCAAAACATCTGTTGGTTATGCGGGCGGCCATTTGGAAAATCCGGATTACGAAACTGTTTGCACTGGCTCCACGGGACATGTTGAGTGTGTGCAGGTCATCTACGAGCCCCAGAAAGTAAGCTACGAGACACTGTGTAAATTATTTTTTGAGACGCACAATTTTTCTCAAACTGACGGTCAGGGTCCCGATATTGGTTCGCAGTATCTATCAAGAATTTTTTGCGAAGACTCAGAAGAGGAGTCGATTGCTCGCGCTGTGGTGACAAAATTAAAAGACATGGGTTACGACGTTGCGACTGAAATCGTCGGAACTGCCAAGTTTTGGCCCGCGGAGGACTATCATCAAAATTATTACGAACGGCAGGGTAAGACTCCTTACTGCCATGTGTACCGAAATATTTTTGACAGAAAAAAATAAGTCATACGGCCCGATGTCGGTAGTCGTATGACTTGAAAGTCAGCTAGTTCTGTTAACGTTCACTCGAACTTATTGTTGAGTAAAGTCTTCGCCCTGCCAAGCGGTTTTGGCTTTTGGAGCCATGACAACTTTGCCCTTGTAGGAGCCGCAGTTGGCGCAAACTGAATGTGGACGGTAAACCGATCCGCAGCTTTTGCAAACCGAGGATCCGGGAGCAGTCAAAAAATGATGAGCGCGACGCATGTCTCGCTTTGATTTCGAAGTTCTAAACTTTGGCACTGCCATGGGAAAACACTCCTTACAGAGGATTCAGTCAAACCTGCTCAAGTCAGGGTCCTTGGATTTATTGGATTCAAGCCGATGGGTCAAGTCAAATCTGATAAGTTTCAGGACTTTTTCAAATTTTTGAGTACGGCAAAGGGTGACTCGGTCCTAAAATCCTTGCTGTCTTTGAAAACGAGGCCATCGTCGGACTCAGTTTGCGAATGACAGTTCGAGGATAGACACAGAATATTGCCTGGCAATGCGCATTGAAGGGCGTCATTGACCAAGACTTCAAGATCGACCTCACCATTTTCGATAAAATAAACCTCGAGATCTTCGGCCGAGAGACTTATTTCACGAGGGATATTAGTCTCATAAGCCGGTCTAAAGGTTGCTGCAACATCCGTTTCAACAGGTACATGGACGTCCTCGCCGCAGCGATCACAAGGCAGAAATGCCTGAGCACTCAGGTGACCGGTGACCAGAATAAAACCAGCGGTGTCACGTTGCAGTGAAAGCTGTCCGTGAACTTGCGATTTTTCGGGGGCTGCTGGGCTCAGGTCGCGAGCCATAAGTTGCATCCAAGGCTCTCCCGGGGATACGGTGACCTTGTGCGGATATTTTGTATTGTCGACAGCTATTTTCATACTTCAAAAACCTGTAAATCAGGGTTCTGAGGCTGATCTATACCGGTTCACGTGTCTCTGTCCACAGTGAATCTCATCCTGAAAATAAGCAAAAACCATGAGAAAAAGCCTTTTAAATCCATATTATTCATAATTTATCCCTAGCCTGGACCTTTTGCATTTCCACGATTTGCCGATCTATACTGCGGTAATTGTTGTAATTTTTTGACTTAGATCGCTCAAAAGTAAAGGTTGCGAGTTGATGAGTATGCGTTGGGTCGTCTTCTCTGGAGGAGCTCAATTAGGTCCGTGGAGTGCAACACGAATTCGTGATGAACTTCGCTTAGGGCGTATCGATCCGTTTGATCTCGTCGCCATCGAGGGCGGGCAGATTAAAAGACCGCTACTCGAAGTCGACGAGATCTTTGAAACTGCGCAAGTGCAACCAGCGGCATTGATTAATGATCATGACGATGACCGCAAAGTCTCGTCTTCTGATGTCACTCCACAATCTCCGCAATCAGCTAAAGATCCTCTGCTAAAAATTGTTAAGGACGGTCAAACATGG
>JBIIGV010000199.1:0-3750 GCA_044236265.1 Oligoflexales bacterium
TCGTCGAGGTCATAGCCAGGGAGGCTTCAGCTCAAGGCCTCACAATGACCGTCGACCGCGGAAACCGAACCCATCCTCAAAGCATGGATCTGCAAACCGTCGTCCGAAGCATCAGGGCTGAGCTGACGGTTCCTTTTCGACTTCAGTGGCTGGAACCTCATCAATAGGCCACGGATTGTTAGGATCCAAAGCTCCATAGGGATCGATTTTCACTTTAGGTGCCTGAAGAGCGGTTGAACCCATAATTTTACGATAAATATTTTGGATACCTTTTACATCATCCGGGAACAGATGGTTATAGCCCGCGCCGTCCTTGGGACCATAGGCCCCCCAACACATCACGGATTGCGGCTGGCCACTTACGCAATTACCCGCGGAACCTCCCGAGTATGTGTCTGCGAGCCCCGCCACGGCATGACCAAATTCATGAAGATAAGTCCCGTAAGGCCTCTGTGAATAGATGCGAGTATAACCGCACCGCCCCATCGACGTGCCGTTACCTTGATCTAACTGCACTTTTAAATGGGGCTTATTGCAGCTGAACACGACTTGATTGGTGACCTTATCGTCTATCTGCCTTAGGGCGCGAAACCACGAAAGAAGTGCTCTTTTTGAATAGTCCTTAGCTCTTTCAAGCGACGCCCCGCCAGCAGCATTTCCTTGAATGCAAAGCCTAATCTCTGGCTCACGAGCATAGCGTAACGTACAGCCACTCGAATTCATTGTTAGGTAATCCAAACTTGAGGAGCCGTCTTCCCCCGGGCGATCACAGGAGGAAACGGCGAAACCTGCAACGAGCGATGAAACGGCAGCCAAAACAAGCATAAATCGGGACCATGTTTGCATGACTTTGAATCTCCTAATATGAACAGACACAGACGAACCACCGGAGGGCGTTTCTGCAAAGGATGGGCCGACGTCCGCATCAGCGCAAGTATCCAACATAGCTGACATTTATCCACAAATCCCAAGGTCTCGCCTGATCATGAATTTGACATCGCCTAGAACTTTGACAACTAGACCTCATGGGAAGCATCGTCTCAGCACCTTTGAACACGTTAAACAACTTCTAGAATCATAATCCTTGGTCTATCATGGGCCTTCTATGGCTCTATATTTCAAAGTTGAAGGTGATCTGATCGTATTTTTTGGCGATACGTTCAATCACAGGCCAGCGATTAAGGCACTAGGTGGACGCTTCAATGGCGTCGACAAAACATGGACGATCGCTGACTCCGATGAGATGCGTCAAAAGGCTGCAGCCATCGCAAAGCCTCACGGCTTAAGCGTAAGTTCAGCGCCAGCATCCGAAACCAAAACAGTTAAAAAAGTCGATAATCCGTTTGTGCATGATCCCTCACTGGGCCTGACCATCACACAACTCATGCAGCAGGCAGAGCAGGTTGTATCACAAGCATTCCCGACTCCTATTTGGGTTGTCGGGGAAATTCAAAGTTTGACCCGCCGCGGCGGAGGAACCATTTACTTCGATTTTGCTGATGCCAAAGCTGGCTCACATCAAACTGCGACGATGACGATCAAGTGCAATGTGTGGAACAACACGATCTCTTGGCTTGAGAAACGACACACCAAGGAAAAAATAGAGCAAGTTTTTGCTGACGGCAACCGGCTCAGAGCTTTGGTGCAAGTAAAGCTTTATAAAGACCGCGGCCAGTTGAGCCTCACAATTGAGGACATTGACCCCGCCTTCACCCAAGGAGCTTTGGCGCTAGCACGCCTGGAGCTACTTAAAAAGCTTCGTCAACAGGGGCTTGATCGAAAGAACAAAAGCCTCAGTATGACTCCGTTTCCATTCAAAGTGGCATTGATCACTGCAGACGGATCACGGGCCCAGACAGATTTTCAACATCAACTTCTGGATGAAGGCCAATTTCCTGGGACGGTTCTATTTATACCCTGCACAATGCAAGGTGAACGTGTTCCAAGCGAGGTCATATCTTCCATAAAAAAGGCCATCGAAGCCGACGCGGACGTGATCGTCCTATCTCGAGGCGGTGGAAGTGCTGCTGATCTTCGATGGTTTGACGGTGAAGAAATTGCCTTGGCTATCGCCCACTGTCCGATCCCGATTATTGCCGCTATTGGACACCATGAGGACACGTGTGTTGCCGAAGAAATCTGCCACACTCGGGAAAAGACTCCAACCGCGGCAGCTGACCGCATTCTTGAGGTTTTTCGTGATACACGAAGCCAAATCAACGAACGAGCTCATATTCTAGCGGTTGCGCTGGACCGCGAGATCTCGCGCTTTGATCGATTACAAACAGACCTCCGGGAGAGACTGCTCCAGGCGACCGATTCTTATTTCTCTCGTCACCGGGAACGGCTTGTCCAATGGGCATTGCATCTACAGCGTAGCTTCGACCAAACTTATGGGCATCAGCAATCCCGATTTGTACAAATCGCCGCCCATCTAAACCATTTTGCCAATAGACAGTTACAAGCGTTTGCGGAAGCACTGTTTGCCCGCGAACAACAGCTCACACGCCTTGACCCAAGTCCGTGGCTAGATAGTGGATGGACCCAGCTGAGCCTTGATGGTAAGCCATTGCTATCCTCCGAGGATACAAGTATCGGGGCCAACGTTCAGGCAAGACTGCGCGACGGCATGCTTCGGATGACGGTCAACGAAATTGAAAAGCGCCCCTCACGAATGATTAAATCCGAATCCGCAAAGGAGACCAAAAATCATGTCTAAGGTAAAGACTGGCAGCAAAGAATCACAAACCTATCAAGCTATGCTTACGGAACTTGATGACATCGTTCGTCAAGTTGGGCAAGGGCAGCTAGACTTAGACGACATCGTCAATAAAATTGAACACGGCTACAAATTAATTGGCACCATGCGTGAGCGCCTGGACACAACCAAAGCTAAAGTTGAAAAGCTTCGGGTCGACTTTGAAAAAAACACCCCAGAGCATAGCTCTGGGGATTCTAGCTCTGACGATGATGATACTCCGTTCTAAGGCTTGTATCTTTAATCCATTATCTCGTCATTATTTAGAGGGCTGAGATCCTGACTGGGTCTTGATGACAGTCATGGCAGCCGACACAAGACCAGAGATGTCTGCCAGGTTGGCAGGCAAGATCATTGTATTGGTTTCCTTGGCCATGGCACCGAACTGTTTAACGTATTCTTCAGCCACACGCAGCTGCGCGGCGTCCCGGCCTCCGGGTCCATTCATCGAGGATGCAACCATGCTCAAGCCCTCCGCGGTGGCGTTGGCCACGGCTTTAATAGCCGACGCCTGACCTTCGGCCTCGTTGATGCGACGCTGTTTCTCCGCCTCTGAACCCTTGATGATCTCCTGTTTATCGCCCTCGGCGCGGTTGATTTTTGAATCGCGGTCACCCTCAGATTCAAGAATCTTAGCCCGTTTTTCGCGCTCCGCACGCATTTGTTTTTCCATCGCATCTAAAATTTCGCGGGGCGGCTGAATAGACTTCAACTCATATCGAAGAACCTTAACGCCCCAAGGATCAGTTGCTGGATCAATCGCGCGGACAACGCTTGTGTTAATGTAATCGCGTTCCTCAAATGTCTTGTCGAGTTCAAGCTTTCCCATCTCGCTACGTAGCGTCGTTTGGGCAAGCTGAATAACGGCACCTACGTGATCGCTAACTCCGTAGCTTGCTTTTGCAGGATCCATCACACGCATAAAGAGTACGCCGTCAACCTTGACCTGCACGTTGTCTCGCGTAATACAGATTTGCTCGGGAACGTCGATG
>JBIIGV010000200.1:0-3739 GCA_044236265.1 Oligoflexales bacterium
AATCAATTCAGGACTTAGAGACTCCTGGAAAGGCATGGTTCAGGATCACTCAGGAGTACCGGCTCTCGCCAATTCGTACAACTCAGCAGTGCCACGTCGACCCGCCAGTATCGAGATCATGTCCGGCGAGTGCTGCCAAACCACCAAATTCAACTTTTCTCCCGTATACGGTCTGAAGCGGATTCCACGATAGTCGCCTTCGGTACCTGTGAAAGGCATCGTCGACATCCTGCCTGGCACCATGAAGTGATGGAGACGCTCTTGGTTGCGCTCGGGACTGACATAGTTGACGGCCACTACTTTCATAACTTCATAGTCGATAACAGCAACTCCCTCGGGATTCCAGCCCTTCAATGGACGAAGGACGTTTGGCGTGAACGCGAGGCCAGGAATGTTACTAACAAATTGCTTCACTTCCTCAAGATCACTTGTCGGCAAATTCAATCGACCTTCTGGGTCTTCTTCAAGTGCCAGCGCCTCATATCCCAGATATTCAATCACATCAAACTTAGCTGCTGGGCGCGGCATTAGAACGTAGGCAACGACACCCACTAGACCAAACAAAACCGAAGCTAATATGATCCGACGGATTAATGTCCCTCGAAACTCGGTTCGCTCTGCCTCTGCAATTGCGCTGATTTCCTGTGTTTCACGAATCTGGTCGTCTTGCCCCAAATTACGGAGCTTGTGTTTCAACGCCTCCGATCCACCAAGATCACCGAGTGCTGACTGAAATTTTCCTCGATTCTCTTGAAAGGCTTCGACCTTATCCTGACGCGTCGCAAGCAATTCATTAAACTTAACGCTCACGCCCGTCGGCAACTCACCGTCCAGGTATTCCGCGATGTATCCAAAAAAAAGATCTTCACCCTGCAATTCACTAACGTTCGACGCCATGACTACACACCTTTCGCTATACTTTTACCGCATTAGTAGCCAAAAACTTCTGAGCTCCCGCCAGCAGTGACCTGAATTTGGTCTCATCGCACCCCAAGAGCTTGGCAGCATCACTCATTTCCAAGCCAGCGATCTCGACCAAAAACAGCGCGACTCGTTGATCTTCCGGCATTGGTTTCAAACTTTGAAGAATGGGGATCTTCCACTCATGAAACTTACCCTGTTTCACCTGTTTCCAGGCCCGCATTGCGCACATCATTAATGCCTTTTGAGGCAAGCCTTCGGAAGAGAGCTTTGCGAAATCATCCGCCAACAGGCGAAACGCCTCTTCGGTCAGCTTCTCAGCGCCCTCGCGACTGCCAGTTAATAGAGCGCCAAGCCTAAAAACCAGGTCTGACCGCTCATAATAATCGTGCATGTATAGCTCCAGCTGCTTACCGCTGAAACCGTTGGTGAGGCTCTGCGCCATTTCACCCTCCCTGGAACAATGAAAGAACCATCAATAGTTCATGTAAAAAAAATACTTTTCTCTATCATACCAATTATTTGGGAGTTAAAACAAGCATGGGTGCCATTACCCTACACGGCCCTAGACAAATGATAACAAGCGTGCCACCCTGCTGCTTTGCGCACAAGGCTTGTGGCGACTCAAGGTTGGAAGGCGAACTGAATGAAATTTACTCAATGGCTGGTCATCATTCCCGCACGTCTAAAGTCCGAGCGTCTTCCGCAAAAACCTTTAGCGGACCTTGCTGGCAAGCCCCTGATAGTTCGCGTTTATGAAAACTTGGAACCTCTTCGTAAGCTCGGCGCCCAAGTTGTGGTGGCCCTTGACCATTCCCTTACGGCTGACGTTTGCAAGAGCCATGAAATTCCATTTGTCATGACAGCTGAGACTCTTCCCAGTGGTACCGATCGCTGTCATGCCGCTGCTCAGTCTTTCAAGAACGAAGCATTTGTGTTGAATGTTCAAGGAGACGAGCCCTTTATTGACACCAATGATCTCATAAAACTAATGAGTGAACTGGAGGCTACGTCGGCACCTATGGCCACCCTTGGATATAAAAACACTGATTGGAGTCACTATAACGACCCCAACGTTGTTAAGATTGTCTTGAATAATCGTAACGAAGCGATTTATTTCAGCCGGGCCCCGGTGCCGTTTGATCGGGATGCGCAGCGATCTGGATCGCGAAATATTGTCTTCTGGCAGCACCTGGGTGTCTACGCATATCGTCGCGAGGCTTTGGCATCGTTCTGTGCGCTACCAACCTCGGCCCTTGAGGAGAAAGAGAAACTCGAACAACTCAGAGCCATCAGTGCGGGTTGGTCCATCCAAGTGGTGGAGGCTAAATCTCCATCGATTGGAATTGATACAGCCGATGATCTGAGTCTCGCAAGGAAACGATTTAATGGGTAACTCATTTGGCCATTTATTTAGAATTACAACATTTGGCGAAAGCCATGGGCCGGGACTTGGTGTGGTTATTGACGGCGTGCCTGGAAATTTTCCTTTGGATTTAGCATCCATCCAAAACGAACTTGATCGCAGGCGCCCCGGACAGTCGGATTTAACCACCTCACGTCAAGAATCAGATCAACTCACTTGTCTAAGTGGCATGGAAAACGGTCGGACATTAGGTGGCCCCATCACGTTTTTTATCAAAAACCAGGACTTTAAGCCGGGAGATTATAAAGACATTAACGCTGCTTTGCGCCCTGGGCACGCAGACTATACGATGCTCCAAAAATATGGACTGACTGCACAAAGTGGTGGTGGTCGAGCCAGCGCGCGAGAAACTATCGGACGCGTTGCTGCCGGTGCCTTAGCCATGCAATTGATACGCTCACTAATCCCGACGGTCGACATTGTCGCTTGGGTTCAAGCTGTCAAAGACATTGAAGCCGCTAGCGTCGACGACAGCTCCGTCAATCGCACTTTGGTGGACCAATCCCTAGTGCGCTGTCCCGATGCAAAATCGTCACAAGAGATGATCAACTTAATTAAAAACATGAGGGCACAAGGCGATAGCGTCGGCGGTATTATTCGCTGCGTGATACGCGGCCTTCCGGCCGGTATTGGAGAACCCGTATTTGATAAGCTTGAGGCTGACCTGGCAAAGGCGATGCTTAGCCTTCCCGCCTCTAAAGGCTTTGAGATTGGCAGCGGCTTCCGTGGCACCAAAATGACTGGCAGCCAACACAATGATGAAATGGTAAAAATTGGAGACGCGATACGCACAACAACCAATCATGCGGGAGGAGTTGCTGGGGGCATCTCAAATGGCGAAATCATTGGCATTAATATCGCTTTTAAGCCTGTTTCCACAATTTTTAAACCACAAAGGACCGTTGACAGAGAAGGCAATGAAATTACATTCAAGCCTGAGTCAGGGCGCCATGATCCCTGTGTGTTACCAAGAGCAGTCCCTATGGTTGAAGCCATGGCTGCTCTGGTGGTAGTTGATCACCTATTAAGGTGGAAAGCTATGTCGGGGTTCATGGAATCCTAATTTGAAGAGAATTATGATTTATTTCAGCAGACCATGCTTTGCCGGAAAAATTTTTTAGGAGTCTTTATATGCGATTGTTTTCAAGACCACTTATCAAACAAGCCTTCGCAGTGTTTTTCCTGACTCTGACGATCGCTAGTGCGAGCAAATCGTTCAGCTACAACTTACCGTCGAACCAAGAAAAACCACTCAACGATGAAAATATCCAAGCACTCCAGAAAATATCCAAGGGTGTCTCAACTGTTGCCAGACATGCTGAAAAGGCGGTTGTCTTTGTTAGCGTCTACAAAACGACTAGGGGTCTTCCCCCTGGTATGATTGATCCGTTT
>JBIIGV010000075.1:0-13924 GCA_044236265.1 Oligoflexales bacterium
CAGATTCTTAATTGGGTGATTGATTCTGTTTTAGACTGGGAACGTCATCATCATGTCCAATTTGATGCATTTTTGATGCATGACAGTGAGGACTTAATTCATCCCAGGGCTCTAAAGCTGATTAATTCTCATTTGGATACAGCAGACTTCGTTCAAATTCCTGTGTTTTCCCTCGAGCGTAGCCCTTGGTCGCTAGTCGCCGGGGTCTATGTTGATGAGTTTGCCGAATCTCACACCAAAGACATGCTGGTGCGCAATTTCCTTGGTGGCCCCATTCCCTCGGCCGGTGTTGGAACCTGTATGTCGCGGGCCTTTGTGCTCGCTCAGAAATTGCGAAATGGTGGGCATCTTTTCAATAGTCAGTGCCTGACTGAGGACTATGAGCTGGGTGTTGTTGCGGGTCTTTCCGGCGTTCGGCAGGCTTTTGTAGCAGCGTTGTACAACGATCCCAAAGAAGGTCATCAGGAATTGATAGCGACACGCGAGTATTTTCCAAAATCTTTTAGGCGAAGTGTTCGTCAGAAGACGCGCTGGACACTTGGCATCGCTTTGCAGTCATGGCGGTCTATTGGCTGGTCCGGCGGATTGGTGCAGAGATACTTTCTGATGCGCGATCGCAAAGGGTTGGTCACTAATCCTCTGATGTTGCTCGGATACATATGGCTGATTCTTTTTCTTTCGGCTGGTCATATTTCGGACTTTTCGTCAGTATCTCTCGATTCGCCGGGCGTTGGCATCTTCGCGGGGGTAGCCGGATTTTTTGCTTTAAATCGTGTTGCGCAGAGGATGATTTGTGTGAGTCGCGTTTATGGACCGGCATCAGTTATCGTAGTTCCACTTAGGCTTCCCATTGGCAATGTGATTAATGCATTTGCAGTAATTAATGCAGTTTTCAAGGATTCAGTCTCAAGGATTACCAAGCGAAAGTTAGCGTGGGCCAAGACAAGTCACGAGCTTCCAGCGAACTTTGGTGTTTCGATTGAGGTTGCGCCGCCGCAATTACCGCATACGCAAGTAGCGCAAGGACGGTCATGAAAG
Source organism: Oligoflexales bacterium (assembly GCA_044236265.1). Lineage (GTDB taxonomy): Bacteria > Bdellovibrionota_B > Oligoflexia > Oligoflexales > RGVZ01 > CAMDKS01. The sequence goes on from JBIIGV010000075.1 coordinate 1,039, forward strand.
AGCGCCTCCTCATCGTCATAATATCCTTCGTGTCCTGTTTTAGACAGCATGTGATCGCGGACGAAACATCAGAGTGCGTAAAAATTCTTTATGACGCAATTCAGAGCGATCAGAAAATGACCTACTTTGGTCGGATTCATGCCATGTTTCTGGAGAACGTTCTTGGACATTTTCCTAAATATCAGGTGATTCTGTCGCCGATGTCGATGTATCAGGCTGGCGACGTAGAGACATGTAAAGCCACGATCTACCTCTCTACGTATTACGAGGCGCCTATTCCAGGCTCGTTTATTGATGATTTTTCGTCGACTAAACGAAGTGTCGTCTGGGCGGGCTACAATAGTTGGAAATTAGGTCACTCACGCCTTAAGACATTATGGGGATTAAACTTTAAGGGTTTGACAAAACTTGAGTCCGAACGACGAGATGAAAAGGGGAGGCCAGGCTTCTATCGATATTACTCGTATAAAGGTGAGACGTTCGAAAAATATGGTGAATGGGATGTGAAAGATCCTGCTCGCTTTCATGCTGCGTTCGAGATAGCTCAGTTTGATTTGGAGAGCGAGTCTGATGCAGAGAACGTTCGTTCTTGGTCGACTCATAACACGTTGGATGCACCCAGACTTCCATACATTATTGAAAAGGATAACAAATGGTTGATTGGCGATAGCCCATTCTCTTATGCGATTGAGTCAGATCGTTATTTGATTTTTTGTGATCTTTTGTTTGATATTTTGAAGGAAAAGCCGCGCCGAACATCAGGCCCTCGTCCTGCTCTATTTCGGGTTGAGGACGTCCATGCAATGATTCCTCTTTGGCAGCTGTTTAATCTTGTAGACGTATTAAAAAAGTACTCCGTCCCTTATGTGATGACGATTATTCCCATATTTACAGATCCGTTCGGGGTTGAAGTTCATGATGTGACAAATCGATTTGTTCCCCTTACGAGAGACTTGGTTGTACGAGAGGCGTTAGACTATGCAAAAAGATCTGGAGGAAGGTTTTTTTACCATGGCGTGACCCATCAGTATGGCAAGACCCGTAACCCGTTTTCCGGTGTCACAGGCTCGGATTTTGAATTTTGGGATCGTGTTCACAACCGTCCAATTGCCGAGGACGATGTTCATTTTATTCTAGGTCGCTTGGAAGATGGTCTTCAAATTCTTGAGTTAGCCGGAATAAATTTTGAGGGATGGGTCACGCCTCACTATCAGGCGTCCCCTTTGGCGTATCGATTATTTTCGCAGTTATTTACCTGGACAGCTGGTCGGCACATCTACTTCCCCCATCGCTGGAAGCAGTACGTGCCGCTACCTGAAGGTCTAGCGATGGATAAATCTATGACGACCGGCCGCGAGCAGCGTTATGAGTATCTGGCGGATATAGAGGTAAGTTACGATCAAAGCCAGCTTCCAAACGGTCAATTTTATCCCTACGAAATTTTCGGCGATATTTACGGTCAACGGGTGATTCCAGAAAATGTTGGAAATGTGCAGGCATATTTGAACGAACAGGTTTTTCGGATTCAGACGGTCGACGGTATGATCGCAAATCTGAAGCGAAATCGGGTCCTCCGGGATGTCTGGGGTTCGTTTTTCATCCACCCGTTTTGTATATCCGCTCGCGAGAACGCCGGATTGGGCCTCTTCCCAGGTGATGTTGCTGAGATCGAGCGTTTAATTAAGGCGGTTCGCGAAAATGGATATGAGTTTATTGATATAGCGACATGGACCAAAGAAAACACGCTTCCCAAGCGTAAACCAACAATTGAGGTTTTACTGGATGAGATTTGAGACGATGCTTATGCAGGAAAAAATATCGGACAACCTACGATGCGTTTCACATGCTTTTTGGGTTTATTTCGCGCTCTACTTATCGCTATGGTCTTGGTCAGGTGGTTTGTGGGCTGTTTCACCGAGTCCCGAGGAATTGCTGTCAGAGTCTCGCCGTGGCCGCGTGGAAATGATCAAAGCAGTTAGCGACTTTACGGCCATTGTTCCAACAATTCCAACAAAAGAAGAGCTGTTCCCATATCTCGTCATTCTAGATGACTTATCGTTGTTAGAGACGGATTACGGCTTAGAGTCTATGGGTCAGTCGGTGGTGAAAATTTTGGGCTTTGCTGTGACCAATGCATCAACAAAGTGGCTTAGATTGGATTCGGACAAGGTCGAGTATGTTGAAGCCTTCATGAAGTATGCAGATAACAACGTTCGAAATAATTTTGCAGAGCAGCAGGATCAATACCTGATTAACGATCCGCCTCTGGAAGTGACTCTTAATTGGATTGATAAAAGTGCCTGGGCGATTGCGTTGGCGAATGCGGTTAGAGCTGACTTCTTTGTGGTTTTGTCTTTCGAGGATTTTCAGGCTTCCGTCGTTAAACGGGCATTCCGCGACATCTCTAGACTGACAGATGAAAATATCGAATTAATAATATCAAAAGTTTCTGCAATCGCTGCGTTAAACGAGGTCGATGCTTATATGAACTCACTTGCAGCGCAGGCAGATAGTGTTCCCAAGGTTTTACGGTCTTTAAGGTTTGCCTGCATCTTCGATAAATCTATCAAATCAAATCCCAGATCTTCCGTCACGCTTCAAAATGCTGCTGCTAATTCGATTAATGATGCTCTTCAGCGATTGATCAACCTACGCGGAGCAGTGCCCGAGGATGAGATCAATAAGGCTATTCAGATTCTGCCACCCCCAGTCGTAGCAAACATTTCAAATCTATTGGTTAGCTTGAGTGACAGACTCGTCTATAGGGATCAGGTTGATTTTCTTTTAAATCTAGCTCGAGGTCTATCTGCAAGGCTTGGTGACCTCGGAATGGGGCAACAGCAAGTAGCGATTGATGCGTTTGCTAGTCGTTTGCAGATAATGAAGCGTGTTTACTTCAAAAATTTTGAAGGTACCTACGGAGTTCGATTTGACAAACTGGGTGGCGGAACGCTGACGATTCTCCATACGGGTGGCGGTCGTATTGCCGCGACCATGAGCTTTCGCGATCGTAGGAGTGGGCTGGAGGTTCCGTATTCCTTGTTTTACTTTGAATACGACGGTAACAGAGCCCTATTTCAATCTACTCGCTTCCCGTTTGATAACACCGAAGGGCAGCTTCCCGCTGACAATATAGCCGACCTATATTTCCAGCTTGAGGAAAACTCTAACTGTATTTTTGGGTCCTTTGGCGCTCCGATGGGGCAGGACCTGTTTCGTGCGTGTAAAGAAGAGCTCGTCACAAGCTTTGACAGAGAGGTACCTGGTCAACCTTTGGCTGATGTTACGTCTCTATGGTCTGGAACCTGTGCTGGCCACGATATTCAGTTACGGATCAGTCAAGTTGGGCGAAGGGTCGTGGGAAATTGGATGGATCGGGACGCATGGATTGCTGTGCCGTTTGCATACGGTGTCATTAACCCTATGGCCCGCTCAGTAACTCTGACTTCCGGCCAGCTTGATGTGGGGCGATTTGCGCAGGCGCGTGTTTTGTTTTCGTCTGAGCAACAGATTGAGGTTGAGTACATTCTGGCGGGCCGTGGTGTTGCCTGTCATACAGTTTTTAATCGTTTAGCAATTTGAGGGGATGCGTATGATTCGGTTTATTTTGTCTTTAATGTTATTTTGGCAGTCGACGATATTGTGCGCTGCTGCTGTGCAGCAGGGTTTTTCTCTGACAGAAATTGGCGAGTATAAATACGATGCCAGCATGGACCCTTTGCGTAAGACCGATGCTCAGAAAGCTGTAGATCAGATCTATAGCGTAGGTGGTCGACACGTGAGCCTCAGTCCGCGTGCAATTATGCGCGACCCAAAAGGTATCGAGGTCATCCCCCTGACCCCTTTAGCTGAGCGCGCTGTTGAGCGTGAGCGCTATCGTCGCTTCATTGCTTATATCAAAAGTAAGGGTATGACAGTGGGTATTAGACCGATTTTTTTCGTGGTCGACAGTGCAGGGCGAACCCCCGTGATCGAAAGTCTTCCTGATGGCACTCAAAAAAATTGGTGGCACGGTAATATCCAACCGCGTGATCCAAATGCATGGTTTGAGTCCTTTAAAACCTATCTTGATATCTACATGACGATTGCAAAAATAACCCAGGTAGAAGAATTTACCATCGGTGCGGAATTATACTCCATGACCGTTGGGATTGAGGATCAATGGAAAGAGCATCCTCATGGATTCCCAGGGCGTTGGCTTGAGCTTTTAAAATATACAAGACAGCGGCTAGGACCAAACGTGCGCCTTATGTACGACATTAATTTCACAGACGATAAGGCTGTGGGACCAACCGCTGCGGAATTTGGTGGTGAGATTGCCCGTTGGCGCTACCGGATTGTCGACCTAGCCAATCCGACCGATCCTGCGCAATTGAAGATCTGGCAGGATCTGTGTAATTTCTGGAAAGAGATGGATGTTGTTGGCATTGATATGTATCGAAGCTTCGGAAATGCCGGCACCAATTATTCCATGATGGGTACAACTGAGCTTGCCGATACGCTGCGGGAGACCAGTGATCGATACGCAACCCAGTTAGATAACGTTTTTGTGGAGATTGAATCGGTAGTCGGCGTACCAAAAACGGCGATCTTTAAAGAGGTGGGCTTTCGCTCGATTACTCGAGGCTTTGTGAACCCATTCGAATATGTTTCCCGTCCTGGTGAGATGAACTCAGGTCACCAGGCGGCGGCCTACAGGGCATTTTTCAAGTCGTTTCATGAAGCCGGGTTTCCTTGGTATAAGGGTGTCTACTTTTGGGACGTGTCGGTTGATCCAAAGCTGCAAGGTCCAAGCGACCAGGGCTTTAGTCCATTAGGTAAATCTGATACCGAAAAGGAAATTCGTGAGGCGTTTAAAGATTGATGGACGTATAATGACCTCCAAATAATGTTGGAGGTCATACCGCATGGACCGCGAACTTTTTACTCCCAATCGACTCTTTTGCCCGGGGCCGACCCCCCAGTCTTGGGGGAGCAAGCAGGCTGCGCTTGATAGCGATATTTATCACCGCAGTAAAGACTTTGAGGCGGTCGTCATGGACTGTGTCCGGATGCTGAAGCCCTTATTTGGCACCAGCACGCAACCGGTTATCCTGACCTGCTCCGGTACAGGGGCGATGGAAGCTGTGGTGGTGAATCTAACGAGTCCCGGTGATCAGGTGATTGTGATTGTTGCAGGCAAGTTTGGCGAGCGCTGGCAAAAGCTCAATCAAATTTATGGTAACCAAGTGACCGCGATTTCGGTGAAATACGGGTCTACTCCAACCTCCCAGCAAATCGCGGAAGCGTTTAAAACTTGCCCAAAACCGCGAGCCATCTTCTTTCAAGCACACGAGACGTCTACGGGTGCTCGACTGGATGTGTCCGCCATCGCATCACAGGTGCGTGCCCTTTCGCCTGAGACTCTGATTGTTGCAGACGCGATTTCCTCTCTTGGTGCCCACGAGATCAAGATGGATGAACACCATCTCGACGCAGTCACTGCCGGTAGTCAAAAAGGTTTTGGTGTTGCTCCAGGGCTAAGCTTTGTGGCGCTCTCTGATCGCGCGTGGAAGTCAAGGTCGAGCCGTGCCAAGTTTTATTTTGATTTAGAAAAGGAGAGGGCAGGGCAGGAGACGGGTCGTACAGCCTGGACCCCTGGGGTCTCTCTGATTCAAAGTTTACATGTGGCTCTAAAGGAGATCGCTGAAATCGGCCCGAAGCGATTTGCAGACCATCATGCGCGGTTGGCCGCGGCCTCGCGCGCAGCTGTCAAGGCGATGGGACTTGATCTTTTTGTTGATGAGTCAGCGGTATCCAGTGTTCTAACGGCCATCAAGGTGCCGAGCGGCATCGACGGCTCAAAAATTTTAACCACCGCAAAGTCGAGATACGGCGCCATTATTTCAGGTGGGCAAGATGACTTGAAAGGCAAAATTATAAGGTTTAGTCACTTAGGTTTTGTGAGTCCCTTCATGCTGATCGAGGGTCTAGCAGCATTAGAGTTTGCATTTGCTGATGAGGGGTACAAGTTCCAATTGGGTGCTGGGGTTGCAGCAGCGATGAAGAGCCTGAGGTCCTAGTGGCCCGGGCCTACTGACCGCGCACAGGTGTCAATGATTCTGACACCTTTTTGATAGAAAAAGCAAATAAAAACAGATATTTAAAGTCGGCATGGAGATTGCTCTGATCTGGGTGTAGGCTTTTCGGCCCAAGATTTTAATTGAGAAGGAACCCTGCCATGAAAGCAATGAAGACATGTTTTGTTACAGCGATGTTAGCCCTAACTTCGGCGTGTGGCGTCAAAGAGCAGGGGGCTTCTTTAAAAGATGACGCGGCAAAGCATGATTTTGCCTCCATTGGTCGTGGCTCGAAATTGGTATTACTAAAAGATATCGAAATTCCTGCTAATCGTGAGCAGGCGCTCATTGGTCCTTTGACTTACTACACGACAATCAACGAATATGAAGGTACTGAATATCAGCACTACGTCGTTTGTGGTTTTTATGCTCGTGAGGCGACTTTAGAACGACGAATGATCCCAAAAGGATCATCCATAGAATTTAGTGGTGAGGCTGCCACTATACCAAACGGTGAAAACTCTGATCAGATGATCGATGCTGTTGGTATCTCAAGCCCAGCTGCGATTGAGGGTCTTGGGTGCATGAAGATGATAGCGAGCTGCAGAGGTCGTATCTGCAAAGCTCCAAATCAGACCAAGTTTAAGATTGAAGATCTGCGAATTTTATTCAAAGACGTGGCCACGGTCGAATTGGCTGCTCCAGTCATTATTACAAACAAGTGATCCGAAAACAAAAGCCCCGGCATCTGCCGGGGCTTTTTTGTGTTTCTGCTGCGAGATCAATTAGAGAGTCTGAATCGCGAGCTTTCTGATTTCTGGACCTTTCATGTTCCAGTTTTCATCGCTCATGAATTCAAACACGATTTCTAATTGATCGGCACCCTTGGTCGGGATTTCGATTTTCTGGTCTGGGCTGATATCGAATGTGCCGGAAACAGACGCTACATACTCCTCGTCGCCTGTCGCTGGGTCTCTAACGATGATATTGACGTAGTCCATGTCATCTTCGGTCTCCATTTTCATGGCAAGATCTAGCGTCACTGTTTCTTTGCCGGCGGTTGCGATAGATGCATAAAGTTGAGCTGTAGTGTTAGGGCTGTAGTTTGCGCCCTTCCCAATTTTGGCTACATTTCCTTTGGTCTGCCAGCCTTCGCCAGACGGACCTGCCATCTGCTGGGTATGCCAGAACTTAAGACCGTCTTTGAATGTTTCAGACAGCTCTTTCGATGCATCGAGCATTTTTCCACGCCAGCGAACTTCGCGCACGACGCGGAATTGGGTTTTACCATTAAGTTTACCGACGACGTCGTATGCAGCCTCGGACCACTCGCCTTTCACATCAGTTAGGCTGACGGTGATCTCTTTATCATTTTCCGAGACGTCGTATTGTGCGACCTCTTTGCCGGCATGCATAACAACAAGGCTATCGATGCCGCGAACTTTTTCGGTCCATTCAGCGTAGGCGCCGTTTTTCATCATAAGGCTAGATTGCAGGGCTATGTGGCTCTTGTAGCGAGGCAGAATTTGCTTGATAGCCTTGTGTACTTCTTTCATCAGAACCCGAGACTCGCCGCCGACAACATCTTCAGTCACATAGCGTACGACGATGTCAGACTTCACGCCTGCGTTTTCGATCAGCTGATCTTTGCTCTTTCCGACCCGAAGTGTTTGACGCCAAGAGACGCGCATGCTCTGAGCTCCGGGAAGCTTAACGAAAGGATTTTCTTCAGAAGAAGTGGTGTCGAAGATTTGACGGAAAATATCATAATCCATCACGTTGGCACCACCTGCACCGGTTGTCGCATGAGTTCCGATGATCGTTGCAGCACCGTGGTCTTGCATCGATGCAGCAAACAAGTCACATGCTGAGTAACAGGTTGCATCTGTCAGGATGACAACAGGCTTGAACCAAACCTGACCGTAGCGATTGGCAGCATCAGCTGACGTGATCACGCGAGGCTTCGTGTAGCGCGCATTGGCACTGATGCCATCGCGAGTATCTTGAGACCAGCCATTCTCACGGCCTTGGTTGGCGCGCAGGAACGTCTGAAGGTTCAGATCAGTTGGCAGATAACGGACGGGCATCGTTGCCACGTTATTCGGTGTAAACAGCTGGGTGAGTCCCTCGGCAAGAAGGATCAATCCACCGCCGTTTCCTCGCATATCGATGATCAAAGCCTGTGTTTTATCTTGGGCATCTTGGAGCAATGCTTTGACTTTGTGAATAACATCATCTGCCGATGACTCGTCTTCAGGAACGAATGTCTCGAGGTCAAACTTGGCTAACTTACCAGCTGGTGTCGATATCGTATAAAACTGACCAATTGGAAGTTTTCCGTCTTCGCCGAATGGAGACACTGTGTCTGGCAAGACGAGGTCTTTATAATCGCGAACGATTGGGTTTTCTCCTCGGACAAATGCCGAGTCGTGTATCGAGTTCTTCTTATTCTTCTTCTTTTTTGGTTTTGGCGCGAAGGTTTTCTCAGTCGCAGTTCCTTCCGCCTCTTTGACGCACGAAGGGATGTTGACGGCGGCAAAGTAACGAGTCTTGATTGTTACCTTTTCGCCCTTGCGATTCAGTTCATAATTGAGTTCGTTGTCACTTGGAACAGGCTGTTCAGCCAAAGGAACTAGGGAAAGGTTCATGATTGCGCCCATGGTCATGGCGTCGTCGTTAGCGCCACCGCTCCATTTGCGTAGTTCTTCGAGAATTTCCGCGATAGGCTTGCCGTTTATGGCTACGAGCTCGTCTCCAGGTTCAGCAGCCGAAACCTCTGAGCCAGCGGCTTCTTCTACAACTTTGGTTTTGCCCTTAACGATAACCTTCAGCGTGCCGTTGTCGTATACGTCGGCAAAATGAAGAGGGGCAATGGCGTAGCTGCAACGTAGCGGCAGCGGAGCGCTGTAATTTGTGTGGTGATCATGAAGATCCAAAAAGATCTTCTGCATGGTCTTATGGAATTCTTCGTCGTTCATGGACGGGGCGCGCTTAACCATGTCTTTAAGGCGTGGCACAGGGTCAACTTGAGCGCCGAAGTCTTTAATTTTGACTTCGCGGTGGACGTATAGATTCTCGATGAACATGAGAGCTTGTTTTGCCATCAGTTCACGCTCTTCAGGGGAATAGGCTTTGGGCTTCAATTCCGCCCGAGCGTCCGCAAGCGGACGAATATCCAACCCAGCTCGGGTAGCGGCGAAAGATGGAGCTGCTAGCGTCAAGCCAGCAGAAGCAAGTAGCGACAGTGTAAAGAGCTTAGCCATGTGAATATTCCCTTATCTTTAAATCACCTAAAAAAGGTGGTCTCTCGGGCCCTCTTTACCCCTATTTTGGCCGGGCGTCCAACAATATTTCATCAAATTTTAATTTTTAGAATAGACCCCTGAAATCATTGGGGTTCAATGGGTATAAGGATTCATAATGCCCGGGTCTAGGTCAGGGGGGCGGCAAACTGCTTGTGGGTCAATATTTTTGACTCCCAGCCTGGTGCGGTATCCTCAGAGGCCGCACTGATTCCGTAGGGCATTTTTGCATCACTACGTTGCCATTTGCTCAACCATGTTTCGCCTAGGTAATTCCAATCAGGTTCAAGCTGTTTTGCAAGTTCGTTGAGTGCGACCGTTGTTTCGCTTTTGGGACCTGTAGCTTGACCATGAGCGACATAAAATCCAGCGGCGAGTAAGGCGGCCCGTACGGCTGTCGACGTTGTGTATGTGAAAATCAATGCAGGTTGGTCTTTTAAACAGGCGTGTAGTTCTTCAAACGCTGTGAGTGTCCACAATGCACTATCTGTCTTGAAGGAAAATGGGTCAAAAAAGACAAGGTTTGCAGGTTCTGCTTTGAATTTTGTTTCTGCAAAGTCTCCTTCGAGCAGAATCCACTCAATGAGACCACAACGGCTGATCCATCGCCCATCCTTTACGATGGACTCTGGCCCACCGTGGCGCAGATGCCGGAAAAGACCACGATGACCTAAGGACAGCTTCAAAGCATCCATGTCGTTTTCAAAGCTGATTAATTTCACTTTCCGCGGTCTAACGTCGGCCGGCACGGATTCAAGAGCATTAATCGCTGCCATCGCATTTGCAGCAGAGCCTAAACCGACGTCCCAAATTACCAGAGGTGTATCTTCGGCGTTGCCAACGCGTTCCAGAAGCTTCGATTGCTCAACATAGAGTTCTCTAGCTTCAACTTCCGGATTGTTTACCGAATGCATAACTTCGCCAGACCTCACACAGCGAATGCGACCGATTCCGTCTTTTTCAACAATTTCGTATCGGCCTCTTGTGAGTTTGCGCTGTCCGCGCGCCTGTTTTGCGCCGATCACGGACTTGGGTCCGTAACTATCGTTTTGGCCGATGATCTGGCGTTGCTGTTGGTAAAACTCCATCCAAGTGTCAGCGAGGATGTGCTCGCGCATCTGACGCGTTAAAGTCAGGTAGTAATGGATATTATGAAGTGCAAGTAGCTGCCAGGCGCGTGTGTCGCGGACACGATTGATGTGATAGAGGTAGGCGAGGGAATATGTGTTACACGTGTAACAGCTGCAGGCCGGGTCTAGTGGGCCTTCTTGGTTGCGATATACGCCACGCCGAAGGTCACGCTTACCTAGAGTTGTAAATGCAACTCCTTGCTGAGCGAGGCTGCTTGGCAGAATACAATCAAACATGTCGATACCGCGATGCACGGCTTCCAACAAATCAAGGGGAGTTCCAACCCCCATTAAATAGCGAGGTCTGTCTTGAGGTAAGAGGTCCGTTACGGTGGCCGTGCAGTCTTCGCGTTCTGATTTTGTCTCACCAACCGCAAGACCGCCCACGGCGTAGCCATCAAAAGGCATGTCAGATATTATTTTTGCGCTCTCAATGCGCAGGTCTTGATAGCAAGCTCCTTGCACAATGCCGAACAATGACTGCGGTGAATCACCGCGCGCTGCGAGGCTTCTTAGTGCCCAGCGATGAGTCAATTCCATCGCAGATTTAGCGATAGATTTTTCCACCGTTGATGGTACGCATTGGTCGAGAACCATCATGATGTCAGAGCCAATAAATTTTTGTGTCTCGATTGATTTCTCGGGACTCAGGCAGATTGTTTGATTGTCGACATAGCTTTTGAAGTAGGCCCCTTCCTCTTTCATGACGCGAGAGTTGGGGAGACAAAAAATTTGAAATCCGCCCGAATCAGTCAATACTGAGCGAGGCCACTTCATGAAGTTGTGGATGCCACCAAACTGTTGGAAAATCTCAACTCCCGGACGAAGTAATAGGTGATAGGTGTTGGCCAAAAGGACTTGAGCCCCTACATCCAATAAATCTTCGCGGCTCTGGCTGCGTACCGAGGCATGGGTTCCCACAGGCATAAACGTCGGTGTTAAAACCTCGTTATGCAGCGTTTTAAACCGCGTTGCTCTTGCTCGCGATCCCGATGCTGTTTTTTCAAGGGTAAATGACAGTCTGCTCATAAGCGGCTCGGTCTATCAAGCGCGCGCAGAGCCGTCCATAGCCAAGTTCTAAAGCATTGAAAATATTAAGGTATAGGGGCTCTTTGGGGGTTCGTTATTCTCTTTGCCGACGGTAGATCTAGGGGAAAGAGCCTCTTTGGAGCTGAACACCTATGCGAATCAGGCCTGTCATCTTCAATATTTCATTGGCTGCAGGAGTCTTGCTCTCTGTGGTGATGGTCCTGGTGATCGCCAATCTATCTCGTATCATAAATGAGCAGCATGCACGGTTAATCAGTATGAATGATAACCACGAGGTATTGTCCATTGACGACAATCTTGGAAGGCTCAGACGGGAGGCCCTGACGCGCGCCGTTCTTTACGACGAGCTCATCAATCGCGACATGTTGCTTGACGGTATGGTTGTCAATTTGAACGCTAGCAGGCGGCCAGAGGGAGAGTGTGACAGTCTCCTTTTCTCGTCTCTTCGATATTATGCGTTGGCTTCTATGGGCTTGAAAGAGCGGGCCACTGAGGCCTGGGCATCGATAAAGGCTAGCCGCGATGGTGGGCAGTGGTTGCGTCACCCAAGATGTTCCAAGAGTCTTAGTCGTGACATGATTATGGGTGTAATGGTTGCGCTGAAAGCAAATCCAGAAAACGGCACGGCACTTTTTCGAACGATGCTCTCCGAGATTGATCGCAGGGGGGGATTTGTTGGGGACGGCCCATTCTATGTAAGTTGGTTGTCTCCAGGAATTGCTGGTTTATTGAGAATGGAAGCGGAGCGGCGCCACGTTCCATTTGAAGAATGGCCATGGATTTTAAAACAATCATTTTCATCGATCGAATATGATGCCATGTTTCTTGAAGAGGGTTACGTATCTCATCTGGCCGCTTTGGATCTTTGGCTTGAGATTAAACACTCGAAATCTCGCGAGGGATTCAATCCAAGAAGTTTTTTTGGGGCTATCGAACGCCTGGTTACATTGGATAAAAGTCTAGACACGTCACTGGATGTCCAGCGGCGTCAATGGATTTCTGGTCGGCTGAGAGCATTGCACCCTGAGAACATTTTCTATCGATGGTTGGATCATGAGACATTCGGGACGTTGACGAATCAAAATCAGGAGCATTTATTGGCTGATCTTCTTTCCATGTCTCAGTTTCCCATGACGAGGCTGCCAATGAATTGCGATAGACGTGCGGACTACCTCTGGCAGAGGCGACATGCTGAGTTTTCTGGCGGCACAGATTTATGCACCCGGACGTTCAGTGGGGTGGACTTCCTGTGGATGGCGTCGTTGTTGGGTGCCGGCACTGACGAGCAAGATCGCCAGGATATATCTGATGGCGGGGTTCCTGTTGCTCACTAAGGCTTCAGTAC
>JBIIGV010000106.1:0-9401 GCA_044236265.1 Oligoflexales bacterium
AGATACCAGCAACAAATCTAGAAACCAAAGTGGTGGAATTGCCAAGTCAAGCCATCGCGGAAACATGGATGAATATGAGGCCGTACGTACAATCGTATCGGAAAACCCAGGACTTTTGATGAGGGTCTTAGAAAAAATTAGGGCCGCACGTAACGGCGACGCAAACCAGAAGACCAACACCCCCAAAAAAGACGACGATAAAAATCAAAAGAAAAAGTGAGCATAGCGAGTTATGAGAAGTCTCGTTTCAATTCTGATTACCTTTGCTCAAATCCTGCAAATAACGGGATGTGCATCCCTGGCGTCAGATAAACGCCCTGAAGGTGTCGTTATTGAAAGAAACAAACAGTCTCGCCCTGTTTGGGTCGACTCCCCAACAACCAAACTGATTACCAACGAAACCGAGACTCGCTACCATTTCGCAATGATTAAACAGCGAGACCTACCGATAGCCGTAAAACTATCACAGACCAACGCTATCAAGGAAAGCTTCAGGCTATGGCGGAATATTTTTGGGCAAAATCTTCAGCAGCTGTCGCAGGTCCGTCGCCTGCAAACGTCTACCAAGTACTCGAAAGATTTAACAAATATCTTAGATTCCGTTGCTAGCAGAATTCACGGTGACCTTGCCCAAGTTGAGGATATTTACTACGAACGCATTCGTATCGATAATTATGGGCCTGTTCCGGAATTAAAGGGAGTACCAGAATACTTTGATGTTCATACCCTTGTTAAAATACTACCCCTGGATCAGGATCGCCTCAAAAAATCTCTTAGCACCGCTTTGATCTCCGCTAGATTTCCCGAGTTCAAGAAGGTTGGCCGAGAGCTTGCCGTTGCCGCAAAGAAATAATTTCTAATAGTACTCGACTTCCACAACGGAGCCAAAATCCGGAACTTTGTCGGCGTCAAATACAATCGCCTGTCGCGAGTCGATATAGCGCCAGCCAGATTCAATCACAAGGCCATCTACTTTCAAAATAATGCTCCGAGGATCCTGTGGGACTGCTAATAATTTAAAGCTAGATACCTGTGCCGAAAAATCATCTGCCATTGCCTGTAGTCCGGCAGCCCAATCACTTTCGCATATGTCTAGTGTAAACCCACCACTCATTTGACTGGCTTTTAACTGCTCGGCACCAACTTCTAATGTCCCGTCAGCGCCACATGGACTATCCAAACCTTGTCTACGACTGATGCCCACAACACTCGAGACACTGAACGCACCATCGGGGCGTACTTGCCGCAGAAACTCGATCAAATTCTCCGATGTAAATTTATATCTCGTCGCACCCTCCGCCCACCAATTTCGCCCCGCCTCGTCTTTTTTAGACAGACCTACGCCGTCATCCTCTTCATCACTAACGATGACAACCGACAGGAAAGAATTATCGCGTACCAGTCCAAAATTATCTCCGGTCAAGCTTGCCTCAACTGCTGCTTTCGCTACAGTCAAACCATGCTCAAATGAAGATCCAGACGTACCTAACCGAGCTAATCGGAAAAAATCACTGCGAGCGTCTTCGCCCATACCGCGGATAATCCTATTTCCAGCTAATCGTCCACGTAAACCTGCAACTGTTTGCGCACGATCCGGGCACATAATTTTGTCAGGATCACTCGGGCGAACAGCTTCACACATATCAGTAGAGGTCACACCCATTTGAATGTCAGCATTCCAGTCACTTGCCGCCTGTAAAAAAGCATCAATATTTGAAGCTAGCTGCTCCTGATATGGTGACATGGACGCCGAATTATCAATAACCCACAACACATCGAGATTGGTCTTTTTTGATTGTTCAAAACGCTGTCGTTTTAATCTCAGAGATCCGGGATCATCTGTCTCGTTTGTCTGCGACTCAGGCTCGGAGACATAAAAAGGATCCTCGCCACGATAGCGTTCCGAGAAGTCCGATTTATCCGAGCATGCTATGGGCAGTAGGCTTGCCAAGAGCAAAATAATATTCTGGCTGGATTTTCTGCTAAGAATCATAAAGACCCCCTAAATCTTCAATCGGCGCCAAAAGCACTGATCTTAGACAGCGGTTTTTCCAATTTGAAAAATAGCTGTACTAAAGTCATTCATTTGCAGAGCTTAAATATTCGGAAAAAATCTTTAGAATATAATCATACTTCCAAACACTTAGGACCGTACCAGAAACCAACACGATCCACAGCAGGAGGCGTAACCACGCACTGGGAGTCCGGCGTGAGGATTTCTTCAAATTCTTGAAAACCAAGCTCAAGTTTTGAGTCGTATCACTATTTGATTCAGGCAGAGGAAAAACCTGTAATTTTGTCATAAGCTCCGGAACAGAGTTTGAATTTCCAGACATCGCAGATTCGACGATTCCCAATGTGAGAGCAAAAGTCTCTTCAACATCTGACATAGAAAAGCTCGTAATTTCACAGATTTCATCAGGCGCAAAACCGTAGCGCTCGTGAAGCAGCAATATTTCTCGTTGCTTAGGGGCAAGAGACCTTAAAACATGTTCCAAGCTGATCATAATCAACTTTTTTTCTGCGGACTTTTCTGATTCATAGGCGATATTTTCTAACTTCGACGTATCGGCATTCCATGCATCAATCGCAAAATTACGTGCAGTCTTGTACAAAACAACCAAGAGTTCTTGTAGAGACTCCTCATGGTCGGCAACAGCTCCTACCACGTTTGATGCTTCAATGGAGGTATCCATAGACTTCGAAAGCTGTCCGGTCATTCGTATCAGATAATCAAAAAGTCGCTCACGCTCAGACGCTAGTATCTCCTCGATGACTTCCATCTGACCGTCTTTGAAAATTTTGAACTGCTTTTCTAAAATCGCAGGACGATAACGCATAGAGCCCACAAACCTCTCTCAATGGTTCTGCTTCACTGCATCTTTGGCAAACAGGAGCATCAACCAGTAGTATAGCAGAGATAACGGAAGCATATAGATCATCACCCGTTTAGAGTTCTGATGTATAAGTCCCGAGTGGGCAAAAACTACATAGACTAGGGCACTAGCCAAATGAAACTGGGCAAATTTTTGCCAGAAACCAATCGTAAGCCATCGCGTTGGACTGAAGGGACGTCCTCTGATCATCATCCCAAATGTCGGAATCATCACAATCCAATCCAGCGGCCAAAATAAAATCAAATTTATATTATGATAAAGGTCTGTGTGCGACGAAAAGAGCCACGCTACTAAATGAATTATCCCTAGCAAACCCGTCGTCAAACCCCACCAGACAGAAACCAGTCCAAACAAGCGAAACTGAATTGACTGCAGAACCGCAGAAACAGGCCGCCGTGACCCCAAACCAAAAATCAAAAGGACTAATGCCATAGGCAGGCCTGACAGCATTGCCGTCACTTGATAACCATCGATCCATGCCGCGTCCATCTCAGGTAAGTCAACAAGCACTCGCCGAGCTCTAACGAGCTTACGCCCTCTAGATAATTGGCCGTTATCGTCAACAGCCTCCGAATTCCTTAAATGATCTCTGAGCTTTGGAGGATAAAACAATTCATCCCATTTGGTTAAAGTGACATCTGTATCGCCATTGAAAGCGGCATCAAGAATCCATCCAACAAAAATATTGGAAGCCATGTTTTCCCATACGTAGTCCCTGTAAGAAACCTCCGAACCGCCTATATTCAGCTGGGCGCGCAAGCCACCGTTGAGAGCATAGTCCAAATAATCTCTAGGCTTCGTCGCGCAATTATTTCTGAAGAATTGGTAGGAGTAATTAATATTCTCTGGACGCGCATTCCAAATAATCTTCTCAATAAGGCGCTTTTTTTGCAGATCAGTCAAATCAAGCTCATCTTCTGTCACTGATCGGCCTTCGACATCTCGATAATAGCTTATCGTTCTATCAAACGGACTAAATGCCATGCGGTATTGCAGTCCACCTCGCAGAAATTTGGGGATAAATAAAGGATCCCTAAAGTCGAACATCCCCCAATTAGCCAAATAGTCCATGTTATTGGAAAAATCTTGAATACGGAGAATCGAGTGGCCCATACGCGCGTGAAGCTGCGTTGATCGTCCCACGGTCATCAGACTGATTACGGTTTTACTGTAGTCTAGAGGCTCGGGCGGTGAAAATTGGGCTTTTGCCACCCCAGAATAGAACATCAGTGAGATCAAAAAGATCGCCGTGAGTTTCGAAATCACGGACATCTCAAGATTGGCCCTTTCGAGCCTGTAGGTCGCTTTTCAACTTAAGACGCGTTGCACGACGAATTTCTGCAGCGGAATGCCGACGTCGTTGCTCATCATTTTCAAGGATTAGTCCAGGCATTGGCGTAGGACGATTGTGACTATCAAGGGACACAAAAGTAAGGTAAGCGGAAGCCGTGTGAAACGTCTCGCCTGAAATAGGATTTTCCGAGGTTACCTTGACCCCCACTTCACAGCTAGTTCCCCCAACAAAGTTGATCGAAGCTTTAATCGTAACAATCCAACCGAGTCTTATAGGGGCTAGAAAATGCAATGCATCAACACTGGCTGTCACTACCTGACGAGAACAGTGACGCATGGCGCACGTGGCTGCCGCGATATCAACCCAGCTCATTACAGTTCCACCAAATACACTGCCTAAAGCATTTGTATGTTGTGGGAGAACCATCTCTGTCATGATGACTTCACTTGTGCTAACTTTTTTTGGCGTTGTTAAGGCCTGTGAATTAGCCATTAGATTTGACCCGCTTGCACAGTTTTATCCGCATTCATTTGCCCGGATCCTTTCGACATTACAACACTGTTCTTTCCAGACCTCTTCGCTGCGTACATTGTTTCATCCGCGAGTCGAATAATCGTTGATTTATCTCGAGCATGCTCCGGACAACAGGAGACACCAATAGAGGTTGTCACCCTAATCACTTCACGAGCACCTTCCGCTCTGAACTCATGGCGATGAACACGACTGCGAATTCGCTCAGCAGCAAGCCATGCTTGGTGGCTATTTGTTCCGAGCAGAACGACAACAAACTCATCTCCACCGTAGCGGATAACAATATCAACATCACGGACAGCCGCCTTAATTTCTGCACCAACCTGTCGCAGAATGCTGCTTCCAGTGAGATGACCGAACTGATCGTTTACGTCTTTGAAATTATCCAGATCAATGAATAATAGACTGAATGGAGAGTGGAAACGTTGATGTCTTCGGAGCTCACTGTCGAGAGCAACATCAAGATATCGATAATTGAAAAGACCAGTCACTTCGTCTTGATAAAGCATGGCCTGGGTCGTGTCGATCCGTCTCAACCATTGAGCAGCCTGTTGTGCACTTCTAACCAAAAACTCCAACGGCGCATCCGAACTCGCAGGGTTTACGGCGCCGACACAAATATCGGCACGAACCTTCGAAAGATCGCGCCTCCAAACAAGCACACCTCGAATCGCCTTCGTTTCATCAAATTGTGCGCAAAAAAATTCCTCACCCATGACCTGAATAACATGATGACCCAGGCAAATTTCGTCTTCTCCTGATACGACGGCTTGCACTGCCGCTCTTATGCCGGAAACAATGTCATCCCTGATCGGATTGACCGGAGGAAAGCGCATAAGCTGTCGAGATGATTCGGTAGATATGAGACCAGTATCAAGCGTCAAATAAACAGCTTCCGTCAGCCCGAACCAATCAGAGAGATTACGAACCAGTCGACGCAAAACACCTTTGTAATTCGATTCCAAATTGAACTGGTCAATACACTGCTGCGCAAATTCAAGCCCGGTTCCGCGAAAGGACCCCGCTAAATTATCAGCGATTGGCTGGATTTCCACATTCAGATGGTTTGTCATTTAGAGCCCTACCCACCAGTCATTAATGCAATAAGCTCGGATCCAAATAGTAAATGAGCCACAGCACCAGCGGCCAAATATGGTCCGAAAGGTATCTTCGCCTGCCAGGAAAACTGACGGGCCAACATCATGATGCCTATAGCTATTATACTCCCAACAATGCTTCCAAGGAATAAGGTCGGGAACACAGCCTGCCAACCAAGCCAACCTCCTATAGCTGCTAGGAGTTTTACATCCCCGAACCCAAGGCCGTACTGCTTTCGAAGCAGCCAGTAGGCCCAGGCAACAGCATAAAGAACCCCGCCCCCAGCTAAGGCCCCGACGACCGAATCCACTAACGTCAAGTCCGGATGAGCCCAAGCCACAACAGGTGACATTGCAAGCATACCGAGACTGAGGACATCTGGGATAATCATTAAGCGCGCATCAATGACACTCATCGTCAGCATCAAGCTAATAAAGATACACGCATGCAGCCATCGCAACAGCTGATCAGCATCAAACTGCAGAGCTGATAGATCCCACCCCATAAAAGGAAAAAACACATAAAGAACTGCAAATATCACAGCCGTCGTCAATTCAACCAATGGATACTGCCACGACAACTTAGCCCCACAGCACTTGGCACGACCTTTTAACAGGAAAAAAGAAATAATCGGTATATTCAAATAGAACGGAATAAGGGCTCCACAAGCGGGGCACACTGATCGACGATTTGACCAAAATGTTTTCTCAGGTATGCGCAAAATACAAACATTTAGAAAAGAGCCAACACAAGCACCAATTAAAAAAGCACACCAGAAAAAATATGATTTTAAAACGAGAACAACTGAAAAAAAAGCAGTCATCACATCAAGGCTCCTCGGTTTGATTTTCAGAGTCTTCTGGATGTACGACAGCCGGTTGTTTTTCGTCTTGAACTGACGTTGCCGCACTCTCAGGGGTGGTTGTTATCTTGGTTTCTTCTTGGATTTTGTTTTCCTGACTCGACGCGACGTCTGGCTTTTCATCGACAACAGCCGGCACTTCATTCGGCATCGAAGTGTCGGCAGCCCCCTCTTCACACTCCTTGTCCCCGCGGCAATCTTCATCGTCATCCAACGGGCCGTAGCCAGCGATCGGATTGCCAAAGTTTCCTCGAGCGAGGGCCATGTTCTTCTGAAGCTCGTTTATGTAGCCACCTAAATACAAATTATTGACGATTCGAGCAAAGCGGCGATGTCCAAAAGGAGTCAATGCTCCCGCCCTCAAACCTTTACTCCATTTGTTGGGACTTGGAATAACGACCGCCAAATGCACGGCCTGTTCTATCGTTAATAATTCTGGCCTGGTTTTAAAGTAAAATCTCCCGGCAGGCTTCACCCCGTATATCCCACCACCGAACTCACAGAGGTTGATATACCACTCTAAAATTTTATCTTTTGGCATCAGAAGTTCCAAAACAACAGTTCCGGCTGCTTCGCGAAATTTACGAATCAAAGTTTTCTCGCGACTTAAAAACGCCATCTTTACCACCTGTTGACTGATGGTAGAGGCTCCACGCACGTATCTTCCTCTTTTTCTGTTGAGGTCAATCGCCTTTGCAATGGCTTCAAAATCAAAACCATGATGCTGGTAAAACTTACTGTCTTCGGCCACGATGATGGCATTGATCACGTGCCTTGAAACTTTCTTGATTGGAACCCACTGCTGCGTGGCTGGTCCCACTTCGCTGTCAGTGACCTTACCCTTCGCGTCAAGCCTCTTGACGGAAATAGATCCAAAATAAAGAGCGGGAATAAACGGAATGAACCAAGCTAGAAATATAAGAATCAAAACAGTAACAATTAGAATGCGACGCCTGCCACTACGGTGCGCCGCCCGATCAGAATCTAACAGATGCTTCAAACTTGAATCATCTGTGTGGGGCAATGAGCTCGGTGTGACACTAGATACCTGATCTGACCGTTCATCAACCGCCAAATGTTATTGTCCTTGGCCGCGGGCAAACTGAAACTGCTGAATTTCGATGGTCTTGGTGTCTTTTACAGAGAATAAACCAATGAACTGAGCGCCTTTTGATTTGGCGTAGTTGACAGTGTAACGAACTTGCATTTGATCACCGCGCGCGACGCCGTCACTGAAGGTCGCACCCGTCATCTTACCAAATCCTTGGGATTCTCCAATTTTAGTCAATAATGTTTCAACCGGCTTTTTGGAGATTACCTTGATGTCATCCTGGGATAGTTCACGGGTTTTCTTAAAATCAACTGGTTTGAACCAATCGCCAATAATTTCCAATTTTTCTATTTTGACGTCCTTATTGGGTTTATCGTTTGTCGCCTTCACTTCAGAAATCTTTTTAACAACATCGTATCCAGAGACCACTTCACCAAAAACTGAGTGTCGATTGTCTAGATGCGGTGTGGCGGCAACTGTAACGAAAAACTGGCTACCGTTCGTACCCGGCCCACTGTTTGCCATGGACAACATTCCAGGCTTGGAATGCTTAAGTGACGGATGAAACTCATCAGCAAAGGTGTAACCTGGACCGCCGGTCCCGTTACCTTTGGGGTCTCCACCTTGAATCATGAAGTTTGGAATGACACGATGAAAGATCAACCCGTTGTAATAACCCTTACGAGCCAACTCCACGAAGTTTGACACGGTCACGGGAACTTCTTTGTAAAAAAGTTTTGCCTCAAACGTTCCCTCTGAGGTGGTGAACTTGGCTCGCAAATCTTTGTCATCGGCGGCATCAGCACCAGAGATAAGAAGAGAAGAAACAATGACTGAAACCAACGCGGACTTCAAAAAAGTTAGAACGCGCATGAAATACCCCCCAAAAAAAACAAACTTCGCCAGCTATTTATTCATCCACATCATACCAAATTCATCAGCACTCGCGAGTAAGATTTGAACCAAGGCTTGCTGTCGTTTGACTAGTCCCCAACCCCGATCCATTGACCCCCGAAGACTGCGCCCAAAAATACAGCTGACTGCACGGGGGCGTCTTTAGCAAATGCCTTCTGAACCCCCAGCCCACCGCGAAACCACATCAAATCCGCGATAGGCATATCAATCGCTAACGATGCTAGCATGTGAGGATACCAAACATGGCGCAGCACCCCTTCATCCTTGTGCACCAAGGGTTTGTCGTCCTTGTCAATATAGGAGTTAGCAACGCCCAAACCACCACGAATTCTCAGAGCATGAAATCCTTCTAATAAAGCTAGGGAGTACTCCCATACTGCATCATAAGCCTGGGTGTTGACACGATCGTAATGCTCGGTGGGTCCATGGTGCAGAACATTCACCGCTAAGCCATAAGCATGAGCCGGCCTAAAGGTTCTCAGAACCGTTGCCCCAATGCCGACTCCGGGAGCTGGTGAGGCTGTGGCAAGGGACGCATCCAAACGTAAAATATCCCGTTCATTAGAACGAGCTGTCCCAGGAATCTCTGCAAATACCGCACCTTGGAATCCCATCGCCAGCAAAAATACAATCAGACATTTACCCACAATCGCTCCCGGCAAATATTTTGGCTATCTATTAATATATACACATTCGAATGATACGTCCCAGCACATTTGTTCTTTTTAATCGAGGGCTTAGATGTTATATTCG
>JBIIGV010000186.1:0-4509 GCA_044236265.1 Oligoflexales bacterium
TATATTCGGCCCCTTTCATTATCGGGGAACCATGACGTCCGCTAATCGTCACTCACATGCTGGTTTTTTTACACTTATTTTCGCCTCTTTACTGGGTGGGATCTTAATTTTTGCCGCCTACCTGTGGTCAGAGGGAGTGTTTGAGAGTGAGGAGGAACAGTTAGCAAAGCTAACTGCGGCGATCATTCCAGACAACTCAATTGTGTTGGACAAAGCCGGAAATAAGATTGGGGAATACTACAGCTTTTATCACATTCAAGTACCGCTCGATAAAATTCCAAAATCAATGATCAACGCCCTCTTAGCCATTGAAGATCGAAAGTTCTACGAGCACGAAGGTGTCAACTGGAAGTCGATCGGTCGGGCATTTTTAAGTGTTGCGACCTCTGGACGCCTGAAACAGGGTGGATCTACGATCACCATGCAACTTGTAAAAAACTATCTTCTAACTCGTGAGAAAAAAGTCTCAAGGAAGCTCCGCGAGATTATCTTGGCTTATTATGTTGAAAAGAATCTTTCTAAAGAACGCATTCTAGAACTCTATCTGAACACCATGTACATGGGACACGGCGCATATGGCGTGGGGGCTGCGGCAAGAGTTTATTTTGCGAAATCGGTTGAAGATCTTTCTCTGGCCGAAAGCGCACTATTGGCGGGATTGTTTCAGGCACCAAGTCTCTACGATCCGCATAAAAATCCTGATGCTGCCACGAAGCGTCAGCGTATTGTCTTGGAGGCTCTTCGCGACTCAAAGTTAGCAACCCAAGATCAGGTGGACGCAGCAAAAAAAGAACCTCTTGAGTTCAAACCTTGGACGCCCATCAACGAGACCGTCGCGCCACATTTTGTGGCATGGATTCGCACTGAAGTTGAAAAAATTTTGGGGGCTGACGAACTAACCCTCAATGACAAGGGATATAAAATCACTACCACTTTGGATAAAGCCTACCAAGAAGCTGCAAACCGGGCAGTTGCTGAGAATACGGCACCGCTGCTGGCTTTACAGGACCAGATAAACAAAAAACCAAAACGTAAACAACCTGAGCGAATTGAGTCTGCTTTACTAGCCTCTGATCCCAAAACCGGCGCAATTCTTGCCATGGTTGGTGGCCGCAATTTTCGCGAAAGCCAATTTAACCGCACCATCTCATCCAAGCGATCTCCTGGCTCTGTATTCAAGCCAGTCGTTTTCATGCTAGCGCTCGAAAAAGGAATGACCTGGGCCGACCTTGTCTTTGTTAGCCCTATTGATGTGCGCGGCTTCAGGCCAAAGAACCATAAGGGTGAGGACATGACCGAGGTCACCCTTTTAAAGGCTTTAGCAAAATCAATGAATACCCCCGTTGTTAGCTTGGCCCAGAAATATGGTATCAAAAATGTCATCGAGCGCGGACGAGCCATGGGGATCACAGCAGACATGCCAACAGAAACCGGAGTGGCAATTGGAGGATTTAGCGCTTCCATGAAAGATGTCGACACTATTTACAGGACGCTTGCAAATGAGGGTGCAAGGACCGAGTCTTTCGCAGTCACGAAAATTGAAGATCGCCAGGGTCAAATACTTTACGAATACAAACCGGAGTCAAATCCAGCAGTCCAGGTTATTTCACCGGAAATCACTGCTCTTATGCGATCAGGTCTACAAGCTGTGTTGACCAGCGGAACCGCTTCAACGATTGCAGGCATGGGTGGCTATGCTGCAGGTAAAACTGGAACATCCGATGACTCCCGAGATAATTGGTTCTCGGGCTTTACTCGTAATATTGTCGCGACGACCTGGGTGGGTGGAGACGGCAACTCATCCCTTGGTGAGGCCGCCAGTGGATCATCCTTAGCTCTTCCTATTTGGAAAGCATTTATTGAGACCCTGATCAGTGGCGGCCTTCCAACAGAGGCATGGCCAATTCCCGACAACCTTACGCCGGTGACGATTGATCTGGACTATGGGACTCCCGTCGATGTAGGCGTGACTGCACTCTTCCCGAAAGGACGCTTACCAAGAAAGTCCCAAGCAGCTGACGATATTCGCGCTCTAAAGCAAGACAATGGAAGTTACCGGGAGCTCAAACTTGGCAACTAGCTATTCAGTTTTTCGCGTTTTTACTTGTGTGCTTTTAGCGGCGACTGTAGACAGCTGCGCACTTATCAGGCCATCACGAAGCATCCAAGTGATCAATCAGTCAGGCACAGTAGAATCTGTGGATCTGACTCCTCGACATTACAAATCGATTGAGCATTGCGAGGCAGCAATTGCAAAAATTCCGACAGCCCTTGAGGCATCTCTCAGACCATTAACAGACGAACAACGCAAGTCCCTTCGCTGGCCTGCGCAGATTGCTGGATTTAAAGTTTCTGACTGTCGTTCTTTCAAGAAACGCGGGCAAATACTCAGTGTCTTTGATGAGATATTCTCCTCGAAAACAAAAAGAATTGCTTTTTTATTACCCCCATCAGGGGGAAGTGAGCCCGCATTACAAACCATTCTCGAACAGGTTCGACGGGAGTTCCGACGGGAGGGCTATAACCCAGAATCTGCAATTCTTGTTAGACGCGCAGAAAGAACGCGCGACGACGCATTGCGGGTGGCGGCGCACTTGGTACACCTGGACCGGGTCGCTCTCATCGTTGGCGGACTTTCACCTGAACACGCTGGTGCTTTGAATCAGATTTCAGACCAAACACAAACTCCGGTCCTCATGCTAAGCGCAAATGCACCTCTCGGAAATACCATCCAATCGATGCGGGTATATCCCCCTCTTAAAAGACTAGCCACCAAGTTGGTGGATACGTTCAAAGCCCAAGGAGTGCGAGAAACCTTTGTATTTTACCCGCAAAACGCAAATCTCGAGCTATTTCACCTGATGCGAGGGATTCCAAACAGTAACATCAGTTATTCCGAAAGAACTTATAATCCAGAAAAATCAGACTCCATTTTGGCTGCGGTTAAATCTCAACTGGGTCGAATTGGGACCGCAAACGGTCGACCCGCCGTTCTGATCCTCGATAACTTCAGAATGGTCCGCCACATCGTGAATATTATTGGCACCTCTCTGCCCGGCACGCCAACTTTGTTTGCGGGTAATCAGCAATGGAGATCCCCAGCCTTGGTGGTGCCACGTGACGACCTGCTTCAGGGCGCCATCTTTGTGGACTTTATTGGCAGTTATCGCAATTTACCAGATCGGATTGAGACCCCAATTTCAGACAGTGAGTTTTTTACCACAGCGCAAGCGGCAAGCCGGATAGACTATCAAATCATTGGTCACAGACTTGCATCGTTGAGCCTGGAGGCCACAAAATTTGCCATTAGCCGCCATGAAGTTGCAAACCGTCTCCAAACAATCCGCAATAGTTGGGACAGCTATTTCCCCAAGGCAGAGCTTGCTTTCGACCATCAACGGGAAAGTAGCTGGCCAGTCTTCATGTTTGAAATTAACGGCGAAACCATCAGGGAGCTGTAATGAAAGCTGAAATCAGATACTTGGGCCAAACCGCCTTTGAGACGTCTATCCGCGATCACAAGTTCATCATGGATACTCAAGTCGCAGCGGGCGGTGAGAATAAGGGGCCTTCACCCAAAGAGCTGCTTCTAGCCGCGATTATTGGATGCTCAGGGATGGACGTGGCAGCCTTGCTAAAAAAGCACAAGATGACTGTTGAGAGTCTCACAGTGAATGGAGATGCCGAGCCGCGGAAAGAGCACCCAAGAGTCTTCTCGTCAGTTCAAGTTACATTTTCTGCCACTGGAACCAATGTCTCAGCCGAGGTTTTAAATGATGCTGTGCATCAAAGTTTGACCAAATTTTGCGGCGTCAGCGCCATGGTCAATACTGTCTCGCCCATCAACTATGCCGTCTTTCTTAATGATAAAGAAATAGGTCACGGGTCGGCAAAATTTGATCTTTGACCCCTAATCAAGAAAGTTCTTCAAATTCTCCGAGTTTACGATTTTTACGGACATTGTCCCAATTGAAGACGCGCCCATTCATTGCAATGTAAACTCCATGGGGCAGGGATTGTACAAATCCCAAAGCACAACCCATGTTGAACAGCCCATCGGAGCTTCCAAATTTAAATGGGATCATGGCTCCAGTCATGACAATGGTTTTTCGCAGCTTTGCATCCCCAAGGGTCTTAGCCGTCTCCACCATCGTATCGGTTCCATGGGTAATAATAATTTTATCCTCCGAGCAGCGGCGGCAATTATCCGCAATCGTTTGACGCTCGGGGTCACCCATATCAAGGCTGTCAATCATCATCAAAGTCGTATGCACGTAGGGCACTTTACATCGTCCTAACTGCAACAGCTCATTGATATGAGAATCTTTGAAATAAAGCTTTCCATCAATCTCGTTGTACTCTTTGTCAAAGGTACCACCGGTGACGAAGATTCTTATCGACATGATTTATATCTCCTCTGACACATAAAAAGGGGGAGGCGCAACAAACTGCGACTCCCCTTTTAATGTGAGGACGCGCCTTAATTACGCGTCCTCATCATATCACTGG
>JBIIGV010000011.1:0-41579 GCA_044236265.1 Oligoflexales bacterium
ACCAAGGCTTTGAAATCTGAGGGTGCCAAGGCTTTAAAGAAGTTTGACGGACCCAGCAAGATGAAATCCATGGAAAAGAAATCTCGCGAGTCTGAACATGACACAGACTCGGGAGCTTTTGATCTTGGGATTGGTTTGCAGCTTGGATCTAACGCCTCCTATGGAAATGGACTCGTAACGAATCTTGATTTTTTTCGATTTATGCGTGCCCAAGTTGGTGTTGGCTATAACTCTACAGGCGCCAAGGCGGGGGTGGGTGGAGCATTGATTCTGCCTTTCGGGCGCTCGTTTGGCCTGGATGCCGGAGGTTCTTACGCGCACTCGTTTGGGGTCAAGGATGAAGTTTCGCTTTCGGCTCGCTTTACGCCGGACGGTAGTTCGCAGAAAGAGTCGGTTGACGCGATTCGAAAATTTAGAATTTCCCCAGGGAACTACTACGGAGTATTTATCGGCGGGTATTTTGCAATCCTCCAAAACATCTGGCTGGATGCTCATGTGGTTTACAACAAATACGTAAGCGGCCATCAGGTAGAGTTTTACGATGGTGTCTCCTACAGTAAACCGATCGAAGCAACTAATGAAGAATCGGTACAAGCGGAGTTTGAAAAGAAGGCCAAAGAAAAACTAAACGGCACGGGCCCAGGATTTACGTTGGGTGTTCAGTTTAGGATTTGATTCCTTAAGTTGAATTTTCAATTCATCAAAAATTTTTAAAATCAGTGCACTTTCGGTAGGTGTGGTAGTTTTTGAACCACCTTCGCTTCGATCTCAAGCCACCTATCTAGTGCCTCGACAGTTTGTTGTTCTCCAAATAACGATTTGGATAAATTTACAAACAGCGGAAAGTGCTGACTCTCAGCCTTAGCAAACTCAGTGTAAAATGACTTCAATTCGCCCTCTGGGAGGTGATCAGCCAGGAGGCAAAATCGCTCACAGCTCCGTGCTTCAACCACAGCGGCTACGAGTAGTCGATCCTGGAGATGTTCACGGCGAGGGTGGCGTACATGCTTCATCAGGTCTTTCACGTAGGTATCAATATCGTCGGAGCCCATTTCCACGCCCCGCTGACGAAGGCGTTTAAAAATCATCTGAAAGTGCTCTAGTTCTTCAATCGCCAGCGCAATCATGGCCTCTTGAAGCTCTGGATATTCAGGAAACTTACTAACAATCATCATGGCTGCTGCGTGGGCTTTGCGCTCGCAGGAGGCGTGATCTGCCAAAAATGCGTCCACATTAGACGTGACCACTCCGACCCAGGCTGGATCAGTGGGCGAGCGTAGGGGGAGAGAGTGGCGAATTTCTGAAAGCATCGTTGTTTCCATGATAAATCTTGTAGTATGGAAGAGCTGCCATGACAACTAAAGACGATCAAATATCTGTAATGACTGAGTTCGGAGCCCTCGTTCAGACGGCCGACGGCTCATGGACCATTCGCCATGAAGTTCATGGCCAGGACTTTCATTCGTCCGAGGGTGCACGTTTTGAAGCTTGGGAGCTTTATGTCGTGGCTAGTGGTTTATTGACTGTCCTGAAAAGTTCTGAGGAGCGTCCTGTCGGCGTTCTTGATGTGGGCATGGGGCTTGGCTACAACGCGTGTGCGACTATCGCCGCATGGTTGACTGGTGATGGATCTTCAGACCTGTCGATTTTAAGTTTGGAGATCGACTCTCGTCTTGTTGAGACACTGGCAAGTGGCGAAGCGCCATGGGTTAGAGGTTGGGATGATCAATGGTTAGCGGGGCCAAGATGTTTAAAAAAAATTTCCACGTCCACTTGGTCAGCCTGTATAAGTCATCCCCGCTCAGCAAAGACCTTGAGCTGGACAATTGTAATTGGTGATGCTGCAAACCTCGACATAATTCAAATAAGTAAAGACTTTGCCCCCGAGGGTTTGCACTTTGTGTGGCAAGATCCATTTACGCCTGAACTAAATCCTGAAATGTGGTCAGCAGCTTGGTTTCTACGAGTCAAAGACATCGTTTGTAGAAATGCCGTTCTCATGACTTACAGTGTGTCACGGGTGGTCAAGGATGCGTTATCGGAGGCTGGTTGGTTGCCGGAGCGCTTTCGCACGCCGGGGCGAAAGCGGCATTGGTTGCGTGCGTCAATTAAGTCTTGAGACGCATCGCACGCTAGTTTTTTGAAATTTTTTTCCGACATCGTCCCGTGAATTAACCAGCGAAATCGTCCCGTTTGGTGATCGGACCAAATGGACCCAGCTTTAGGCTGCTGGACGCTTCCATTGTCTTGTAGGTCGTGTAATGACCTCATATTCGAGCTTTATATGCCTGTAATACATTGAGATGGCCCCGTCTTCGTATATGTGGATGGAGATGTCCTTTTTTCGAAGGCTTCCCATGGTGCGATCTATGATCCGGTAAAGTTGATTCTCAAAATGGACTGTATGATCGCTATGGATCTGGCGTATGTGTTTTATACAAAAGATTTCGTCTAAATTTTCATGAGGTAAAAGAGCTCTGTACCGTGAGTGCTGGTCTCGAGGTTTGACGGTGTTTCTTTCCTGCCAGTATTTAGGCAAGTAAACCTGATCAAGGTACCTATTGGCATCGAGCATGGAGGTGACCCCGTTGAGTCGTAGTTCAGGGACTAGGCGGTCTTGCGTAGTGCGCCAGGCTCGCTCAATACGGCCTTTAGACTCAGCAGAGCTAGTGGTGATAACTCGAATACCAAGCTCCTCACAGGCTCTCACAAATTGGCTGAAGCCTCGACGTTTTTCTCCTCCGCCAGCCCATCCTGCTTGATCCGTATAAATCATTTGTGGAACACCTTTAGACTCAATCAGCGCCCGCAATAGCTTCATACAGGCAATGGTCGTCTCCCCTTCAAAGAATTTTGCCGCGGGAATTTCACTCGTAGCATCGTCAATCATGGCGATCAGGCACCACTCATCCCTGCCATTCCATTTGTGATGAGAGCCATCCATCTGTAGCAGAAGCCCCTCGCAGGACATACGCTCTCGATGTACTCTCGCTTTGCTGGTTCTGCGACGTTTGTGCTTACCAATCCCTGCCTCTCTGCACCATCGATGAAAGGTTGTATAGCTGACAGTTAGGCCATGGCGTGCAGCTAGCATCTCGAGGCAGTGAGAGATGTTGAAATCGTAGTATTGCTCACGCGCTAATTTGAGCATTTGATCGCGACAGCTTTGATCTAATCGATTCCTAGCAGGCTTCTGATAATTGCCGTGCTTGATGCCTTCAATGCCCTTCTGCCTAAGTTTCCTTACCCGACGCGAGATCGCTCTCTCACTACAATCCAGAAACTCAGCTGCCTGCCGGCGGCTTAACAATCCCGATCTAAAATCCTCCAAGATCCTTAGAGCCACTGCCTCGTTCTTAGACATAAAGATACCTCCCTTTGGCATTTAGGCCCCTCCAATCTGATGGTTAAGATCAGGGGAGCATAGTGGGTACGGGACGATATCGCTGGTTAATTAAGACGGGACGATATTGCTGGTTAATTTGAGAATGGGTTGGTGGCAGCCCTCGTTTTTTAGCCTAAATTAACCTGTTTTTTTAGCGGCTTATCTTGAGGATTCAGGAGTATCTCAAAAAATACCGATAACCCCCTTAGGTTGGAGGCCGGATGTTTTTTGGCTATTTTATTCCTAGTGTTCGTATGTTGTTGGTCTTTTTGGGGCTGACGGGATTGATGTCGGCTTGCGGACGACCCAAGCAAAAAGTTGACATACGCGACGGTAGCACCATGAGCAGCGGCACACTTGATGTTAGTGATCCCAACTGCAAGAAGGCGGCTTGCCCTAAGGTTGAATTTCAGTTGGTTGATGAGTCTAATAAAGACATGTCTCAGGAAACTTTGACGGGCTCAGTGGGTGTTGAGGTCAATTGGAAATTTCAGGTGAAGTCAGAGGCCACGCCTGGTCGAATTCGAATTGCTCTTATTGAGGCCCCCATTTGGCTTACGTCTGCTGCTGGTGCAGAGCCCGGTTCTATTGTGGCTTCTGGAAAGCCAACAGAATCTGCTACAAATGCGAGTTTTGTTGTATTAGCTCGCGATATAGGCCGCTGTAAGGCTATGGAGAAAGTTACGAAATCCTGCGCTGACGTCAAAACACCGTTCGAAGCTTACGATAAGCTCTTTAATATCAAGTTTTCGATTACAGGAAATTAAGCTACTCTCGGATATTAGCCAATTCGGGAGTGATGAGTAAATGAGCGGTCTGGAAAGCCGAACCACGATTCATCGTGCTGGAGACATTTGGACGGTCGTTAAGGTTGATGGGCGTGCGGTCCTGAAATCTTACAAGTCGGCAGCTATGGTCGTGAATGACGACGGGACAATAATCAGTATTGGCAACTTCGATGATTTATCTCAGAAACATCCGTCTGCGGCGCTGATAGATCATGGATCGTCGACATTGGTTCCTGGATTTGTTGACGCCCATCTACACTGTCCGCAGCTGGATGTGATCGGGTCGGGTGGATATCATTTACTGGACTGGCTTGAGCAGTATGTGTTTCCGGCAGAGGGCAAGTTTGCTGCGCTTGACGTAGCTGTCCGCGGTGCGAAAAGATTGAGTCGGGAGCTGGTTCGACACGGAGTTACGACTGCAGCCGTCTTTTCAAGCGTGCATGCTCACGCAGCCGAAGCACTTTTTCAAAATTTCGAACGCACCGGTCTGCGACTTGTGACAGGTAAGACATCAATGGATATTGGTGCGCCGAAAAATGTCACGGAATCCGTTGAAGCAGATATCGAAGCCCAAGAAAAACTCATTGCCACTTGGCATGGCCGTCATGATCGGCTTTTTTATGCCATCACTCCACGATTCGCTTTGAGTTGCTCGCGCCCCATGATGAAGGCCCTGCAGGAATTAAAGGAGCGGCATCCGACCTGTTACGTGCAAACCCATATCAGCGAGAATGTTCACGAAGTAAAAGATGTTTTAGCCGAGTGGAAAGAGTTTGATGATTACCTTGCAGTTTATGAAGAGCATGGACTGATCGGGAACAAAACACTTTTGGCTCACGGTATTTATTTGACTGATTCCGAGCTGGCTCGGCTGTCTCGCAGCAAGACTTCCATTGTGCACTGCCCGACCTCAAATACATTCTTGGGCAGTGGCTTGTTTAACTTAGAGCGATCAACGGCCCTGGGTGTCAATGTTTGTTTGGCGTCAGATATCGGAGCTGGAACTGGATTGTCTCCTTGGCAAACAATGCTTGAGTGTTACAAGGTTCAAGCATTGCAGGGGCATCTCGTTACGGCCGATGAACTGCTTTATCGTGGCACACTTGCCGGTGCTGAAGCTTTGGGCCTTGATAACAGGCTGGGCAGTCTTGAGGTGGGCAAACAGGCTGACTTTGTGGTCTTACACACCGAACATAATGAACTCTTGAGTGAGAGGCTTCGGGTGGCAAAAGACCCTGCCGAACGATTGTTCGCCTGTGTAACCATGGGTGATGATCGGATGGTCCATGCAGTCTATGTTGCTGGGCGGCAGATCTCTCAGGGGCAGCATCGCCATTGATCTAATCCCGTGTTCAACTGCATTCACAGTTCACATAAAGTTGTGCTAACATAAAGTCCTATTGATCAAGGGGGCTTAGCTCATGAAAATTGACATTGGTATCTCTGAATCCAGTCGCAAAAAGACTTGCCAAGGCCTAGGTAAACTCCTGGCTGACAGCTACATTTTGTATCTTAAGACCCACAACTTTCATTGGAACGTTGAGGGGCCAATGTTCAACACCCTGCACACCATGTTCATGGATCAGTACACTGAGCTCTGGAACGCCTTGGACTTGATCGCTGAGCGCATTCGTGCCCTGGGTAGCTATGCTCCGGGATCCTACAAAAAATACTCTCAGCTCTCCTCGATCTCTGAAGCGGATGGTCATGTGACGGCTAAAGAGATGATTAAGCAGTTACTTGAGGGGCATGAGGCTGTGGCGAAAACAGCACGCACTGTTCTTCCCACGGCGGAAGAGGGTGGCGATGAAGCAACAATTGATCTGCTGGTTCAACGTCTTCAGATCCACGAAAAAACAGCGTGGATGCTTCGCTCGATGCTTGCGAAGGATTGATTAGAAAAGATAGTCGATTTAACTTTGAGCTCCGCGGTCGCGGAGCTCAAGTGTTTTAAGCAGGATCATCGCTAGGACAATCATGAACGCGGGCAGCCAGTAAGCGGTGCCAAATCCCGTCACGTCGGCGAGCTTACCCACGACGTAATTCATCAGTGCCAGCATGGCTTGCATCGAGGCAAGCATCCAAATAATCATGCTGCGGTCACGCTCGGGAAAGCGCAGGCTGACCCATGTGACATAAAGTGGGAAGAATGGCCCAAAGACTCCCGCCAATGGAAGTAACCATAACCATCCAGTCATGCGCGCTAAGACAAAACAAACGAGGGAGCAAAAAAGGCTAACCCAAATCAGACTGCGGTGATACCGCGGTTTTGCCCATAGACCACAGGCGATACGCGTTATAAGCATCACACCAAAAAACATCGACGTGTAAAAGGATGCGTCTTTGATATCAAGTTTGTAAGCCTGGACCAGAAACGCCGGCATCCATGTGGATATTAAAACTTCACCAATGACGTAAGCGACAAGTACGCTGATTGATAGAGCGTGAATAGCTCCTACCGACATCGGCTGTTTTTGACTCACTGTGGTCTCAGACGTTATAGACGGGCGCACTTTCAAAAAAATGAGGCTAGCAAGTGCCAGAGCCACGGGCGCCGTCCAGGCGAATAGTGACTGCCAGTTTTCTGGATTGGTCAGCACAACACCAGCGATCCAAGGCGCAAAAAAAGAACTGAGTCCATAAAGAGAGTGTAACGCCGACATCATCTGCCCGCGACGGTCCGCCTCAAAACTTGATTGGACAAAGATATTACTCAGCGAGCCCATGGTCGAAATTGATCCGCCGAGGAGCGCGCCCCAAAGAAAAAGTGACAACGATGTTGAGACTAAGAGGGTTGCCGTGCAGATCAGTGCCGAATAGATCAATACGGATACTCCGACACGACGAAGTGACCAGCGATTGAGAAGCGGCATGAGTAACCACGTGCTGATCATCGCGACCAGATTGCCAAGGGAGATGATCATGGCCGCAGATCCGTAGTCCATCGCCATCAGTTTGGTGATTGCTGGCAGCAAGGGCCCACGCATGTTGTCAATCCATGAGCCGAGGCATAAAAGCCCTGCTCCGGAAATGAATATTGGCCAGCGCATGTGTGATGGATCTCTCAAGGCGATGCGTCGTTGAATCTAAGGCATCATAATGACATGGGAAATTGTCCTGTGCAACGACTTTAGGTTTCTTGACAGGCCTCACGCACGGGCGTAAGGTCATCCCCTATGCAATTTGATCTTTTTCACAGTATTGGCAGGATTGATACCCTTAAACCTGTTCCGCAAGACAGAGCGATTTTTCGTGCGTTTTTGGATCAGTGCACTATCGGTGAGTCATTAGGTTTTCCGACCATGTGGGTGGCTGAGTCCCACTTCTCAAGTGAAGTTCAGAAGTCGAATGCTCGTCCGGTGATTCCTAATTACCATGGGGAAGTTGGCCTTAATGCCGACTCCTGTCAGCTGGCTCATCTTGTTTTTGCAAAAACTAAAAAAATCGCATTTGGAACAGCCATTCATAACATCGTGGGCGGCAACGGTGGACCGTTGGCTTCAGCTGATCGAATTCGAAGTCTCGCGTTCTATAACTCTTTGCAAGATAACCCGAGAAAGCTCCATATCGGTGTCGCGGCAGGGAGGTTTCCCTATATCAATGCTCCCTTTGGGATTGTCCCCCGCAACAACGTCGAACAAGTTCTATGGCCTCAGTATCAGCGACTGATTTTCATTGAAGCCTTGGAGATATTTTTGCGACTAAGCCGTAGTGAAACTATTTCCTGCCAAGATATTGCCAGCTGGACGATAGACCATGCCATGTTCAAAACTGACGATGACTTTAAAGCGGCGATGAATCAGATAGGTGCCACTGATGCGGGTGTGCCCTATGAGCGTCGCTGGACGTTTGAAACGCTAAAACTGATTCCCGAGATGTCTCAAAACGAGTTAAGTGGGTTGATGAATTTTGTTTTGGGATCTCACGATCCGATGGCTAGGGATCACGGATTGAAATTTGCAGATTTGGATGTTTTCAATCTTTCGTTTACGCCGCCTCATGAGCTTACAAAAATACATGACGACATGTTTGTGAAATATAAAGAGAGCGGACGTACATGGCATCGTTCCCGCTTGCCACGCACCGTTCTGATCTTTATCGATAAGTCACCCAAGGTCGCAGCAGAAAAAGCGGAGCGATGCTTTGATACATACATTGAAGCTATGCGTGGTACCGTTGTTTTGCCACCGAAAGAGGAGCTCATGAGCCGGGCGCTGATTGGTGATCCAGCCATGATCCGCGATCAGTTGCACCCTGAAAATCCTAGGGCATTTCACAAAGATGATCGATTGATGCTTTGGTTTGAGTTCAATCAGATTGACCATGAAGATATTTTACAGCAGATGAGACTCTTTGCGGAGAACGTAATGCCCTACGTTTCGTCAAATCGATGAATGATCTGATTCACGCTAAGCCCATATTTGCATTTACTCGACGTGATATTACCGAGGTTGTTGTTCACGGTATTGTAGCGTTAAAACACCAAGGGCAGCCTCTTGTTGCCGATGATGCGTCGACAGTTATAGTGACTCGGTCTTTACTAAAGCCGTGGCAAGCGATGGCAACGGGTGGGTATGACCGAACCAAGTCTTTCTGGTCGATGTGCATTGCGTCGCACAGTGGCCTGACAACCCATCTCGAGAGTCTCAAAGAGTTAATTCAAGAGACACATGCATCAGAGTCCGATCTCGTTTGTCCGCGAACATTTCCATTAGACGCAGGCGTTTCGGCAACCATGCGCCAGTCGGGTGTTCCGGCATCGAGACTTCACCATCCTTGTGCCGGTAAGCACCTTCTGATGCTTGCTGCTGCTCGCAAAGAAAATACGGCTGTCGAGAATTACTGGCATGAAGATCACCCAGTACAGAAACGTATTCAGGCCCTGGTTGGTCGTGAAGCCAGTGAAAAATTGACATGGGTGACCGATAGCTGTGGCCTTCCGGTTGCAGCGATGCCCGTGCGGGCATTGATGAATATGTACGAGCGATTTGCTCTCGACTCATCGGAAGCAGCGAGTGACTTGAAGGCATTGTGGTTGGAGTATCCACGCCTTGTCGGTGGAGCTAGACGATTGGATTCAGAT
Organism: Oligoflexales bacterium; assembly: GCA_044236265.1. GTDB lineage: Bacteria > Bdellovibrionota_B > Oligoflexia > Oligoflexales > RGVZ01 > CAMDKS01. The sequence continues at coordinate 9,257 of JBIIGV010000011.1, forward strand.
ATTGTGGAGATTGGTTCTCGCCACCTTATTGCAAAAGAAGGCGCAGATGGTCTTCTTGCGGTTCAGACACTTCCAATCCCAGGAGAGATGATTTCAGGGTGCTTCGTTAAAATTTCGTCTGGCTATAACACTGCTCATTCAGGCATTGCTTTGTGGTGCCTTTTGTCGTCGCGTAACGACTTAAACGCCCCTCTTGTAGCGCTTCGTGACTATCTACGAAGTCGCCTGGAGGAGTGGGTGCCTAAGGATCAAAAGTTGCAAATTCTCTACAGGCCGCCCACATGAGCATGACCCGTAAAGAGTTTGTCGTTCAAGCATCGCAATCTGAGATGCGCATTGATCTATTCCTCGCGGCCATGTTGCCAGATCTTTCTCGTAGGAAAGTTAGGCAGATCTTGGACGTTGGTGGATGCTACGTGAATAACAAAAGAATGCATATTGCGTCCCGAAAGGTCAACTCTGGTGACAAAGTTCGCGTGGAATTTAGTTTAGAGGGATTAAAAAAATCTCGGCAGAAATTATTTGCGTTCGCAGATGCTGATATTCTCTATGATAATCATCAGGTAATCGCAGTTAATAAGCCGCCTGGTTTACCCAGCCAAGCCACCCGTGATCAAGACATCATGCATGCCGAAGTTTGTCTTCGTGAGTGGCTTAAGGGAAAGAATAGGCCCAACGAGAAGTTGATTTTACTCCATCGCCTAGACAAAGAAACTTCCGGAGTGCTCTTGTTTGCGACCAATGCCAATACAGCGACATGGATTACGGACCAGTTTCGTCAGCGAACCTTAAGTAAAACCTATTGGGCGCTATGTCGTGGCATACCCAAGACGAGTAAATTTGAACAGCAGTGTTATCTGTCAGATATCGATAAAAAAACAGGAATGGTGAGGCCAGTGCAAAGCGGTGGCAAGCCGAGCAAGACGCAGTTTGAAGTACGAAATGTTGCTGCTGAGGCAGGTGTCAGCTGGATCGTGTGCTATCCGGAAACGGGCCGAAGTCACCAGATACGTGTTCATTTGGAGATGCTCGGATTTCCGATCCTTGGTGATAAGCGATATGGGCAGGGTGTAAGAGCACAGGTGTCCGACCAAATTTCGTCCTTATCCGCTCAGCATCATATGCTTCATGCGCGCAGTTTGCAGTTTTCCCCGGCGCCAAACATCTCTGATGTCACAGTTCAAGCGTCCCCCCCTGAGTCCTTTGCGGCAATAGTGGAGTTATTGAAAATAAATAGCTAACCACTGGGTTGCTTCGCAGTGCCTTGGGTCAGTTTTAAGCGCCGACAGAGCCCTGCCCGCTGATTTGGTTCATATAGATAAAAATTTGGAAAAATCCCGTCATTTCAGCTTCTGCGACGCTGTTGGCGAGGCTCCGTATTCCTTCCATTCATGATCAGACTGAAGCGGCTCGGTAAATTGCCGATGAGGAACCGCAAGCATGGATTATTTTGGATGAAAATGAATATGTCTGACTCGCCATTAAAACAGAAACAGGCTGGTGTTTACATCAATGCAAACGACATTGATGTGACTGACGCTAGTCTTGATCCCACTTTAAGTAAGGTTTGGACAGATGAAACCACCGGCGAGATTGCGGTTTCGGTTGAGCGAGTTCTTTTTGACAGTTTATTGGATGTTGCCGCCAGATATTTGGAGCCTAATGGGTTTTCGTTGAATCTAGAAAATCTATTGGCGACGATTGACAGTATGAGACTAGGAGTTTTTGCGTCAGTAGCCTCTAAAAATGGACCCGATGGCCGTGCGGTTGCAAAGAAATTGATTCCAGGTCTTTACATGCATTTGCCGCGTGTCAAGACAGTTGGCCCGACGCTAACCCGTTTTTATGATGAAATTGGACGCTATGAACGCGAATTGGCTCGACTTCAGGATATTGAAGCGAAGGCAAGAAAAATTGCAGAGGTTTCAGCAAAAGATGAAACGGGGCGCGCTGCAATCGAAGCTCTGCAAAGTGAAAACCAGGCACTTCGTGCAGAATTAGGACGACTTTCATCACGATTGAATTTGGCGGAACAAGCCCTCAAATCGTCTGCCGCAGAGACAGATGGTGATGTGATGCCAAATGGTATCCGTAGCTGCGTGATACGAGCTGTTCGCCCTGCTGAGGGAACGGTGCTGCTGAAATCTGGTGAGCAGCAGTTTACCTGCCCTCTTCGACGTCTAGATGGGGTTCCGTCTTTGAACGCACGTGGCCTAGCCTACTATGAGGGTGGTGTTCTTAAATCCGTGATGATTTTCGATCCTGCGCCGGCACCATTCGAGTTTCAATTGGCAGATGTCATGGCTGTGGAGGGCCGAAAGATCAAGGTTCGCTACTCAGACCGCCGCGAAGGTTTGTTGACGATGGCTGCTGATCAAGCGGTTCCCGGCGTCGGTGTTCGAATTATTGCAAAGCTTGCAACTGGTTTTCTTGTCGACATATTACCGGTCGCCGTTGCGGGTGACAGCATCATCGCAGATATGGTTTTTGATGAGCAAACCAAGCGTCAATTGAATGAAGAATTTGCGGAGGGTCTCAATGATTGAAGGCTTAAAGGAGCGCAAATACGTCCAGACCGCGAAAAAGCGCACGGCGCCGATCAGTTTACTCGTGGCGACGGTTATTTTTGCTTTAGTGGTGATGGCCAGCATTGGAGTTGGCAAAGGCAAGTCCCTTGTTGATATTCGGGGGTTATTGATCGTTGTCGGTGGGACTATGGCTAGTCTGGTGTTCCAATTTGATCTGATGGTGCTGCTGAAGAGTGTCATGATGGTAGGGCGATCATTTGCTGGTACTCCCGATCGCGAAGTTCAACGGGCGATGCGTGATATTGACCGGGCGATAATTGAAGGTCAATCACTGACGCAAATCAAGCGGTCAGATGAACTCACCGGAGAAATATTAGCCGATGTGATCCATATGTATAATCGAGGTCTGACCTATGATGAAATCGACGCCTTTGTTACCGGTCGCGTTCAAGATGAGTATTTCGAGAGAGAAATGGCCACAGCGATGCTTCAAAAGGCCTCAATTGTTGCGCCATCATTTGGCTTATTTGGAACAGTTATCGGCCTGGTTCAAGTGATGCAGTCCATGTCGTCGCCAGGTCAAATCGGTCCCGCGATGTCCTTAGCTCTCATGACGACTGCTTACGGCGCCGGACTGGCTAGTTTACTATTTACCCCACTCGCAGGACGCCTTGAACACCATAATCATATTTACTTAGAGTGTCATAAACAGCTTCTAAGTAAAATCGGTATTCTTATGAAACGTGACGATCAAAGTTTGGAAACCGTGCGTGAGGTGGTGGCGGCGTGAGACTTCGTGATTTAGAAAATGCTCAAGTCAGGAGTAAAGAGTCTCCTGTGAATGCATTTTATCTGAGTTTAAGCGACCTCATGACGCTTCTTTGCGTGTTTTTTGCTGTTTTAGTGGGTATGAGTCGTGTGGATGTTGGCTCTTTTGAGAAAATGAAGACGTCAGTAACTGGTGACTCTAAAGGCACATTGGTTGAGTTGGAGCGAGACCTCAAAAGTATTGCCAAAGGGCAGAAGGGCGTATCAGTTCGACTTGGGCAGGATGGAGTTCACCTGGATTTTGAAAGTGCCGCGCTGTTCGATACCGGCTCAGCAGTTCTTCGGTCAGGAAGTCTCGATCCGGCATCACCACTCTTGAAGAGAATTCTTTCAACTAAATACGTTCTGGATATCGAAGGTCATACGGATGACGTGCCACTTTACCGTAAAGACAAGGTAAAGGATGGCGAGGAAATCGAAACAAACTGGACGTTAAGTGGGCGTCGGGCTAGCAGTGTGGTCAACTGGCTCATCAATTTCGGATTCAGTGAGTCACGACTGCGAATTGTCGGTTATGCGTCGACAATGCCGAAAGTTGACGTGGGTGACTTGTCGGGAAATCGTTTGGAAGGTGCACGTTCGGAGAATCGACGTGTGTCGATCTTGGTTCGATAAGGCAGGAGCTGTGAATGGGTGCTGAAAGATTGCTGAAATCTGAATCGATTGAAGACGGCCTATCGCTAAACGTTGGGCGAGGGTTTCGATTTACCCTGACCCGACAACACGATGATTCTGGATTCGAAAATTACATTATTGAGAACACCAGTAAGAAGCAGTTTCTTCGCATTCCTCGTTTTATCTTTGAAATTTTTAGATCGTCATTACAACAAGTACTTCGCTCGGATGATGCCGTAGAGGAGTCGATCAGTTTTAAAGGTAAGGTGAAGTTTCGGATTGAAGTCCTACCGGACGGATACTCTATCACTGCCGTGGATAAGCGTGAAGGTGCCGACGGCCAGCTGACGCTCAATCGTGAGGCAGCTGAGGCTTTAGCAGGACTTTTGCATGATCCTCGTGTTCGGCATGGAAGTGACGTTCTTAGTCGCATCTTGGCTTATCATAGATTGTTTAAATTCACGTTCGCTGAAGGTAGTGACAGCCTTAACAGCGGGCTAGCTCTGCGGTCTGATGTTCTCAGTCAAGTGGAAGACTATATTCCTCCTGTCGGGCAGCGGGCAGGACAAGTAAAGCTAAATGCAGATGATAAGGCTCTAGCTCTGAAAATTAGAAGTCATCGTCCTAGCGGTGACGAAAAGCCGAAAGATCTGAAATCTTTCAAAAGTCGTCTTGGTGAACGAAGTGCCGCGAAAGCTTGGGCGGTTGATTATCAAGCTTTATTTGGATCACAGGATCAGCGTTCAGCTGATCGTCAACCGAAGGTCAACACTGCTGATAGCGGACGACGCGATGGAGCAGCCAAGCATGTTTGGGAACTCCCTATTCTTGCTTCTGAGGTTCGCTCAATGCGTGGAAAGACCTTGCGATGTGAGCTTTCCGCGGAAGATGTTCATGAGATGCGGGAGACTTTTTTGACGGGAAGCGACACGGAGTTTTTTGTCGGATTTGATTTGATTGACGTGATTTTCAAAAGCACATCCGGGAAACTCAAGACATTTAGATTTCCATTGTACTATGCGCCTGTAAGTATTTCTGAGTCGGGTCGGCAAATTCTCTTGGATGGAGAGGCTGAATCGCGCATCTATTTAAATCACCTGGCTCTCGCGACCCTTGTGCAATCTTTTTCTGGAGAATCCAATCTTGAAGCGGCTGTAGATCAATTTTTCCGGACTATTTTGTCCCAGCGTATTGATCATGATGGACGCGTGGGACGTATATATTTATCAAGACAGTTGCCAGTCGCTGACGAAATATTTCATCGTACGCGTGAGATTATTCTTGGTAATCCTGGTGAAAACGGCAAAGGCGGCCTTCTGTCATCAATGAATATTGTCGGGGCAGAGTGCGACACGGAACGCGTTTGTGTGTACAAGGCGTCTAAGATTGTGGGTCCTCTGCAGCGATCGCTTGAGATGGATCTTGAGATGATGCAGGATCTCGCTCATCGAAGCCCTGAGAAGTTTGCGCGTACATTGCCGGGCCGTTTTCTAAGTACGACCTTTAAGGACGTGACCAAATCGGCTCGTCTGTTCTGTGATCGTTCGATGACACCAGTTTTCCGTCCGCAGAGTACTCGGAAGTTGATGGATCGCCTCAACGCCCATGATGTCGTTTTGCTGGAAGGGCCTCCAGGAACTGGGAAGACGTTCACAATTATGAACCTTCTAATACACGCGGTATGTACTGGCCAACGGGTCCTCATTGTAAGTGACGCCGATGCGGCGCTACATGCTCTCAATGAGAAGATTCTCGAGTATCTTGAATCAGGAGCTCATGATCATGGCAGTGATCCTGTTGCGATCTGGAAGCGGGCTGTACAGATGGTTGACAAGCTAGCGGGTGGTCATTCTGATTTAAGTGTATGGTGCCGTACGATTGAGACCTCTTTGGGTTTGGCGGATAATCGTGAGTTTACGGGCCAAGCAGCAGTGAAAGCAGTCGACCCAAAGGTTATTGAATCGATTGATCATGAAATTCAACGCGTGAAAGCCATGATTGCTAAGGTGATGGATGCTCGTATTGGGCCAAAGACCGATTTGCGGCGTCGCGTCAGTCCTAAGCGAGGGCATGCCACAACGGTGGATGATATCCAGGCCTTTGTATCTTTTTTGAAGTTTATGGGTGGGCGCAGTGAGACGACCAAATCTTCGAAATTAGCACGGATCATGGTCCGAGATTTTGTACTAGGACGAGAGTATCTCAGCCAAGCAAAAGACAAGGATATGTACGAGACCTTTGCGATACCGGACCGAGTCACTTCGGATCATATTGATTATATTGAGCAGGCTTTGAAAACAGTTAAGAAACTGCTCGTCCTTAAACCGAAATCCATGGATGAGCTGACAAGAGTGATCGGTTCTCCTTCAGATAGCCGCGTAAATCGACACCTGTTTGATATTTGGTCGAAGATTTTTCCAATTGGCGAAAGTGGGCTTAAGCAGGCTATCCGTATGGTCAAGAGTATCATTCGCTTCCCCGGCAAATCCCATTTACGAAAGCTGGAATCACTGCTGTCGTCACAGCTGAAGATACTCAGGGCTTTTGATGCGTTTGAGAAGGGTGTGTGGCGTCAACTACAAATTATTCATGAGGCACTAGGTCCGTCGTTTAGAGGCGCAGTTCCTCTGTCGTTAGAGGTCTGCAGATTTGCCACGTCGTCAAGTTTTACCTTTGGGCATGCCGTCGATAGCATGCCAAGTGTTCAAGAGCTTCTTGAGCAACTCCAAGATTTGGATCGTCGAAGATCAGAAGAAGTGCGTAAAACATTTATAGCGAAATTGGCTACAATCGTTTCTTCAGCTCATGCATCGAAACAAGGGCAGAGTAATGCCCTTACAGTTATAGGGGGAATGCTGCATGGTCTGAAGGGGCAAGCCTCGCTTGATGCCTCCAGTGGTTCTTGGCGTGAATTACAGGAAAAACTAATTAGCACGTTTCCGGTGTGGATGTGTCGTAAGCAAGCTGTTTCGTTCCTATTCCCTTGTAAGGCAAAGCTCTTTGATCTTGTGATAGTGGATGAAGCGACCCAGTGCCGCGTCGACGATGCCTTGCCATTGATGCTGAGGGCCCGCAAGTTTATGGTTGTTGGAGACGACAAGCAGACCGTTTTGGCCAAAAATAGTGTAATCGATGATTACTTGTTCACAGAATTTAATTTGGACGAGCATTTACGCGGCACCCAGGCTCGCGGAATTAAGGGTGGTGGCAGCCATATCTTTGGGCTTGTGAAAGGGATTAAGGAAGCAAGTGTCATGCTTGATGAGCATTACCGTTGTCCTCCCGATATCATCGAGTATTCAAATCGATATGTCTATAATAGCGAGTTGAAGGTGATGCAGTGGCGTCGTGCTGGTGAACCTCGAGCGATGACGATTGACTGGTCAGAACGGGGTAAGTCCGATAGTCAGCGTCTCGAGACTGGTCAGTACAAAGGTATCGAGACAGATATGGTGGATCGCTATCTCGAGTGGGTCGCTAACAAAGTAAAAGAGATTGAAAAAGAGACTGGACGCCGAATCAACATGGAGACGGACGTCGCGCTTGTGTACTTTCTACTTAAAAATGAGCCGTACATCAGATCAAAGAAATCTGCATTCCTGGAAAAACTGGGTCGCGGGAAGGATGTTTTAGATGGCGCGGGCGCCGCACTTCAGGGCAAGGAACGCCCCTATATTTTTTATCTTTGGGATATCAATCGTGGAAATATGATGGCCTTTCGTCATGGAGACGATCCCGACAAACGGAAAGGTGAGTTGAACGTATTGATGAGTCGTCCAAAGCGACGGGCATATCATTACTTGCATAAGAGATTTGATGAATTAGATCATGAGCGTGCAAGTATCTCTGACTTCCTGTGGCGCGCATGGCGTAAGCAGGACGAGGGAGAGCAGAAGAAAGAGTTTGTTGAGCGAACCAAGGCACCTGGCCCTGAATTCTTTCCTTGGCGTCGGTCATCAGGGCAGCTGATGATTGCCGTGCTGGATCATGTGTTAAAGAAGTCGGCTGTTCAACTGGATCAATCTCGTATTCAGACTGGTGTTGTAGTCGGAGATCCGCGCTTTAAAATAGATGTTGTCGTTGGCCCGAAAGACTCCCGCCATCCAAGTATCGGCCTTGTGGATCTTTGTGGGTTTGACTGGCACGAGCGTTGTGCGGACGATATCGTGGACTATTATTTCCAGCTCTGCCGCGCTGAGCCAAAAATCAAGCCAATTTTTCTCTTTATCCACGAGATCGCAGATCAACGATCTCGGGGGTTTAGCCGTCTCATGCATTGGGTCTTCGGCCAAAAGAATTAAAAATCGGGCAAATAAGGGTTGATCTGCCGGACATTTGTGGATACAAACCCGGACGTTAAGAAGACATTGTTATGTGCTTTAACCTGTATAAGCCATTGATCGGAATGGTGTATCTACCGGGCGCCGCAAATGCCCGTCTATAGGAGTGAGAGATGAGAATGTTCGCTCGGATTTTGACGTGTTCTGTATTGGCCTCTAGTTTAACCCTTGTATCCTGTGGATCTCGTGACGACGGCAGCATGCTTGCCGGTGATCGTAACGGCAATGATGATCAAAGGTCCGATGACGGCAATGATCAGAACGACTCAGGCAAAGGCCACGGTCGCTTTCCAAAGGCTCCCCACAAGGACATGACCCCTGGCTCACTTTGTGAGAAAGGGAACAAGACCCGTTACCCTGAAAAAGTAAAGTACTGTGAGCGTGATGTTGATACTGAGACAAAGCGCCAAATTTTCGTAGCCTACGATAAAGAGTTTGGTTACCAGACCACCAAGATGGAGCGAAGTAGCTTTAAGATCGATCACCTTGTTCCGTTGTGCTTGGGTGGAAGTAACGAAGTTGATAATCTCTGGCCGCAGCACGTCAGTGTCTATGAAAATACTGATCCTCTGGAGCCGTTCTTGTGTGAGGTTTTGTCAGCGGGTCGCATTAAGCAGGCGGAAGCTGTTGAGCTGATTTTAACGATCAAAGAAGATCCAGAAACTGCCCCTGATGAGCTTCGTAAGCTTGAATCCCGCTTCTAAGAGTTGCTAAGACGATGACGCCAGACTTTGTCCCTTTTGACGGGAGGTCTGGCGTTGTTTTTTCATTGAATCTTAGCATCGCAACTATTAGCCCCGCCGGGTCCACGAACCTTAAAACTGACGTTGGTAGTTTCCAACGCTTTGCATGGCAGCTCTGGCCAAGACTGAGCCTCATTTAGATGAAAAGCCCGCTCTGATGTCAGTGTGTAGCTAGAGCCTGTCGCTATGATTTTGCTGATCCACCATTTCCCCGAGGCCGTCATCCCTAGTAGGTCAGGTTTGCCGTCGCCATCCATATCGAGAGCGGTGACATTCTTCCAATTTATCTGCGATGACCAAGCTCCCAAAATCTGATCGCTGGTGGATAAACCGAGGGGGGAGCCAAGTTTTATATACCATTTACCGGTGGCTTGGACCCTGCCGATGATATCTGCATAACCATCTCCGGTAAAATCAGCGGATAGAATATCAACATAGTTTTGTGATGGACTCCAAGTCCCTGACAGTTGGGTTTTAAACGAAAGCGCTTTGGGGCGGGCCAGTAGCAAGAACCACGCGCCTTTGATTGCCGAGCGTCCTACGATATCGATTTTGCCATCACCGTTGAAATCCTGGGCGTGAATATTCATCCACGGTTTTTTTGCTTCCGGCCAGGTTCCCCAGACTTTCGGAGCCGCGACACTTTGATCAGGGCGTACGAGTGTCACCACCCATTGTCCCAGCTCATTAAGTTCCGCTTTATCAATGGTCTTGTCTCCGTTGAAGTCTGCATTCAGTTTGGTTGAGTTTGCATTTGGATTAGCCATCGTGAAAATCTTTGAGCTTTCTCCGTCCCATGCAATGGCCTGTCCTTGAAATTCAAAGTTATCAATTGGTCCCGAGCTCTTATCCCTCTTCAGGGACACCAGACAGCGCTCTGTTTGAGCAATTCGCCTGATTTCAATGAGGCATTTTGGGGCGATGACACCTGGGATAGGTGCGCTTTCGCAAGATACTCCTTCGCTAGACGAGCCTTGCAGAGAAGCTGAAATGACCGTGGGGGTATTCGATTTACATGTAGCTATCGTTTCCCAGAGGTCAAGTTTCGCAGTCCAAGGGCTAATCAAGGTAGCACTTGTTTTCGGAGTACCGATGACTTTATCCCCTGATCCTTTGACCGTCACGCTGCACTTTCCGCCCTCATCAACTCGCGTTGCTGCGATCGAACAATGGGGGCGAGCGTGGCCTGCATATTCATAGGGACCAAATCTAAGCTGATATTTAGGATCGGTATCGCCAAAGCCAGAAATGATTCTTTGAATGTCAGCAGCATAATTGGCCGTTCGTGTTCCTTCGCCTGGGCCGCCCATTGTTACTTGACTCAGTAGATAGGGTGAAATGCCATTTTCATCCCTATAGATGGCAATAGACGGGGATGATGAGTCGCCAGGAATCATATTTTCATAAAATTTGGCGTAGGTTTTAAGTAGTTCGGAATCTAATGATCCAAAGACTGGATTCCAAAATCTGGCATTCCTGTCACTAAGCTTCCCGGGAGCTGCCAAAACAAGCAGTGCTTTGGAATCCTGATCTATGCGAAGAACAGGGCATTCAACCACCGGCAGATTTGCGTAAACGAGATCGTCAGGTTTTACGAGCTTCATCGGCGTGATGCTTCCCGGTAAATCTTGATCAAGTCTAACAACGGTGATGTCAACACCGTAATCGGAGGGGTCATCATTACCGACGTATCTTAATCCAGAAACTTTGCGTTCGATCAGGCGATTGTCTGTGGTGAGAAAGCGGACAGTCCCTCCAATCTGAGGGTGATAGCCATAATGCTTTATGTAAAGAACATGTTTCGGGGTAATGGCCACGCCGCGCGGTCCATTGAATATGTGCGTGACTGCAGCGAGATTAAGGCCATGTATCCAGCTCGAAGTAAGGTGTTTTGAGGTGTCGCGCCAGACTTTTGATGTTTCAGGATTGGCCTGCGCCAGTCTTTGAGTGATTTCAGAAGAACAGCGCTCATACCAAGTGGTGTTTGCTGATGTAGATGAAGCCGAGAGATTCATCTTATCAGTGGCGATGGAATCCTTCTGCTCGGCTTCAGACGGGCTCTTCATCGTTGGCGGAAAGGTATGATGATCTACACAGCCAACTTCGGGTCGATCCTTGCATAAATATTTTCCTTCGTTATGCGGCTGAGCATCGGTTTTTGTCGAGCTCGACCTCGATCCTGACTGCTTACATGACGCAAGGACACTGATAAAAATAAAAATAATTTTAAATTTCATGTGATTCGTCCTGCAGAATCCTGTCCAACTTAATCTGAGCTGATTATGTTGGTTTTGGCTCCGGTTGGCGATTTCCAAGCCATTTGATTGGCGTTAGAATTTTAGCATGGCACAGGGAAATAGGGTAAAATAAAGGCGTGGATTCTGTTTTTTTGTGCTCATTTCAAAGGAAATTTTTAGGTGCGATCCAAGCTTCTAGTTGTATTTAGGCAGATATTAATTTTTAGCGCTGTGGTGCTTTTGGTGGGGCAGTGGCAATCGAGAAATTTGCCAACCGGTCTATCCCCTCAAGTTAAAGCTCAAGACTTGTCAGGAAATGCGGTTAATTTCCCCAATAAAGGTGTGGTCTCCATCGTCTACTTTTTTGCTCCGTGGTGCGGCGTCTGCAGAGTTAGTATGCCGAACCTAAAAGCTCTCAAAGAGTATTTTCCTGAAATTGATATAACTGCGGTGGCCTTCGATTTCGAATCACCGGATGAGGTTCGGGTATTTAAAAGCGAGGTGGGCGTAAATCTTCCCATTTTGCTTGGAGAAGAGACGGCACGACGCCTTTGGAAGGTGTCTGCTTATCCAACCTATATCGTTGTAGATAAAGGAGGAGTTATTCGCGGTGCGTCAGTCGGATACTCCTCCCAGATGGGGATGATCATTAGGCTGCTATGGGCAAAAATTTTATCCTAAGAAGGTTTCATGGACGCAACAGAGCAATTCGTCGAGTTTGACAAAACGTTGGTTGCTGCAGCCAAGGGTATCAAGGTGCTAAGTGCTCTTGGTTGGGGTGAGCAGACAGCTCATGATTTTCTACATGGGTGGCGAAACGGAAATGTTCAGCTACCGCAGGTTGAGTATCCAAAGTTTGACTATAGTGAGCAAAAGCAAATTTTAAAAACGATCATCGACCGCGCAAGTAGTGATCATCCGGTCGGCGTGTATTTGGCTGAGACTGCTCACAGTTATTACGTTGCTGCGCAGATGCTTGAAGGACTTGGGACGGCTGCATTTCGAGAGTGCAGCGAGGCTTTGTACGGCAGGCCAGACGAGTCTTTGGGAACACTCTCAAATCTGGAACTTGCAGATGACTTTATCCGGATCACAAATGACTTTGCTGCTGTCATAGATTTTAATGACGATATGGGAGTGTTGCCTAGCACTGAGACGGCTAAGAAGATTAAGTCTAGAGCTGATGATTTCTTCCAAGATTACAAAATCAAAGTGCTGGTGGACGAGGAATTAACAAGTAAGGCAGCCGCTGGAAGTGAGCGCGTTCGCGTTCGTGGCAATTCCACCTTCACTTTGGCAGAAATTGAGCAACTTATTCAGCATGAGGTTTTTGTCCATTCGGCCACGATGCTCAACGGAAGACGCCAGCCCTGGCTCAAATCTCTGGGTCTAGGTGCGCCGCGCACGACGGCCACTCAGGAAGGATTAGCTACGTTTGCGGAGCTTATCACCGGGACGATGGATTTAGGCAGGCTTCGTCGTATCGCTTTGCGCATTAAAGGTATTCAGTATGCTTTGGATGGCGCGGACTTCCTGGAAACATTTAAATTTTTCTTGAATGCAGGGCAGTCGGAGCTGGAGAGTTTTCAGTCTGCAGCCCGCATTTTCCGAGGCGGTGATATTAAGGGGCGGCAAGTCTTTACCAAGGATGGTGTTTATTTGCGAGGTCTCATATCGGTACATACGTTCTTGAGGAAGGCCATTCAGGAGCGAAAAATTGATTATCCACAGAGGCTATTTGCTGGACGACTGACGATCAGTGATGTTGTGAAGATGGACGGTTCCTTTGAAGACGGCTGGATTACCCCAGCGCGTTATCTTCCGGCGTGGGTTTCGAACCGGCAAGGTTTGGCAACCTATCTTTGCTATAATGCGTTCTCGCATCGTCTAAAGCTTGAAGAAATTCGCCTTGAGGATTTTGCACAAGGTATGCGTGACTTGTCGGCGGTAGATTAGAGGTAGCGGAATTATGCAAAAATCAACTCAACACGTGGTTGTCATTGGCGCTGGATTTGGTGGTATGGCCGCAGTAAAGAGATTGATCGCCAAAAGAACCTCCAACATGAAAATCACGCTCATTGATCAGAAAAATCATCACCTTTTTCAACCGTTACTCTATCAAGTGGCAACCGCTGGTTTAAGTCCAGCCGAGATTGCTGCGCCGATAAGAAGCGTGATCCATGCTGGTAGTGATCAAGTCAACGTTTTGATGGATAGGGTACTTGACGTGAATACTAAAGAGCAGGTCATCACCCTAAAATCCTCGGCGCCCGTTCGCTATGACGTTTTGCTGGTTGCAGCAGGCGCAACGCACAGTTATTTCGGGCATGATAATTGGGAGGAGTTCGCCCCAGGGCTAAAAACTCTCGAACATGCCACTGAAATTAGACGAAGAATATTGCAGGCATTTGAAACGGCCGAGTCGACCGATGATCAGGAACTTCGGAGAGCGCTGCTCACTTTTGTCATTGTCGGCGGAGGGCCTACAGGGGTCGAGTTGGCCGGTTCGATCGCTGAGATTAGTCGGCAGAGTCTTGCTGAAGACTTTAATCGTATTGATCCTTCTAGTACGCGGATCATTTTGATTGAGGCTGGTGACCGCATTCTATGCTCATTGAGCGAATCTCTTTCAAGGCGGGCTGCAAGAGATCTCGAGAAATTAGGGGTGACTGTCTGGACTTCGATGCGGGTGACTGACATTTCAGCTGAGGGTGTCAAACTTGGTGGCGAGCAAGTAAGAGCAAAGACCGTACTCTGGGCCGCCGGAGTTAAGCCCTCGCCTATAGCGGCTATGCTGAACGGAGAGACAGATAAATCAGGAAGAGTTTTTATCGATGAATTTTTACGCGTGAAAGGCTCGTCTAATATTTTTGCGATCGGTGACAACGCTCATTTTGAAGATCCAAAGTATGGAGTGCTTCCAGGGCTTGCGCCGGTCGCAAACCAACAAGGACGGCTGGTCGCCGATAATATTGTAGCCCTTCTCAACGGTAAGACAATGAAGTCGTTTCGATACATGGACAAAGGAGAGATGGCTACCATTGGACGCAGACGCGCCGTGGGCTCATTTAAGGGATTGCAATTCACAGGTCTGGTTGCGTGGCTCGTATGGATGGTCGTTCATATCTACTATCTCGTTGGATTTAGAAACAAATTATTCGTTTTTTTACAGTGGATTAGTAGCTATGTGTTTTTTAAACGTGGCGCCCGGATTATTACATCTCGCAACTGGCGTGGTGATGAGTAAATGGGGACATCCGACAGCATCCTAATTTGCTAGAAATGAATTTACTTTTGGTCGCGTGTCCTCACACTAAAAACTAAGTTGAATATGCCGATAAAAGTCCATACTTATCAGGCACTTGAGAGTCATCTTTAAAATCAACGCCTTCTTTTCCGACCCCTTGACATAAGGAGGGAGGTGATGAAGCTTGCGCCCTTACTTTTTATTGTGTTCACGGCAGTCGTGCCAGTAGGCAATGTCTGGGGGCAAAACTCCACCCTTGGCAATGGCAACGTCATACAGGATCTCAGATCCTTTTTGTTTGATCCAGCTGCACGAAGAGATTTTGCAAAGGGGAATCAGGACGCGAGCGCTGTTAATAACTATCTTGAGGCATTTCCCAAATGGGCTCAAAATGAACTTTTAGAGATTGTGATGATGATTGCTTCAGAGTCGATGTTGGACTCGTCAAAGCATGTTGCCGCCTACCAGCAGGGTGGCGTTGAAGGTGCAAAAGCTTCATTTTCTCCTGCGGTACGTGCTAGATCGGATCAACTGTTCCAAAAACTTATGAACGATCCATCCTTTAATACGCCGGAAAATTTGCAAAGGCTCAACAAGCTGATGCCTGTGATCAGAGGCAGCAAGATAAATTGAAATTATTTAGATTGGTACTATCCGATCAACATCAATTGGTCGGATGGTACCAATTTGTTAGATTGCGCATTGGTAAACGGAGTCTACGGCGTCTTTTGATTCTCTTAGCCTAGCCGAATAGGTGTCATTGTGCTTTTCGGAGAGGTCAATGGCGAAGGTTAGGTCTTTAGAGGTGTAGGTCTTTCGTGCGTCTGCATTTGCGCGGTTTTCTACAACCAAGTTGGCCGTCTTGGAATGCTGAGTCTCACTACCACTATCAAATGTTAGCAGCCCCTTTAGATCGACCGTATCTTCCTGAACAATAATGTTGTTATAACGAGCAGAAGCACTTTCACTGACACAGGTTGCAAATAGCTTCATGCGAGCTGATGACGAGTCGGAAAGTGTATCGGAGCCGTCACGGCGCATGCGACAGGATGCGAAGCTTGAAGCGGCAATCACGACAAATAAAATCCCACTCTTGAATCGCATACGAGCCTCCCTTGGCATCTAGACGTTGAACCTGAACTCCATGACGTCACCGTCTTTGACAGTGTACTCACGTCCTTCTGTTCGGATCAACCCTAATTCCTTGAGTTTGACCTTACTGCCAGCTTTTACAAGGTCTTCGATCGCATACACCTCTGCACAGATAAATCCACGTTCAAAGTCAGAGTGGATTTTTCCTGCTGCTTGTGGAGCCTTATCCCCGCGGTTGATAGTCCAAGCGTGGACCTCTTTTTCACCGGCTGTGAAATAAGTTTGTAGACGAAGCGTCTCGTAACCAGCGCGAATCAAACGGTTAAGACCTGGCTCGGAAACGCCCAAGGATTCAAGCATCTCTTTACGTGAGTCTGCGTCCAACTGAATTAACTCCTCTTCGATTTTGCCGCTGATGATAACGGTCTGGGCGTGTTCAGCCTTGGCGCGCTCTTTGACGGTAAGGGTATACTTGTTATCTTTTGTTCCGTCACACATCGATTCTTCAACGTTGCAGACGTAGAGAATGGGTTTAGCCGTAATCAAGTGGAGATCTCTCCACGCATCATGGACTTCAAGGACTTCACCTACAAAGTCATGATAATTGAATGTGCGTGCTGGTTTTAGGCCCTGAAGATGGTTGTTTAAGCCCTCGAGCATCGCGACGATAGCGCCGAATTTTTTATTGCCGCTTTTGTTAAGCTTACGATTTCTGTCGAGAGCCACTTCAACCGTGGCAACGTCAGCGTAAATTAACTCAGTATCAATCGTTTCAATATCGCGGATGGGATTAACAGAACCATCGACGTGTACGATGTCACCATCGTCAAAACATCGCACCACATGGGCAATGGCGTCCGTGCTGCGAATGTGTCCAAGAAACTGATTGCCGAGTCCTTCGCCTTTGGAAGCGCCTCGCACGAGCCCAGCGATGTCCACAAACTCCATAAACGTAGGAACAATCCTTTGAGTTTTAATGATTCCAGAGATTGTATCCAGCCGTTTGTCGGGAACATCCACCCGCCCCACGTTAGGATCAATCGTACAAAAAGGATAGTTGGCAGATGCCGCGCCCGCGGCTGTCACTGCGTTAAAAATGGTTGATTTCCCTACGTTCGGTAATCCGACAATTCCACACTTAAAACCCATATTAAACCTCGGTTCAATGTTAGCGACGCATGTTTATGAATTGGAGGGGAAACTTGAGTTCCTTGCCGCGCAGCATCGCCATGACCGCCTGCAATTCGTCAATGCTCTTACTTGTTACTCGCAGCTGATCACCTTGAACTTCCGAGGTGACTTTAAGCTTCGAGTCTTTGAGTAGTTTTGTGATTTCTTTGATCTCCTCTTTTTCCATTGCTGCTTTTAAATCGACGAATTGACGCAGCATGTTGCCAGAGGCAGCTTCTTCGGGATTAAACTTAAGGCCGCGCAGGTCAATGTTTCGCTTAGCCATTTTCTGTTGCATCACCTGGTGGATAGCCCGCAATTTCATATCGTCATCAGCCATGATTTTAATCTTCTTGGCTGTCTTATCGAGTTCAATAGACGATTTGCCACCACGAAAATCAAAGCGCTGCTCTATCTCTTTGGCGGTCTGATTGATGGCGTTTTCGACCTCCATGATGTCCAGTTCACTAACGATGTCAAAGGATGGCATGTTCAACTCCCTCTGATTGGGTCAGAGCTCAAAGAAAGCTCCTGATATTTGTGACAAATTGTTGCGGTCCCAATGGTCATTCCCGTACACTGGAAGCATGGTAAACGCAATCAAAAGATCAACATATTCAGCGCCTATCGGCTATCTGTTTTTGGCGTCCCTCTTGGCCTTGCCGGCAATACCAGTCGGCGCCCAGCCGGCCCTTGCTCCAATTCCAGTCAAGGATCAACAAAAGTCCAACCAAAACTATCAGGATTGCGTCAAATCAGCAGCTGCTGCAGTAAAAAGTGGCAAGCTAAAGACCCAGGAGTTATCTGGCGCTATCGCTAAATGTGGGGACAAGTTCCCGGCGGCGGCGCTTTTCAATGACTGTAAACGCAACGTCCTAAAAAATGCCAAAGGCAAAGATATCTCGGCCCTGGACTTCTCGGAGTGCAAGAGGTTGCAGGCCGCAGTCGAGTTTAATCCACAGGCCGCAGTCCCCGTTTTTGTGGCTCAGGGTAGCGCCTTTTTTGCTGGCATAGGTTTAAACAGGGACTTACCAATGAATGAACTGCAGCCGCCAAACTTCACCTGTGAAAGGTTTTTAGCGGCTGCCCAGGATATTCCAAACAAGGCACATCACATCCTTTTTGGGAATAACGCCAGGGTTTTTGCCGCTGGACCGGACCAAGCGAAGTTTCTGCAGGCTCTCAAAGCAAAAGCAGGTAAGCCCTCAAAAGGTCAAAAATTTAATGATATTGTTGGTTTTGGGCGAGTCTTCGGCGATCCTTTGACGGATCCCTCCATGGTTTATTTCCCGTCTGCATCGTGTGACTTTCGCGGGGTCACGGGACAGATACTTTCGGGCCTCAGTGTCTACTATCTGCCCGATAATGAGGCAAAGATGGCGACCCCTTATTTTGGGATCGCGTATTACAAGCAAAACCAAAAAACGGTCAAAACTCCGGAGCTGGTCGCTGAGCTCTCCGCAAAGCTCGGCCCAGAATTTAAGGCTTATAGTAAGGATACGACCACCATTTTCATCTCGGCGGTCCCCTTTCAGGAGGTGGATCGTGAGCGAGATCCCCGCAATATCTGTAAAGTTCCGCGGCAGCACCAGTTTGTGGCTGTCATTCGGACCCTAGCTACTAATACCAATGCCCCTGAGTATTTATTGCTGGCAAATGTCCGTAATATGTGCGATTACGGTGATCGGTTGGCCCGCAAAATGGGCCGCTAATAAAGACTGAAGGGCAGGTGATTTTTAATGCCAGGTATTCGTCTCCGTGAAGGAGAGGCCTTTGAAGGAGCGCTTCGTCGCTTCAAGAAGCAGTGTGAAAAGGGTGGCGTTCTTAGCGATGTTCGCAAGCGTGAACATTATGAAAAGCCCTCAGTTCGCCTCAAGAAGAAATCTGTAGCAGCTCGTAAGCGTGCAGCTAAGAAAAACCGCAAATTCTAAGCCATTGAAATGGCTTGAATTGGCGTGAGTCAAACTGTGAAAAGTTTAGGAATCCCGCTGTCAGTCAGTGACAGCGGGTTCTTTTTTGTGCTTTATTTCTCGCACGAGTAATTCCGCAGCTCACTTATTCAAGGTATCGGCGCATGGCATCGTCTCTTGACGACGTAAAACAAAGAATCAAAGCGCGAGTTCCGCTCGATCAGCTGATCGGCGAAACGGTCACGTTGGTGCGCCGGGGTACAAGCGTGACAGCTTGCTGCCCATTCCACGCGGAAAAAAGTCCAAGTTTCCATGTGTATCCCGATCAGCATTATTATTGTTTTGGGTGCAAGGAAACTGGCGATGCCATCACATTTGTGAGAAAAACCCGGGAGATGTCTTTCATTGATTCTCTCAAGTATCTGGCGAGTAAATACGGAATCGAAGCGCCTGAATTGGAAGAATCAGACTTTCATAAACGCCGACGTGGTGAGCAGGCTGTCTTGGCCCAGATGTTGGCGGCAGCGCAAGATTTTTTCAGATCGGAACTGAAGACTGCGCGCGGGGCGGAAGCAAAAGCCTATCTTTTGTCACGTGGATTTACTGAGGAAACGATCGAGGAGTTTGGCTTTGGCCTGACGCCTGCGGAAGGCTTTGGTCTAGTGAAGCACTTGCGTGCACTTGGTTTTCGCGAAGATGACATGATTCGTGCAAGTCTCGCTGTCGTAAGCACGAAAACCGGACGTCCCTATGATTTCTTTCGCGATCGCATCATGATTCCGATCAAGGACGTTCAAGGACGCGTTATTGCTTTCGGCGGACGCACCACGGTGAATGATCCAGCGAAGTACAAAAATAGCGGCAGTACGCCACTCTTTGACAAATCAGCAGTTTTGTTTGGTCTGGATCAGGCAAGAGACGCTATCAAAGACAAACGCCAGGCGATCATCGTTGAGGGCTACATGGATACCCTATGTCTTTGGCAAGAGGGTTTTCGGCATGTAGTTGCGTCGATGGGCACGGCCTTGACAGTGCGACAATTGAAATTACTTTTCCAAAACACAAAGGTGTCTGACGTGATCATTCTGTTTGATGGTGACTCGCCAGGACAGAAAGCAACTTTGGATGCCGTGGATGTCGTGCTCGAGGTACCAGAGCTAAACGTTAAAGCCGCTAAGCTCTCCGGTGGAGATGATCCCGACACTTTCGTGCGCAATAAGGGCAGCGATGCTCTTGGGGTAGTCATTGGTCATGCGGTGGATCTCATCGATGCGTCGATCGGCGCCAAGCTTGTCGGGATTTCACCGGCTGCAATTCCGAGTGTTGTAACCCGGGACTTTGTTCCATGGCTCTCGAGAGTCGAAGATCCTATTAAACGCGGTTATCTGGTTAACCGAATATTTGGTCTGACTGGGGTTCCTGCGGAAGCGATTCATCGTCAGCTGAGGTCTTTTACCCTGGCGCCCACTCATGGTGCACGACAGATGGTGACGCCTCCCGTTGGGTCAGGGTCCGATTCCGCGGCTGGGGGCGATCGTCTCAAAGTATTGCCAACCAGGGCTTTGACCCCAATCGAGAAAGGCTTTTTAGGGAACCTTTACTTTGCGACCTCTGGGGACATTGATCCTGGCGTGGTCGGAGGCTTTGTATCGAAGGAGCTTATGCTTGAGCCTCTGTGGGAGCAATTTGCGCGACAGGTGATCCAATGTCACGTAGAGGGCGTTGTACCGCGGGAAAATCCCGCATTGTTGGCGGCCTACTCACCGGAAGAGGCGCAAATTCTAGCTGCAATTACGGACCTTTCCCCTGATACTTTTGCCACTGAAGATCGTCGCCGCTCTTTGGAAAAGTTAATCCTTGAGCAAAAGCGAGCCAACATCCAGCAATCCATTGCGCTGCTCAAAAGGCAGGTTCAGGTTGCATCAAGTCAGTCGCCGCAGGATGTGCCCGGGTTTTTAGCCGAGGTTATGGCGCTCACGCAAAGCTTGTCCGCCTTGGAGCGGTCCCTGAGTGGTCAGTAATTTTGGCAGGTTGATGGGTCTTTAGGGCGATGTTGCTCAAGTAGGCACAAATCTTGCAAACCCTTGAGCCGCTTGGGTTTTTGTTGCAACTCTTGGGCTTTCTGGATAGTATCGAGCGCTTATCTCTCTAACGCCAGCAGGCGCTTAACCGCAGCCGGTCGTTTTTGTTGATCGTGCGCTTTCTCGTAATGGTTTTAAAATTTTTTATTTTTTGAGGCAATCCATGGCCAAGACCAAGGCAAAATCTAACGCAAAATCAAAAAGCCCAACTCCCAAGGGAGCGGCAAAACTTGCGAAGAAACCCGCAGCGAAAGTTGTCGTCAAAGGCTTGGCCCTCAAGTCTAATAAGTCCAAACCAAAACCAGCTACGGTGATGGCAGCATCAAAAAAACCAGCAGCGAAAAAAGTTGCTCCGAAGTCTGCTCCGAAGCCAGCCAAGAAAGTTGCGACACCTGCAAAAGCGGTTGCTAAAAAACCTGTGGCTCCGAAAGCCGCTGCTGCTAAATCCCCGCAGAAACCTGTGGCTGCGAAAGCAAATGCAAAAACAGCGGCAAAACCAGTATCAAAGCCGCTCGTTAAAACTCCTGTGAAGCAAGAAGCTCCTGCTGTTGTATCGACGAAGGCAGCTGCACCAGTTGTTGAACAACCGCGTCGTGGTCGCCCACCAAAGGCTACAAACGGTGTGGATGCAAAACCACAAACTACTGAGGTGAAGGTTCCGGGACGCAGAGGTCGTCCCCCGAAAAATCCCTTGCTCGACATTCCCGGTGTCACCGGTGCAAAGTCCGGCGGTTTGGAGTTACACAAAATTATCGAAGGATTGGCTAAGCAATTTAAAAAAGCCGGAACAGTGGCATTCAAAGATATTGAAGCCGCTTTTCCCAAGGGCGCAATCAATCAAGACCTTTTGGACGACGTTATCGTCTCGTTGCAAGACCGTGGTATCGAAATCGCAGACCGTCGCGGTGCTGCTGGGCTTCGCAAAGGAGCTAGTGGCGAAGAGGAGATGATCGGCGGTATCGATGAAGACGGTGATCTTGGTGGAGACACAGAAGCTGGTGATGCTGAAGGTGAGGAGGGAGCAGAGGCTCCAGCCGAGTTTGATGCATCTGATGCGGCCATTGGTAAGTCTAATGACCCAGTAAGAATTTACCTGCGCAAGATGGGTGCGGTCGCTTTGCTTTCTCGCGAAGGCGAGGTTGTTATCGCCAAGAAGATCGAAAATGAAGAAAACAGAATTCTTGAGCGCGTACTGGGCTTCCAAATCGGTATGGATGCGATCATCGGTACTGCGAAAGCTTTTGTTGCAAATGAAGTGCGCATGAAGGCCTTCATCAAGGGCTTTGACGATGACGAAGCTAGCAACAATGAGCAGGAACACTTTGAGAAGGTTCGTCTTCAGACCGTTGAGTTTTTGAAGATTCATGATGAGTTCGAAGCGGTTGCCAAGAAAGCTGCCAACAATCCCAAATTGGTGGCTAAAGTTGATGGCGTACGTGAACGAATTTTCAACGGCTTAAAAGAACTTAACATTAACCGTAAGCTTTTAGCTGGCGTGATCAACCAGATGGCGCAATTTGCCAATGCTGCACGAGAAGCTCGTCAGGATATGGAATATTATGCCCGCCGTCTTCAGACCAACATTGAAGACTTGGGTAAGTACATCGGCTCTGGCAACACGAAGCCTTACGGCTCTGCCGGAGATCGTGAGTGGTTGCGCATTGTTCGTAACTTCCAGGCAGCACAAGATACGATTCAGCGAGTGCAGCAACAGACTGCAATGACCCTGGATGATCTCGCGTCTGCTCACAAAGATTTGGCGATCATGCACCAGGCTGCAGAAAACGCTAAGCGTGAGCTGGTGGAGGCAAACCTTCGCCTGGTTGTTTCGATCGCTAAGAAATATACCAACCGCGGTTTGCAGTTCCTTGACCTGATCCAGGAAGGCAACATCGGTTTGATGAAGGCCGTAGAGAAGTTCGAGTATCGTCGTGGATACAAGTTCTCGACTTACGCCACATGGTGGATTCGTCAGGCAATCACACGTGCCATTGCCGACCAGGCCCGCACGATTCGTATTCCTGTGCACATGATTGAAACAATCAACAAGATGATTCGTACAAGTCGCTTCCTTGTTCAGGAAATGGGTCGCGAACCGACACCTGAAGAGATCGCAGCACGGATGGATCTGTCTGTCGACAAGGTGCGTAAGGTTCTTAAAATTGCAGTTGAGCCTATCTCGCTTGAAACACCGATCGGCGAGGAGGAAGATAACCATATTGGAGACTTCCTCGAGGATAAATCGCAGGCAAGTCCAAGCGAAAGCGTTATGACGGGAAGTCTTTCCGAGCAGACACGCAAAGCTCTGGCTACTTTGACGCCACGGGAAGAAAAAGTTCTTCGCATGCGTTTTGGTATTGCCGAACGCAGTGATCATACCCTAGAAGAAGTAGGTCAGAATTTTGATGTTACGCGCGAGCGTATCCGTCAGATCGAGGCGAAGGCTCTCAGGAAACTTCGTCACCCAAGCCGCAGTAAGAAACTGCGCGCGTTTATCGAGGGCTGATCTGGCACTCTAAATAAAATTACGACGCTCCCGAACGGGAGCGTCGCAATTTTGGTGGGGGCTCATAGCTCAGTGGTTAGAGCAGCGGTCTCATAAACCGCTGGTCCCTGGTTCAAGTCCAGGTGGGCCCACCACTCAGTCTTTCTTAAAGTATTGGTTTGTATTTATACCTTTCGATGCTTGTTCAACCCGCTGGAACAGATCTTGAAAAAGATGGGCCAGCGGTTTTTTTCGCAAAGATTACTTAGTAGTCACGGCCGTGGTGGCACCGCAGTCGTGGGTGAATTGCATGCTTTTTAGCCAAGTTAATATTTGATGAATGGCCCAAATTGTTTGACTTGCACGATTGTAAAAGGAGACAATGGGAGGAAAGAAACTTCTGTAAGAAATGTGATTAAGCTTAAACGGTTAAGGGAATTTGTGAACCTACGTTTTCGTCACAAGCTTAGTTTGACCACTCTAGCCATAGTGTCTTCTTTTTTGGGAGCCACTGCATATGGCGGGGTCGTCGTCGGTGATACGCCCATTGGTGACAATCCCCAGGTTGTTCTTGGTCTTCCGACCTCCGAGAGTGATTCCTCGATCACGGTCAGTCGTAAACAGTACGTCATCAGTTGGAACTTTGAGCGTCGCATACCAGAGTGGGTTGCATGGAGCCTTAATAAACGCCTTTTGGGTGAGGTGACGCGGTCAAACGTCTTTCGACTGGATCGAGATCTGGACGAAGCCTTGGTTGAGCAAAATATGGATTCCGTTGGTCCGGGAGACTACCGAGGCTCCTGTCTGGACCGCGGGCATCAGGTTCCGAGTGGCGATCGGACGGCAACTGAAAATGACAATGAATCAACCTTTCAAATGAGTAATGTGTTGCCTCAGTCGGCCCACTTAAACCGACGAACCTGGGTCAGTCTAGAGCGGTTTCTTCGCCGTCAGGTCCTTGAGAACAATCAAACGTTGCAGATTTACGCCGGCGTCATTCCGGATACGCGCTCAAGTGTTATTGGACCAAACAGCGATATTCATGTCCCTGCAGCCAACTTCAAAGTGGCAGTATTTCTACCAACGCCTAAAAATAAATTGAAAAAGACGCAGTTTTTCGTCGTCAATTTCCCGAATCTAACCAGTAAAGGCACTCATCCCGTTAAGGATCACAAGCAGGCTTGCTGGGACTCGGAGCACACGGTTCGATTGGATGAAACAAATCGTCAGTCCTACTGGCGGGAGCATCTTACTAAGCTTAATTCGATAGAAAAACATTCGGGACTTCAATTTGAGTTCTTGGATGATGCCCATGAAATGACAGCTGCTGAGGTTGATCAGTTGATTGCGGACGAAAACCAAAAATATTTCAACGTACAAACTCAAACCTATCTGCAGCCCAGTGCCATTCATCAATCTGCACCGTGAAATAGACAGCGCAATGATCCCTGAATGAGTCTGACGGGTTTGCTCGAATTTAGACTTCCGATCCGGACGTCGTTTGATGCGCCGCCGGGACGGCTCGGCAGTCTAAGATATATTCCATTTCCACTATAAATTTCCCACCTATGCTCAAAGGATTGAGTGACCAACAAATCCTCCACCTCTAAATTGAGGTCGTAACCCCAGCTCAGTTTGAATAGATTGCCAGGGTAAAAATTTACAATCACAAAAGCCTCCTTGTTCTGGCACTCAAGGGCTGCAAAGCGCTCCATGGGCTGGTTTGGGGTCGTGTCTCCTAGCAATCGGCTCGAAAGCAATAAGGCTCCCAATGCTAGGCAGCCCAATCTGGCAGATAAAGCTTTGTGAACGTGGTTAGTTTCTTCCTTCATGGCACCTCCTTGATGGCACGAACCTGATTTGATCGAGATTCAATTGCCGAATATGGTAAAATGAAGGGATTGTCAGCTTTGAAACGGCAGCTATTGGGAATGTCATTGAGCGACCCATGGAGGCGATAAGAATGAATGTGATGATGAAGATAGCATTGTCCGCATTATTGGTAGGTTGTATGCCGATCAAGAATAGCGGGACTGCAGACAAATCGACTTTGAAGTTCTTTTCATCCGGAGATGTTTCGGTACTTTTTCATCCTGTCGATCCTAGTTTGCAAATCATTGCCAAAGAGTTGCAGTCTGCTCGTCAGAATATTGATATCGCCATGTACTCCATGGACGTCACTCCGGAGAGTCCCGTTATGCAGACACTCTCCAGTGCAGACATGCAAAGCCGGATTCGTAGCGGCGCCTTGCGCATTCGCGTGATCTTTGAAGGCTACGGCAGTGACGAAGATAATAAAACCAGAAGCGAGGCTCTGGAGAAACTTGGTGTTGACGTGCGTTGGTTCTCAAGTAACCGCAAAGTTCATCACAAGTTTGCAGCTATTGATGCGGGTTCAGCCGATGCAGCCGTAATTACTGGTTCTGCAAACTGGTCTCTTGGCTCGATGAAAAACTACGATGAAGCCATCTTGGTTCTGCGCGCTTATCCTGGTGTGACGATGGCATACCAGAAAGAGTTCAATTTACTCTGGGGCCTTTCCGACGAATTTGGAGCAACTCGATTTCCGGAGACTCATCCAACTGCAAATATCGCCATGGAGTCAGGTGTTAAGCCGTTATTTAATTCAGCGAACTTTGCAATCAGTGGCAAACGTATCTCGGTGATTGAGCCAAAACTTTGGACATTAACGCGCTCATTGGTAGCCGCGATTGATGCTTCGAAATCGTCGATTAAAATTGCAACAACGAGAATCGTTTTACGACCAGTTTATAACGCCCTGCTCAGGGCTGCCGCGCGCGGAGTCAAGATTGATATTTTAGTCAATCAGGATGAATACGAAGTCCCAAACATCAGAAAAAAAGCCGTTCTTTCAGACTGCGCTAACGAGTACGACGAAAAGTGCTCAACAAGCACTGACTTCCCCTGGTTTCTTGATTCAGTGCAGTATCCAGGCAAAGAGAACGTCAAAGTTCGTATCAAGTTTTTCAGCTTGAATACACAGGTTACGTTGGCCAAACAAATGCACGCAAAATACATCATTATTGATGAAGAACGTGTCCAAAGTGGATCCTTTAATTGGAGTACGTCTGCTGAATATAACCATATTGAAAACGTCGTAAATTTAGAAAATTCAAACTTTGGTAGCGTGATTTCTGCTTTTGAGGACAATCACCGGCGTGTCTTCAATCAGGGACGTGATCAGTACGAAGGGTATATTTCTCGTATTGAAAATGCGATCAAAACAGGTGTGAAAACAGACTGTGGATTTTATCCAATGGCACTGACGTTCTCGGAAATTGATTATCTTCTGGATAGTGGGCAGAGAGCTGGAAACAAACCGTTTAGGGAAGCCTGCAATTGATTTGAAGTCTTAAATAAAAGACCTGGCCAACGGGGGCCAGGTCTCTTATGTTTCGAAGCGATGTTTAGAAATTACATTGATTGAACGAGCGATCGAGGAACAACAATTCCGAATCTGCCTTTGGTAGCGATCGCTTTGATGTATCCTAAATCCATGCGGTAATAGCCATCAGGCGAGGATATGACGCTTTTGCCGACCTCATTTGTCGATGAGCCTGCACCCCAGCTGTTCTTAAACTTTACGTATGCCAGCTGCTCGGCAGATTTTCGAACCTCTTGCTGAAGTTCCTCATCAGGGATTGCTCCCTCAACTCCATTAATATTCACGAAGTCCGTAATCAGAACGGCATGACCTCCGTTGAGCCCGATAATGGAGTCAACCAGTTCTGGGTTGGCATCAAGATCAGTAGCCTTGAAGTTTGGTGCCAAAAACAGGCCGCCTTTCAGATTGTCGTAAGATACGCCAAAACTTAGAGGGACACTGTACCCAGCGGCGAGAGTCTTCTTGGCAATTTGGATCAAGCGCAATGAGTCGACGGCATTGCGAGCACGTATCGCGACGTAGTCGCTACTTTTGAATCCGATGACGTCTCTGGCATACTCTTGACTTGTCATAGTCTTGCCATCAATGGTCAAAGACGATGGCGGTCTCGACGGAAATGCTCCCTCAGCAGTCAAAACAGCGTCAAGCGATTCATTGGATATACTTTGCTCTCCAGTTAGCAGAGCTTTAAATGGCTCCTGGATAGCGGACTTTAGGCGTCGAGCTGATTCTGGCGAATCAAACTTAACGGACCAAATAGATTCTGGAACAAGTCCGAAGTCGTCAATCAACTCCATGGCATCCCGAGATTTCTCATGATCTCCAGCACGTACAACCCATCCTTCGAGGGATTTTCCGCGAGTGCTTTCCAATGCGGTTTGCAGAGAGATCGATCCTTTCCGAAAAGAGGTGGCGATCTCTTTGAGTTCGTTTCGCATGCGTAGATAGCCGATAGCTTCTTCGCTGAGATTAATGGTCTCGCCAGTCTTCACCTTGTGATTAGACTCAATGAGTCCAATCGTGGCATAAGACCAGCAAAACCCGATACTAAATTGGTTTTCAATCGGTGTTTGCTCGATACTGACGGCATCGATAGTTGACGATTGCGGTTTCACTCCGCACGCCGTCAATGACGTCAAGATAATAAGCATGGCGACGCAGGTAGCGTAGCACACCAGTCGCGCAGACATTCGGTCCATGGCAACATCCTTTCACTACAGCAGCAGCAAAATATGATTCAACAACAACAGCAGGATCAGTCGTAGACGGCGATAAGCCTCCTTTTCAGCACTTTCTCTCGAGGGTTGGTCACTTGGCCAAAACCCTTTAAACCCACTCTCCATGTTATTTTAATAATGTTTATAATTCAACATTAAAATGTATAAAATAATATTAATTTTAATAACACTTTGAAATTGTTGATTTTTCTGCTTATTGCCGGCTAGAATTAGGCCTTCTGCGAGATCAGCAGAGTTTTAACCGTCCTTATGCTAAGACACAGAGCTCAGTCAGCTCAGACGAGTATAGGATTTGGAGGCGTAGATGTATCGATGGACCGAACGTGATCACGACGATATGAAGATTCGTCCGATCGAATTCGCCGAAACAATTCCCGCCCGATGGTTTACCGACCCAGACATGAATCTCACTGACCGTGAGCTCGTTCTAGCCAAGACTTGGCAATACGTTGGCCATGAAAGCCAGCTTACAAAACCAGGTGACTACCTCGTAGATGAGATTATTGGCCGACCGATTCTCGTTGTCAGAAATCTTGAAAATGAAATTCTTTGTTTTTCGAATGTATGCAGACATCGCGGCGGCGCCTTGGCGACCAAGAATGGGTCGGCGCGTGCTTTAAGATGTGTTTACCATGCATGGACCTACAATCTAGATGGTGTCTTGGTCGGCGCACCAAAATTTGAGGGTGTGGAAAACTTTAACAAGCATGAGTGCACGCTTCCTCGTTATCGCATGGAATCCTATGAAGGATTTTTGTTTGTAAACTTTTCCGGTGATGCGCCGTCGCTAGCAGAGCATCTATCGGGTGTTAAAGAAACGATTCAGCCGATTAATCTGCGCGAGATGCGTTTTCATAAGCGTGTCGTTTATCAGGTCAAAGCGAATTGGAAGGTCTACATTGATAACTACATGGAGGGTTATCACATCCTCCCTGTGCATCCGGGCTTGGCAAAAATTCTTGATGTTTCAGGTTACACTACGACCATCGAAAAAAATAAGGTCCTTCAGTACGGTCCACTTGCGGGTGAGGATAATCCCTATCATACGGGTGGAGCCGCCTACTATTATCAGGTGTTCCCCAATCTTATGCTGAACATCCTTCCTGGCCGGGTGCAGATGAATAGCATTCTGCCGATTGATGCCGATCATTGTTTGACCGTCTTTGATTTTTTCTTTGATGAAAAAGATCCTGCGAAGCTTGAATCCCGGGCCAAAGATGACCTCGACATTTCTGATGTTGTTCAGAAAGAGGATATTTGGATTTGCGAGCTAGTGCAGAAGGGTCTGAAGAGCGGAACCTACGATAAGGGACGTATTTGTGTTCAAGAAGAGCGCGGCGTATGGGCGTTTCATAATAATTTACGCGATGCATACAGACAAATTGCGTCCAGGCAATAACAGCAGAAGAGTTCACTATCAGCGGTTTTTGAACTGATGAAGATTTTGTTCGTGGGTGGCATTCATCCAAATGGATTCAAAAATATCATCAGCCCAAGTGTGATCGCCCGATGAACCTTCGCTCGAGTGACGCAGCATTTTCTTTTGGGCTGCCACTGCTAATGGCTCAAGTTGCAAAATTGGTAGAATACTCGCGCCGATTCCGTCCGAGTTTGCTGAATTGATTAATCTGTGAATCAGTCCGAGCTGGTGCGCCTTTTCCGCGTCCATACTCTCGCAAAAATAAAGGAGTGACTGCGCTTTGGATTTGCCCAGCAGACTGACAAGGCGTGAAGATGCACCGTAGCCTGTCGCTAGACCAAGTTTCAGTTGTTTAAATTCAAATGAGCTGCGAACGGTTGCAAGTCGGATATCACCGGCCAGCGCCAGTTCAGCGCCTCCCCCGATCGCAGCACCATCTACCACCGAGAAGACGGGTAGGGGAAGAAACTCAAGTCCTTCGCAAAATTTCCGCATCATGGTTGCATAGGCTCGACCTTCAGCCTTGCTGGGAAGCTCCGAAAGCTCCTTGAGATCGCCTCCGGCAATCCAAAAGCAGCGATCTCCCCTCGTCACTGTTTCAGCTGTTATGACAATGGCGCGAATCCCGGGCCTGGGATTTTTTCGAAAAAAATCCAGGGTGTCACAAAGTTCTCTGGCTAAGGTTGTGCCAAGGGCATTCATGCGCTCGGGGCGGCAGATGTGCCATTGCTGCCAACCATAGGCCTCGGTCGTGTGGTTTGTGATTAAGATTGTCATAAAATAAGTATTCCATATCATTGGAAAAATGGGAACCGTTGGGTGCTCGTAAGAGCCTATAAACACGGTTGCAAATCCATCGGATCCCAAGTAAAAACACGGCATCGGAATATTGAGTTATTTGCTCAGGTAAAATCAGGACAAGGAATCACTATGACTAAGCCAGAAGTCGTCAGCAAAATAAAAGCAGATATTGAATCTACCCCTGTGCTTCTGTACATGAAGGGTACGAAGGATCAGCCGATGTGCGGATTTTCTGCACAGGTTTGTCACATTCTAAACAGTTACGGCGTTGATTATAAGACGGTCGACGTATTGTCGGACTGGGATATCCGCGAGGGAATTAAATCCGTGAACAACTGGCCGACGATTCCTCAGCTTTTTATCAAGGGTAAATTTGTGGGCGGATGCGATATCACGATGGAACTTCACAAGAGCGGAGAGCTCAAGAAGCTTATTGAAACTGCAAAATAACCGGCAAAATCAACTAATTGTTGATTCATCGGGATAACTCGATAAACTTGACCCTCATCCATTCATCGGTGAGGGTTAATTTTTATGCATTCTGATCTCAGAACGAAGACGATTGCTGTGCACGCAGGCACTGAGCCTGAGCCAAACACGGGCGCGATCATGACGCCGATTTTCTTGACGTCAACGTTTGTTCAAGAGGCGCCTGGCGTCCATAAAGGTTACGACTATTCCCGTGCCGATAATCCGACACGGCAAGCGCACGAAAAAGCGCTCGCACAGATTGAGCGCGGAGCAAAGTATGCGTTGGCGTACGCGAGTGGGTTGGCCGCTGAACAAGCTATTATTCAGCTTCTAAATCCTGGGGATCGTATTCTGGTGTGTGATGACGTCTACGGCGGAACTGGACGATTGTTTCGCCGCTTGTTTGCAAAATACAATTTGGACTTTCAGTTTATTGATATGGCGAACATGGATGAGGTCAAGAAAGCAGCTACCGCGAATACAAAGCTCATTTGGGTTGAGTCTCCGACCAATCCTACGATGAAGGTTATTGATATTCAGGCCATGAGTGCCGTAGCGAAGTCAGTGGGCGCAAAACTTGTTGTCGACAATACGTTTGCCTCGCCAGTATTTCAGTCTCCGCTTCTGATGGGCGCTGACATTGTGATGCATAGCTCCACAAAGTATATCGGTGGCCATTCGGATATGATTGGTGGCGCACTGATGATGACCGACAAGGCTTTGCATGAACAACTTAAATTTGTTCAGTTTGCTGCAGGCGCAGTTCCCTCTCCTTTTGAAAGCTTCATGTTCCTGCGTAGCATCAAGACATTGGCGGTCCGTATGGAGCAACATGCGAAAAATGCGCAGGCGGTTGCTGAGTTTTTAGAAAAACATCCTAAGGCAAAGCGTGTCTATTTCCCCGGTCTTAAATCTCACCCCCAGCATGAGCTTGCAAAGAAGCAGATGTCAGGATTTTCAGGTATGGTGAGTTTTGATATGAATGGAACTTACGATGATGTCGTTAAATTCCTCAAAAAACTTAAAGTTTTTTGCTTGGCAGAAAGTCTTGGTGGCGTCGAGTCTTTAGTTAATCATCCAGAGAAAATGACTCATGCCAGCGTTCCAGAGGAGCTACGCAAAAAACTAGGCATCGGTCCTACGTTGCTTCGACTGTCAGTAGGAATTGAGGACACGGCTGATTTGATCGCTGATCTTGATCAAGCGCTGTCTTGAAGCCGTAAAACAGGAGAGTGGTCGTGGTTATGATGCGAGATGCGAAAAGTTGGTTATATCCTGTGCCGCAGCCATTTGATTCTGGTCATTTGGACGTCGGAGATGGTCATCAGGTTTACTATGAACAATCAGGAAATCCCTCAGGAAAGCCCGTCATTTTCGTTCATGGTGGTCCAGGTGGTGGAACCAATTCGAGTCACCGTCGATTTTTTAACCCGGAGAAGTACCGCATAGTCTTATTTGATCAGCGAGGTTGCGGCAAAAGTAAACCGCATGCATCGATTGACCACAATACCACCTGGCATCTGGTGGCAGACATGGAGAAGATTCGCGAAAAGCTTGGGATCAAGAAATGGCAAGTTTTTGGTGGAAGTTGGGGCAGCACATTGTCACTGGCATATGCTGTCAAGCATCCCGATAGAGTGACGGAGTTAGTTCTCAGGGGAATTTTCTTGGTGCGTGAAAAGGAATTACGCTGGTTTTACCAAGAAGGTAC
>JBIIGV010000201.1:0-3712 GCA_044236265.1 Oligoflexales bacterium
CCATAGGTGTGGCCTTCGTATTTGGAAAGACCTCACCCGTCATCGCTTCCGGGAAGGTGATTTTAAAGCCTGAGCTGATTCAGCAGGCGCAAGGTATGCGCACACTTTATATCATCGTTCGAGATTCCGCCTCTCCCATGCCCATGCCGCTTGGCGCCATGGCAACCACGCTCAACGGTGACCCGGGCGATACTGTGCTCGAATTCAAGCTGACCAAGGATAATTTACGCATGATGACTGACGTCGACGCGAAGCATCCTGCCAAGATACACGTTAAGGCACGCCTTGATATGGATGGCCTTGGTGGTGCGGATGCCCCCGGAGACATTGTTGGCGTAGCGGAGCTCATTGATTGGGGCACTCAGGGTATCACCATTGAACTAGACCAGCTGGTGACCGCGGATGCGGAGCTTCAGCAGCCATGATCCTTGGGCGCGCTCGGATTCTTAACACCTCAGAGATCACGCCGGCCGTGGATGCTTTGCGTCAAGGTGACGTCGTAGCCATTCCAACGGAGACGGTTTACGGACTCGCTGGCAACGCCCTGAATAGTGATGCCGTTGCAAAAATTTTTGCAGTGAAAGAACGCCCGTCTTTTGATCCGCTTATTGTGCATATCTCAGATCACTTACGCACATTAGATGACCTGGCTCTGGCTGGGATTGTCGACGAGACTTTAGTTACGCCCGGCATGCGCCGCAGTTTTGATAGTTTGGCTAAAACATTCTGGCCAGGTCCTTTGACCATGATTCTACCGAAGCAATCCAAGATCTCTGATTTGGTGACGAGTGGCCTGGACCGCGTTGGTGTCCGTATGCCGGCTCACCCACTAGCACAAAAAATTCTTAAGGAAACCGGCCTACCATTGGCAGCGCCCAGCGCCAACCGCTTCGGGCGGATCAGCCCGACAACAGCGCAGCATGTGATGGATGAGCTGGGGGACAGGATTACCTACATCGTCGACGGTGGACCATGTGACGTCGGCGTTGAAAGTACTGTCGTGGCCTTGGATGACGATAAGGTATGGCTCCTGAGACCAGGGAAAATTTCCCTATCTGATCTCAAAGCGGTGCTGAGCGTTCCAGTGGAGCAAACGTCGTCGGTGCACGAAAAAGCGTCGCCCGGAATGCTTGCCAGTCACTACGCGCCAAGAAAGAACATGTACCTCGTCAAAGATCTAGGAAACATTCCCGAATCCCTAAAAACACTTAGCTTTGACCTATTGGTTACATCAGGACCAGCCGAGGCTGCGCTTAAATTATTAGCAGACCAAGGCCTCAAGCCAGTAGCGACAGAAATATTATCGAAAGATTCCGATGCAGGTGAAGCGGCCAAATCTCTTTTTGCTACGATGAGATCCCTTGATCGTTCCTCTGGGCAGGTTATGATAGCCACTCATCCTTCCTCTGATGATGGACTGTGGCTCGCCATTTCCGACCGGTTAAGACGTGCTGCTGTCAGAGATTAGGCGAACTCAAACCACAGCAAGGCTTGTCGCAGGAATTGCCCATGAATGAACTTGTCGAGACGATCCCACACAGTCACCCTCAAATGATCGCAGGCTTTATAGCGGTTGTTTTAGCTCTTCTCGTTCTCGATCTTTTTGTTCTCCGCAAGAAAGATGAAGCGCCGACGACCAAACAAGCCTTCCTATGGAGTGGCTTTTACATTCTCACTGCCCTCAGCTTTTGTGCTTGGATTTGGTCTCGTCTAGGCGCCGAATCAGCAATGACGTTTCTGACAGCCTATGTCGTTGAGCTATCTCTTTCGGTCGATAATCTGTTCGTTTTTATTTTGATTTTTGGAAGCTTTAAAATTGCCGCCAAATATCAGCATCGCGTTTTATTTTGGGGAATCCTCGGTGCTTTGATTATGCGGGCCATCTGCATCAGCGCAGGGGTTGCTGCGTTGCAGCGCTTTGACTGGCTGACTTTCGTATTCGGCGTCATTTTGATTTGGGCCGGTATCAAGACATTCCGCGGAGGCGATGATGAAGAGGACGATCCATCGAATGGTCTCATTGCCAATTCAGTGAAACGCCTCATCCCGATTGACGAGTCCTACAAGGGGCATAACTTTTTTACCCGTCGCGACGGTCGTCTAATGGCGACGCCTCTGTTTCTTGCTCTGATCTTGGTAGAAATTTCAGACGTGATCTTTGCAGTCGATTCAATTCCCGCCGTTTTAGCGGTCAGCAAAGACAGTTTCATCGTATA
Source organism: Oligoflexales bacterium (assembly GCA_044236265.1). Taxonomy (GTDB): domain Bacteria; phylum Bdellovibrionota_B; class Oligoflexia; order Oligoflexales; family RGVZ01; genus CAMDKS01. Next base: position 2,217 of record JBIIGV010000201.1, read on the forward strand.
CAGTTCAAATATTTTTGCGATTCTGGGGCTTCGAAATCTTTATTTCGTATTGGCCACCATGGTGAATCTATTCAAACACCTGGACAAGGCCATTTCATTCATTCTGGTGTTTATTGGAATAAAAATCGGAATTGAACGCTGGTATCATATTCCCGTGGGCATTGCGCTATCGGTGATTCTTGGCGCGCTGGCTCTCGGCATCGGATTCTCGCTAGCTCATCACGACGAGCGAAAACATAAAAAACCGCACGGGTAACGACGGATCGAAGATTGCTGGTCGCAATCCAGTCCTCAGTCAACCGTGCGTCTTCTGAATTAGAGCATGTTCAGCGGATCTTCAATAAACCCGACGAGTGTTTGTAGGAACTGCGCACCCATAGCGCCGTCGATCACCCGGTGATCACAGCTCATGGTCATTTTCATGCGCGGTTGAGCCACAACCTGTCCCTTGGCATCAACGGCAGGCGTTGGGATCGTCGCACCGACCGCCAGGATTGCTGCCTGGGGCGGATTGATGATCGCCGTAAATTCTTCAATGCCGAACATTCCAAGATTAGAAATCGTAAAGGTGCCGCCGGCATAGTCCTCATTCGATAACTTGCCATCCTTAGCACGAACGGCAAGTTCGCGGGAGGCTCTGGCAATGTCACGGATGCTGAGTTGATCCGTGTGACGAATGACAGGAGTCACAAGTCCAGACGGAAGAGCTACAGCCATCGCCACATGAACATTGCCGTACTCGATAATCGACTCACCCTGCCATGATGCGTTGATCTCTGGATGTTTTGCCAGGGCTTTTGCCACGGCCAAGATCACCAGGTCGTTAACGCTGACTTTGACGCCAGACTTGTCGGCATCCTTATTGAGACGCGCGCGCCAGTCGTTCATGCGGGTCATATCAGCCGAAACGGTCAAATAAAAATGTGGAGCTTCGTTTTTACCAGCAAGAAGACGCTTAGCGATCGTTTTGCGCATCATGGAATTTGGAACAATGCGGTCTTCGCCAGTACGAACTGCACGGGTAGATGACACACCGCTCGGCACATTGTCGAGGTCTCGTGCAACAACGCGTCCGGCAGGGCCTGAACCATGAACAGCGGAAAGATCAATGCCTTTGTCTGCAGCCATTTTCTTAGCAAGAGGTGATGCCTTGACGCGACCGTTACCAGCAGGAGCTGCTGCAGACGGCGCTTTTACTGGTTGAGGAGCAGCAATCACGGTAGGAGCGACGGCAACTTTTGGAGCGGGCGCTGCTGCCGGCGCCGGGGCTGGCTTTTTATCAGCTGGTGCTTTTCCAGCGCTAGCCTTGGCGACAAGTTCGTCTAAGTTATAGCTTTCACCCTTTTTGCCAATGACACAAAGTGGTGATCCCAGTGGAACTGTTTTGTGAGGAGGAAGCACAACCTTTAACACCACGCCTTCCGCCGAGGAGGCAAATGTCATGGTCGCCTTATCGGTTTCAATTTCAACCAGGTCTTCACCTTCGTCGATAGCAT
>JBIIGV010000226.1:0-3707 GCA_044236265.1 Oligoflexales bacterium
GGCACCGGTGAATGGCCACGTGTGCATCGACATCATGAACGTGAAGAAGCAGGTTCGCGACGAACTCGGATCCGCTGGCGACGATGTCGATCTGCAGGAGCAGGAAAACTTGCCGTGGCACGAGCCGACCGCGTGGCTGGAACACCTGAAGTCCAGCCCACTGGTGTTCGTGTCATCTGCGGATGCTCTCGATGACGTGGATTTCACGAAACCGCTGGTTCTGTTCGGAGACAAGCTCTATCTCACGCGGCAGTGGGTGGACGAGGGCGACGTCGCAGCGGTACTGCGTTCACGCCTCAACGAATCTCCTGTAAAGCTTTCTCCAGCTGCCGAGACTTGGATCAGCGAGGTGTTCGCCAACACCCCCGACGATCTCCAGGCCAAGGCGGTTCGCCAGGCACTGAGCCACAACACTTCGGTGTTGTTGGGCGGCCCCGGTACGGGCAAGACCTACACCATCGCCGGAATGCTCCATGCGCTCTTCAGCGAGCGCGACGACATGGAGCCGAACTTCCCACTTCGGGTCGCCATCGCAGCGCCCACCGGCAAGGCGGCTGATCAGGTGAAGACCTCGGTGGGTAAATCGCTGGAATCGGAGTCGTTCCCGCAGAAGTACGCAGAACAGATCGCGAGTGTCGCCCAAGGTGCCAGCACCATTCACCGTCTCCTCGGTTGGTTGCCGGGCAATCGTGGTCGCTTTGCCCATCACCGCCAGAACCAGCTCCCCTATGACGTCGTGATCATCGACGAGATGTCGATGGTGTCGCTGCCGTTGATGGCTCGCCTGCTCGAAGCACTTTCGCCCGAAACCAAGTTGATCTTGGTCGGCGACCCGCAGCAGTTGAAGAGCGTCGAGGCCGGTGCAGTGCTGCCCGACATTGCCACCCTGGCCAGCGAGAGCCACTACCCCATTACGAAACTCGTCGTGAACCGACGCCAGGCGGAGACCTCGGGCGAGGACAAGGTGAACCAGATCGGCAAGCTCGCCGAGATGATCAGCAACGCCGACTTCACTGCTTCCGCAGCCGAGTCGGTGTACGCGTTCTTGAAGGCCGGGAACGACGGTGTCCATTTCATCGATTTGCGCGAAGACAAAGCTGACCCCACCAGTGGCGAAGTGGTCGTGAAGCCACTCGGGTCGTTCCTGACGAGTTACGAGACTGCCAAGAAACACGCCGAAGCAGGCGAAGCGGCACTCGCCCTCAAGGCATTGGCATCTACCCGGGTGCTCTGCGGACTCCGCCGTGGGCCGTACGGGGTGTCGACCTGGAACGAGATCGTCGCCAAGCAGGCCGGCGTGGCTGGCACTCGCAATGCGGTGGGTCAGCCATTGTTGAACACTCGGAACGATCTGCGCACGGGCCTGGTCAACGGCGACACGGGAATCGTCGTGAAGACGGAATTGGGCCGACGGGTGGTATTCCCGAATCATCTCGACGGATTCGAGCCGACCAGCCTCGAGAACATCGAAGTTGCCTTTGCCACCACCGTGCACAAGTCGCAGGGCTCGGAGTTCGCCACGGTCGTGGTAGTGCTTCCACCGGTGGGGTCTCCGTTGCTGCGCCGCGAGTTGCTCTACACCGCCATCACTCGTGCGCGGAAGAACCTGGTCGTGATCGCGACGAAACAAGCCGTTCTCGATGCGATGACATCAACGATCCAGCGCGAAAGCGGCCTCGCCGCCCGCATTCGCTTTAGTTGAACAATGGATGGACGGTTGACTCATACCGAGATCCAAGTCGCAGAGAACATACAGGGTATTAGCACAATGTCTTGATTGTTGCTCTTTGATGACAACCGTTGATTCAGATAGAGAGGCGGCAATTCAGAGAGCGCAAGGCGCTAAAACGGCGAAGTGATTTCACGTCTATTTCAACGTTCAAGTGGCGTAACTGGTGATCGCTTTCTCTCAAAAGTCATAATCTCAGTTCTGATACTCACGACAGCTTCCACCAGTCTTGGAGTGTCGCCAGGGAAGGCGGAACTCTTATGGAGCGATGTCCAACTTGACTATCTCGGCGAGAGCTCGACAGGTCTGTACGCGGCTATTGACTCACTCACAATCGGTTCGTTTTCGACAGAACCGGACTCATTGATTGCCGTCATAAAGCCCGAGTTCACGACTTCAAGCACCTTCTTCTGGATAACCGGAGACGGAGCCATTGAAATTGACGTGACCCTTGACGGCATTACGGACTACTACGCATTCGCTCCGAATGTCGTGCTTGATAGTTCCCTTCAGAGCTATCCCGTTTCGTCTGCAAACGGAACCCCAACATCATGTTCCTCACAGTGGTACCTCTCGGGGACCAACTACGCAGTCGTAGTTCCGTGGAGGTGCCTTGGTGCGCCCGCCTCTTTCATGGCTCGCGCTTGGCTGTCGAATGACTACGGCTATGACTTTGGTGGTTACCTGCGAGTGCTCACACCAATCATGCCTGCAGTTTCGGTTCCGACGACTCCACTCGTCACTGATCCGCCCGTCACAGTTCCTCCCGTAACCAATCCACCTGTCACGCTCCCTCCGGAAACAACTGTTCCAGCAACAACATTGCCTCCTGTCACCGCACCACCCGTCGCCTCTGTCGATCTCAGCCGACCGGGTTTCGTCAACGATTTCATTGACTACTTGGTTGTAAATCAGCCAGTAACAGCCACGGACGTTCGTCAAAGTACCGACTGCTGCTACGGGAAGAAAGGCGTCGTAAAGATGACGGTCTCGACCAAATCGAAGCGATTCTGTCGCGCCAAAGGCCCCCGTCTGTATCCGCTGAGACCGGGTCGCTGCACGATCAACTTCAGCATCACGACGAAAGCCGGTGGTAAGTCGAAGATCACCAAGGAGACTCTGCGCCTGGAAATCAAGGCGGGTGCCTAGAAGATCCTCGACCCAGGGACAGCCAGATGGGTTGAGGACAGACAAGCAACACCAGGTCGATCCTCCCGCCGACTCCGAAGGTACGGCATAGGCGACAACCGGAGTTGACTTCGACGGCATGATCCCGACGTGAAAACAGCGGCGCTCGGGGGTCCAGACTTCTGAACCGATCCCGGGCTTACGAGAAGGAAGAGTAACAAGCACTCATCAAAAAAATATTGTGGAGCTGAGGGTGTTGTGTCTCTCCACATAGGAAACCCATGTCTCCCTACATAGGAAACTCAACAACCAGGACACAAGGAACCCTTAACGGGTGTCCAAAGCCCGCCTGATCATCACCGCAGTCGTCCTCGAAGGCCGCTCACAAGCCCAAGTCGCCCGCGACTACGACGTCTCCAAAAGCTGGGTCTCCAAACTCGTCGCCCGCTACCGCCAAGAAGGCGACGCCGCATTCCAACCCCGCTCACGACGCCCCAAAACCCGACCCCGAAACACACCCCCGCAGACCGTTGACCTCGTCCTCGAGCTCCGCCGGACACTGACCAGCCAAGGCCTCGACGCCGGAGCAGACACCATCGCCTGGCACCTCCGACACCACCACCACAAACAGCTGTCCCGGTCCACGATCTATCGGATCATCAAACGAGCCGAACTCATCACCCCCGAACCGAAAAAGAAACCCCGCTCCGCCTACATCCGGTTCCAAGCAGAACAACCCAACAAAACCTGGCAATCAGACGTCACCCACCACCGCCTCGCCTGCGGCACCGACATCGAAATCATCACCTGGCTCGACGACCACTCACGCTTCGCGCTGTCCGTCACCGCC
>JBIIGV010000217.1:0-2972 GCA_044236265.1 Oligoflexales bacterium
TGTGTCGGCGCATCAGGTTCTGACTCGGAAATTAGAGCCTATTTTTCGAACGGCAGTAAATTTGAGGTCGGAAGCGCACATTTTAATCTAAATCCAGGAATTCACTGCTTTTGCTCGAGTCAATTAACTAGACAAGTCTTGAATTGGTTTGGTTTTTCGCTAAGGATTCGACATCAAGGGATAGCATCAATTAACGGAAATATTGCGATCACGCCTGGTGAGTTGGATTTGGATTTGCTCGAGTAATTGGACTCAAAGAGGCTGAGGCTGGATGGTTGATTCGTTGAACGTTAGTATAAGCCCATCATGGACGGGTTCAACCGAAACCATCGTTAGCTCTTCAGTTATTGTTAAATATCGCTGAAGTGCCGTAATGCAGAACTCGGCGTCCATTAGGTGGGCGTTGGTAGATGTTGTTTCCGCTGATATGTGTACTCTCATTCCGCGGGGGTCAGCTGGCTCGTCATTGATAGCACTTACATCGATTCTAACTTTGGTGGCGCGTTCTCGAAGTGTGATCATAATGGCGGAATTTAAAATTATGGCTTTCGCAAGATTACGATCCAGATTGAATTTATAAAACCAGATTTCACCACGATCTTCGCTGTTAAAGCTGGGAGTTAAAGTAATTGAGGTATTAGTTCGGCGAAAGAACGCGGTTTCTTGCTCCATAAATTCGGCGAAAAGCGCGCGAGCATGTTGAATCCCTTGTTGCTGCTTGAGACCAGGTAAAGAACTGGTATTTAGCACGCACTGGGTGATGATTCGAACATACTCAAGCTTTGTGGATGCCTCGTGAAGTGGTGAATTGTCCTCATTGGTTGATGCAATGATGTCCATTAAGCCTCGAAGCTGCGCTATGGGCGTGTTCAAGTTGTGGCTAATCAAATGGATGAAATTTTCTTTAATATCAGCAGTTGCTACAGCTAAATCCTCCTGCGCTGTCAAACGCCACTTGCGGTAGCTGCTTAAAGCAACGGAAATAAATGTTGCGGCCGTAAACACTATCAGACCTGCAATAATTAGATCCATAACTGGTATATAAAGGCGTAAGTAATTAACGCTGAGCATATTAATGAGGGGGGTGATCAGGGAGATAAGGAGAAACGGTGCCAAAGAAAGTGTGCCAAGAATTTTGATCGACAAAAGAATGGCTATGATCAGTATTCCGATCATCACGCGAGTTACCAGGGTTGGTGCGACGGCGATGGTCTCCTGATTCAGGAACATGCTAGACATTGAGGCCCAAAATGAGTGCCAAGGCATGCCATCCTTAAGAAGAGTTCTTCGACTGTTGGAGGCCGCTACATAAGTCTTTTGCAGGGCGTCTTTGTTGTCTCTGAAGCTTAGGTGTTGAGTCGCATTGTTGCCGATAAAGACGATGGATTCAGGCTTGATGTTTATACGGCCAGGTGCGTGCAGGTCCAAAAAGGAGTGATCTCGAATACTGCCAGGACTCGGCAAATTCAATAATATATTGGGTAAAGTGTGTGGCAGGTTATCTGATACGACCCAATCTTGCCTTCTTGAGAAGAAGCGATTCATCACTTGTTGGGGCATCCATGCCCACTCTTGAGATACCGTGCAAAATGAATTGATTTCGTAGTAGCAATCCCTTGCCTCGACAATATTATATCGGCTCATGAACTCTGGAGAGATGGTGCCGGTTGCGTAAAGATTGACGGCAAGCATCACTTTGTCGTGAATTTTCAATCTTTCGATCGTATCGGTAATGGGGCTGAGGTACTCAGGCGTCATGGGGTGAGCATAGGTCAGCCAACTAACGACGATCCATCGAGGATTACTCTTGGCGACCTCCTCCAGAACTGTCGCATACTCTTTGATGTGCAAATCTCTTAAGGCAGACTCTGGTGATAATTCAAGAATCTGTAAGTCGCTGTCGTTAGCTGATATGGTGACCACGGCATCATCTGCTCTGGCGGGAGCACTTGCAAATCCGAGAGACCATCGAATAAGAGCAGATTCCGCCTGAGCTGCTAGACTCTCGCGGCGACCGCCGAAATACATCGTCTTGACGATGATCGTTATCAGAAATGCTCCAAGGAGCAGCGGAAATATCAAGCGCAGCCCATTAGGCGCTAAACGAATAAGTTTGTACTTACTGGATCTACTTGTTTTCATGCCGGAACGACCAATGTGAATGTTGAGCCTGATTTTCCATCGCTTTCAAGAAGGATCCGTCCTCCTAAATGTTCTGCGAAGTACTTACAAAGAAACAGTCCGAGTCCGGTTCCCTTTGCCTGATACAAGCGGTCATCGCGAATGCGGTAAAAGCGTTCAAAGATTCGATCGCTCAGCTCTGCAGGAATTCCTGGTCCCTCATCTGTCACCGATATACTGACCTCTTTGCGACTTGACCGGTATGATCGAATCGTAATTTTTCCACCAGAGGGTCCATACTTAACAGCGTTTGAAATAAGGTTGAATAAGATCGCATCGAGAAGTTGTGGGCTTGTTTTTAAGGTATCTGTGTCATCAGAAATGTCGAGCGTTAGCTTGATGCTTCGAGATTCAAGTTTAAAGTTAAAACGCCTCAGGATTGTGTTCAAAAAAATACGAAGTGGCACATCCTCTTTGACGATTGCTCGATCTTGAAGCGTCTCAAGTTCCGGTAGTTGGTTGATTCCCTCGAGGTATTCGTAAAAATCCTCCGCCGCTGCAAATGCTCTTTGATAGAGTTCCTTCGGAGCCTCAGATGGTAGTCCGGCAGTCCCCCTTGGTCTTTCAGAATTCGCCAAGCTTTTCTGCAGGTTTTGCGTGATGCTTGCTGTCATGAATTTCAGCCATGATGCAAATCCGGTCAAAAAGTGTGATTGAACACTGGCGATTTGTGATTTGATGTCGGTCTCTGCAGTTTGCTCGGCCATGGATATAATTTCTAGGCGTACTGTGCGTATTGCTGCAAGTAGGGTGACTAAGGTTGTGGCTAGGAATGTGTCGGCCAAAGGAAT
>JBIIGV010000202.1:0-3689 GCA_044236265.1 Oligoflexales bacterium
ACTCTGCAATGAAATACTGATCTGACGCACAACCGGATGCAGCGCTGCCGTCACGCGCTCGCCCGTCAGCAGCAAACCATTCGTTACAATATTCACGGGAAGCGCTGCATCAGAGGCAGCATGAATGATCGAGGAAAACTGCGGATGTGAAAGCGGCTCGCCGAGAAGGTGCAACACCACCTCTTTGGTCATTGGTTTTAATGTCCGCGCAACATTAGAGAATTGCTCAACACTCATACGCGCCATTTGGCGCTCTGGGGTTGGGCAGAATGAGCACTTGAGATTACAGGTATTGATAATCTCAACATTCACTCGGTCAAATTTAGGTCCAGACATCTGCATCATAGGGCGGCCTTATAACCTAGACCATGGGACGGGACCAGTTAAAAAACGGCAGTCATTTTAATTAATTAAGATTAATATAATAATATTTAATATTTCATAGAATTGACATAAGATAATGTATATGTTAAAGAAACTAAAGCTATGGGACGAATGTTTTTAAAATTTACTTTTTTGATAACCCTAACCTTGGCCGTCTTCGCAGACGTCGCGTCAGCGAGATCTTTGCGCTTTGTGTACCTGCAAGGCTTCTTATCCTGCACCCTATCAAACCGCGCACCCGCTCATAAATTCCTGGAAATCGCAAAGGAACACCCTGACGCTCGTGTTTACTGGGGCTGTTTCGACGGCGGCTTTACGCAGCACATTGGGGACTGGAACGAGCGGTTTTTCCTTTATACGATTGAACCCAACGGTCAGTGGTCACAGCCCATTGAAATGAATCCGCGCTCTGCACCGCTAGAGATTGCCCTCATGCTTGGCAAAGAGCTTAAAGAGCTTGAAGAATCGAGTTTAACATCAGATGACAAACTAATGGACGTGATGATCGCTGGGCATTCCCATGGCGGATGGATGGCTATGCGCGTCGCCTATCAGGTCGGTCTCTATCAACGCGCCAGGCTAACGAATCTTCTTACAATTGACCCTGTTAGCTACGACTTGTGTCACAGCGCCTGGTTTCCTGTTAACGCAGTACAGAACACGTTCCGTTGGTGGGGAGACCCTCACGATTGCCACCGCGCGCCTCGTGATTTGGCCCACATAGAGCCTTATATTGCGAAGGCAACCAATTATCAGTGGATCAATATTTACGAAACATCCATGCCTTACCTGTCTTCAGGCCCTATCAAGGCTGCGACCAGAAACATCCATTATAAAGCGTTCACTTACTTCGACTGGTGGACCGCTCATAGAGCAATCCTCCTCGATCCGGCGAATTGGCAGGACTTTTATCAGCGGATGCGCATGGTGGTTGAAGACGCAGCAGAATCTGCGCCTTTGGCGCAGTCCCCTTAACGATTCGCCATTAACTTATTTGTGATGGAATACATAAATACCATTCCAGTCATCACCAGGTGGAGATGCCTGAAACTCCTCAATGCGTTCCAGATATAACTGTGACGGTTCATCTGAAGGGCGAATCATCAAACACTTACTTAAATGGTTTTTCGCGTTATCCCATTTTTGTTGTTTATAATAGTCACGCGCCAGGTGAAACTCTCCAATGAGGTCTCGAACCTGATCCTCGGACCGAAGGATCATCGGATGGATCAACTCAAAGATTTTAACTGGTTCTTTCTTCCCTTTGACGACGATATCGTCCATATCGCGTAAGAAATAGGAATGTGGTTTCTTTAATTTTTTTACCGTGTACTCACTAAAGATGCTGCGCACACCGTACTCTTTTGTGATCGATTCCAAGCGTGCGCTTAAGTTCACAGCATCACCCATAACTGTATAAGCAAAGCGCTCGGAGCTCCCCATGTTACCAACCGACATGAATCCCGTATTTACACCACATCCGATATCAATGGGTGGAAAACCTTTCTGGGGGAACGTGCGGCGCAGCTCTTCAAGTTTTTCCATCATCTGCAGCACGACCTGGGCAGCCACATCAGCTTGATCGGGGCGCTCGATCGGAGCACCCCAGAAAGCCATGATAGCGTCGCCAATGTACTTATCGAGCACACCGCCGCTTCTGAGAATGATTTCCGTCATGGGCGACAGGTAATCGTTCATCAACTCAACAAGTTTTTCCGGAGGCAACGACTCGGAGATCGTTGTGAATCCACGAACATCGCTGAAAAACACTGAACACTCGCGACGCTCACCGCCAAGCTTGAGCTTCTCCGGGTCATCTAAAACCTGATTCATAACGTCGGGAGACAGGTAATGCTGGAAGGCGCCTTTAATCTTTTTCTTTTCGCGCTCTTCAGTTAGATATCGGTAAAATGTTACCACCATGTACATGCCGGTAATTTGAATGTAAGGCAGCCCCATGTAAACCCATATGCCCTTGGAAAACCACAGATGCTTGTCCAGATAATAATAACCCACATAAAAGGCCACGACGGCGGCCGCAGAAATGAGCGGAGATGTCAAGATCAAGACGAGCGAGAAAATAAGTCCCACAATCCCCACAATTCGCATCTCTAATTTATAAATATCAGCAGGGCGCTTAAAAAATCTCTTTGAAACTATATTGTCTATCACCGTGGCATGGTTTTCGACGCCATCAAACTTCGAATCAAATGGGTTTGCACGAATGTCGTTAATCGCCATCGCTGTTGGACCCATGAGAAACGACATACCTTTGATCCGGCGACGTTCCTGATCCGAAAACGCATCATCCCAAGCGTCTGCAAGTGAGATGTGAGTTAACGTTTTTGTTGGCCCAAGATGGTTTATCATGATCTGGCCGCCGCCGAGAGGATCCACTGGAATCGATATCACATCGGCGTCGTCTTCTGGATTGCTGAGCATCAACTCGTCAACGCCAATCCGCCCAAACATTGCAACAATATTGCGGCCCGTCATATTAGCCGCCATTTTTAGAGAAACAGACGGCATTAAGTTATTATTAGCGCTCATAAGTAAACTAGCCCAGCGCACCACGGAATCGACGGCTTCATTGTTGAAAAAGCCAAATTCGGATGAGCTTTGTGCAATCATGGGCGTGTTTGTAATCACAGCCCCTACTTTTAGTTCGGGATAGTTATTAAGATCAAATCCGTCTGGCATGATTGCAGCAGCTACTGCTGAATTCATGAGTAAATCCATGGAAGCGAACTCTCGCCCTTTTAACGGCGCGATATTTTCAGCCTCGTCTTTGCCGAAATACATGTAACCTTGGACAACTTTTCCATAGTCTCGAATAGCTCGACTTAATGACTGATCGGCTCGACTGTTTTCCTTCAGTGCCTGGATGGTCTTTAAGACTCCTTGAGCATCGACGCGGCTACTAGTGAACCTAGAAAGCTCAGCTTCAGCATCTGCCAGCAAAGGCAGCTCCGGTTTATCCCAAATCACGTCAAAGCCGATCCACTCTGCACCGGCTTTCTTCAAATTGGCAAAGGCCTGTTCATAAACACTGCGAGTAAAGGGCCAACGACCAAACTTTTGTATAGATTTTTCATCGATTCCCAGGATCCCGATCTTGCCGCTGGGTTTGATATTGCCCCGCAATACAAAGCGGTAATCAAGCAACAAATTTTCCATGGCAATAACGCCTTGCCCAAGATTTCCCAATCGACTCGTGATGTGTAGCCACATAAATGCGCCGATCAGGGCATTCAAAACCAAACAGATGACAATGACGGTGCCGTTTTTCTTGAAAAACGAGGACA
>JBIIGV010000076.1:0-13774 GCA_044236265.1 Oligoflexales bacterium
TAATGTAAAATATTATTACAGCCAAAATTACATTAAAAAGGCTGTTATCTATGAACTCCTCTCATCGTACAAATGCCTTCGTAAAGTCTGAATGGACCTCGACCGTTGTCATCGCAGCGATGGCTGCCATGGCCCTGTTGGGTTGTGGTGGGTCACAAAAGGTGCGTCAAACCGGTGGCGTGGATCCTGAGGAAACCAAGAAGCGCGCTGAGGAGCAGGTACGTATCCAGGAAGAGTATGCTGAGTCGCAAGAGATTGCGCGTCTCAATTCGCTTTATAATCCGTGGCGCCTACCTAAGCCGGCCCTTGTACAGGACGGTTTGGGCATTTGGCGTCAGAGTCAAGTGGCCTATGTTCGTCCAGGCTATGACTCACTCAAAAGTCGAATGGCCTTACTTGACGGTGCGACAAGATCGGTTCGCGTACAGACTTTTATTATGAGTGGTGACGAGGTTGGTCAGGCGTTTGCCAATAAACTGATTGAGCTTGCTGCTCGTGGTGTGCAGGTGCAGTTCATTGTCGACGATACAACAACGATCTTCAAAGGCGCTGATAGTCTTTACTACTATCTCACAAGTCATGGCGTGCGCGTATACGGCTATCGTCCAATTTGGATGCAGGCGGGTAGCAACCCTTCAGTGTTTACCAATATATTCACCGGTAGAACGATCCAGGAGCGTTTTGGTGGCGCGCTGACTACAACAAAAATTGAGAATCATCGCTTCCATGACAAAATCATGGTGGTTGATGCAGAGGTTCCAGGGCGAGGAGCAGCGATGGTTGGAGGCACCAACATCGCCAACGAATACTATGACATTATCGGAACCCCCAAAGATCTGAAGTGGCGCGACCAAGATATGCTTGTTCGCGGTGACTTGGTCGCCGATTTGGCTCAGGCCTTCGACTCAAACATGGTCGACATTAACACCATCAATGGGCAGGCGACATTGGCCGATTCTGTAGAACAATACATATCTGGCGCACGGGGACAGTTCGGTTCGAACACGGCTCGTGGTATTGAGATCCGCCCATATGCGATGAGTCAGTACAAAGACGCTTTGTCTAGAAAGCTTAATCTCCGTTGGAACACGGCCAATATTCGTTTGATTCGGCATCGCCCACTGCACAATGAATTCAAGGCTGAGCAGCGCTTAGTCACAGCGATTATGAATGCTCAAAAAGAGGCAATTATCGTAAATCCGTACGTCATCCCATCTGACGGTATCATGAGTGCTATGATCACCGCGGCGCGTCGTGGTGTGACGGTAAAAATTCTAACAAATTCTTACGAAAGTGGTGACACGCAGTTCGTACAAGATGTCGGAAGAATGTTCTATAAGACACTTATTTTGGAGACTCAGCCATCTAATCGTTGGCCAAGAAGTGTTCCGATCCAAATTTATGAGTGGGGTGGAGATTCCGTGTTCAAGAATGGTTTCTCGAATTTTCACTCTAAGTACGTCTTGATTGATCGGCAGATGGCCCTTTTGGGGTCTTATAACCTAGACCCAAGAAGTCAGGTCTGGAATAGTGAAGTTCTATTCGAAACGGATGCTCCGCTTCTGGTGGCCCAGTTGCTCGAGCAGCAAGCGAATGACAGCGGTCCGGGTTATGCAAGACTTGTAACTAAGGAAATGGCTGAGTCTTATAAATCTGGCGGAAGCACTTGGGATAACGTTCGTAGGGAAGTCCTCTATTTATTCAAGGTTTTCCTGTAAACTCTTCTGCAAGCTCCTTGGAGATCCGACCTGGTTTTTTCGCTTGGCGGTATAGCACCAATAGATGCCCAATCGTTTGGACGACCTCGGCCTTGGTTTCCGTCATAATGGCATCGACCGTCTCACGAAACTCAGTCTGATCAGCAGATGGCACTTTAATTTTAATCAATTCATGGTCCTCCAAGGCTTTATCGGCGGCTTTCAATACAGCCGCGGACACCCCTTCTTTACCAAGCATCACCACAGGGTCGAGGTGATGCGCTTTGCCGCGAAGAAAGGATTTTTGTTTTGGAGTGAGCGCCATGGGATTTCCGCTTTCATAAGGTTTACAGGCTTGCCAAATAGCCGGATAATAAATTGCTTCAGGCGGGCGATTTATCATGGGCGTTATGGGAATCCTACCTAAAAAAACAACTTCTGGTGTCTTCGTGCGGTGGCTGACGCTCGCTCATGCTTGGGGTGCGATAGTAGCCCTTGTAGGACCTAACCTCCAAGCGGCTGTAGTTCCAGAGGTGATTAAATTCAAAGTTGAGCGTGAGTTGCCTCATGATCCGACGGCATTTACACAGGGGCTTGAAATATGGGAGCCTGGTTATTTTCTTGAAACCACAGGGCAATACGGTCAAAGCGAGCTGCGTAAGGTTGAAATTGCTACCGGTCAGGTAAAGATTCGTAGGCCATTGGATGGCAAATATTTTGGCGAGGGAGCAACCAAGTTCGGCAGCGATATCTTTCAGCTGACTTGGCGGGAAGGGGCCATTCTGAGGTGGGGAGTGTCTCCTAAAAACAAGGAGCCTGAAGTCAAGGAGACCTTTTCATGGATTGGCGAAGGGTGGGGCGTGACTAATGGCAAAGGGATTTTGTGGGTGAGTGATGGGACCGATCAGCTCAAAGCCGTTAATCCCAAAAACATGAAGGTGAGCAAAACTATAAAAGTCACTTTGTCAGGTAAACCCATGGATCGTCTTAACGAGCTTGAAATGATTGATGGTAAAATTTTTGCCAATATTTGGATGACATCGACTGTGGTGAGAATTAATCCGAAATCGGGCGTTGTCGACGGATTGATAGATCTAAGCGATTTAGTCCCTAAGCAAATTCATCCAGATGCGGTTGCCAATGGATTAGCATGGGACTCAAGAAAACGACGATTATATGTAACTGGCAAGCTGTGGCCAAAAGTTTATGAATTGACCTTGCTGAAGTGAATAGTTCCTGGTCTCTATCTCGTAAAACATGATCTTTTGAAAGGTCGCATTTTTATCAAAGAGGCTATCATCATGCAGTTCGGAAAAATTTTGAAGGAAAGTTGGAGGATACGTCGCAGTGTTATCCTTGCGTCAACCATTATAGCCTTGGTGTCTTGCTTTTATCTCCAAACATCTGATAACGCCGAGAGTTTGGAAAACAATATTGGACGTCCGTACTTGTTTACTTTGCGTGAGCGCTTGGGCTTGGCCCCTAAATTAGATCCGCGCATTGTGATCTATGCTTATGATGACAAGGCGGCCACAAAGCTTGGTCGTCCGGAGCTTTTAAGCGGCGAAGAATGGGATCGAATGATTGGAGCGATCGCAGATCATAAACCACGTGCAATACTCGTGGATATGATTTTTGCTAATATTCGTAAGGATCCAGAAGATGTACTGCGAATGAATCTGGCTTTTGATAGGGCGTCACCTGTGTATACTGCGGCGGCTGCTCGACCAGCTCGGGCTGTTGCTCGGCCTTATGAGAAGAGTGACTCAATATTTAGAGCTAAGCCCTCGGAATGGGATTTTATTCGAAAATATAGTTTCATGGGTCAAAACATGGATGTGATGGGACCTGCGGAAAATCTTCCCAAACTCCGCGAACACATCGGTCAGATCAACTTTACTCCCCCTGGTTTCTTCAGCCCTGTGGTTGTATTTCCGCCTGAACACAGGTTGAAAGCGCTTGCGTTAAGCTTTCTTAATGACTCCCAATACCGAGTGGATGGCGAACAACTTTATCTTGACGGTCAGCCTGTCTATCTCAATGAGCGAGGGGAGACGTTTGTCAATTGGTTGCCGAAAAAAGATCTGTATGGAAATACCTTTAAAATTTTGGATCTTGTTGAAATAAGATCTCAAGAGAAATTTTCCGACAAAATAAAGCCTGATTCGATCGTGTTGTTTCTGCCATTGATGTTTACAGGCAATGCAGACATCAAGGAGACTTTTGCTGGTTTGCTACCCGGCGGGTTTGCGCAGGTGTCGGCCCTCAACTCCGTGTTGACCGGGCAATGGCTGCGAAACATTGACGCTGGATTTGGCGGTATTTTCGCAGCGGTCGCATTGGGTCTCTTAGCAAGCTTAGTGTTGCGTATCTATTCAATGATAGGAATTTGGTTGGCGGTCAATGTTGTCTATTTGACGTCCGTCACGGCTGCCTTCTTATTTGGTGGTTTTGTCCTTGAGTTTGTTACGCCATGGTTGGGTTTTAACTTGGTTTTAGTTCCTGTGATTATTCATGCTCAAGTATTTGCTGAGATAAAAAACCTGCGCGTTCATGATGCCCTTTCGGGTATCGTTCCGCCAAAAATGCTTGAACGGATTGCGCGATCGCCAGAAAAATTTTCAATCGAGACCACTGAACGTGCTATAACGGTCATGTTCGTGGACTTTGTCGGATTTTCGCTGGTGTCTGAGCGTTATTCGGGAAATCTTGTGTTCGAGACCTTAAAACAGTTACTAGGAAATCTGGGTGACATTGTTCACGAATATCATGGGATTGTTGATAAATCATTGGGTGATGGTCTTTTAGGTGTATTTGGGTTTGATCCCTTGACCAATGAGGAAAGCTCGACCCATGCGGAAGAAGCAACACGTTGTGCCGTCGCCATTCAACGCTACATGGCAAAACTTTGTGCTGGATACGACAAGACGCAGGGTGACCTAGAATCTATTATTTTTGGTTCGCGGGTGGGGCTGAGTTCCGGCACCTCTTTCATTGGGAATGTTGGTGAGAAAGGCCGTCTTGACCTCACAGTTATTGGATTTTCGGTGAACATGGGTAAACGCTATGAAGATGCCTGTGAACCATTCAAAGTCATGATGGGAGAATCGACACATCAAAGTTTAAGTGAAGACTTAAAAGCGATGACGATACGCAGAGATTTACAGATAAAGCATCATGAAGAGTTGATTTGTGCTTATGAACTGGATCCATTCATGGGGCTAGAGAAAGATTACCTTGATGCCGTCAAGGGTGAGAGAGCTTTTACTGAGTCTAAGCGCATGATTGATCGATTCACGGTGCCCCCTAGCCAAACTTGGGTTGTCATTCAAGACGGCGTCGAAGTTGGTCATATCCACAATTATTCTTCGGAAGGTTTAAATTTGTCTCTCAATAAATTCTTTGCGTGTAAGGTTAATCTGACCTTTGATGTTGGTATGATCAATCGTAATGACGGCTGTATCGTCAAGAAATTTGTCCAGTGCTCCGGAAGTGTTAAATGGGGGCGCAAGACAGACAAAGGATTTACGCACGGATTTGCGATGACGCCTGAAAGTCAGATGAAGTTTAAAGAGTTTTTAACCTGATTCATTTGCCATAGGATTTGCACCCTTTGGTAAGAATCAGATCGATATACCAACGTAAACCCGCAAAAGTCGAGCTGAGGGCTCTGTCTTCAGATTGTCGCGAGTTTTCCGCGATACGATGCCATCTTCGGTCAGTTTGATATCAGCTTTTGAAACATGGAGTGGCCAGTAGACGCCGATCCAGTCGCAGCCAACATGGAAACCACCGTAATTCCATTGGCTTCCCACCGCGAACTCTGGGCCAACGTCCCAGTAGCGTAGCTCGTAGTGAGTTTCTTTACCTGTAAAGGTGGATGTCATGAGATCAAGGAACTGGTTGCTACCGTATGTTTGACGGTGAACAAGTCCAAAGTTCGTATAAACGATTGGGCTCCAGAAGTTCTTTGAGCGGACAGCGCGCGATATTGAGTGTCCAAAAAACACTGTAGATGATTCGTCGTAATACGCTTCAACGATCCAGTCAGGCTTAAAGTAGTATCCTAATACAGCGAATTTCGCGAGCCCTGTCGAGTAACCAGCTCCGGCGTCGATAGAGATCACGCGGCCTTCGCGGATTGAATTGGGTTGTGCTGGAAGAGCGGCTGGCGTAGGTGCAGTCTGCGCCACCGCAGATGGGGAAATTAATGCTGTAAGTACGAAGACTAGTGCCGTCAGTGAGGTGCAGAGCCTGTTGATTCTCGAGTGTGTACTTGATTTCATAAACAATGTCCCTTATCGATTTCTAAAATGAATCCCGTTACCGATCCAATAGCGGTCGGTGTTGGTCAAGGCTATACACCTCGCTCATCTTGCTTTCAAGTGAGGAACAGTGGCGTTGTCTCAATTGGCTGATTAAGGATACTCAGTGGTGCAGCGAAAAAATGCGGGCGCAACCCTGTACTATTCGAACTAGGGACAGGCACTCGAGAGTATCCGTAAATCGCGTCTTAGGGCTTTGGTACAATATACACCCGTCCGAAGTAGTCCGGCACGATCATAAGGTTGCCGACGATGGCGGGGGTCCAGGTGTTAGTGTAGCCGTACCCGCCCATCAGGCGGTTTTTGTACATGCCGTAGCCAGTATTATCATCTTGCCCGCCCCATGTGGCACTGAAGCTCCCGAATAATCCGGTCGCCGTAGGGATGGCGGTAGGCGCGAATTTTTCGATGCGCATTGATTTTAGGACCATCATATATAGATTGCCGTCGCCGTCAAAGGCAGCGCCACCGCCAAAATTAGTAGGCGAATTGTTTGAGGTTGTAATGCCTGTGTCGGTGGTCTGACCTAGTACAAGGTTAAAGCAGGACCGTGCGGTTGGGATAGCATTATAGACGAGAATGCGGTGGCGCTCCGTATCCGGAATGTACAATTTACTGCCATCCGAGTACACCTGCTGGCCGCTGCCAATTTGTGAACTGGAAGCAAAGCATTCCGCGCCAGTGGAGGCTCCCAGGACAAAGTCGGCGCTGTCATTGGTGGCCGCGATGGAGGACGTTGTATAGGCCAGGATGCGGTCGTTGACCTGTTCTGTGATAAAGAGCGTGCCGCTCACCACATAGACTCCCACTGGAGTGTTCATTTTGTTGGTAGAATTTAATATGTTCGTGCCGGTGGCGGTTGTTGCGGTCACGGTCGTGCAATCTGCCTGGCCAATGACGCGGTCAGCGACCAGGCCATTTTGAGTCGCAGGGTTAGAAGGTAAGGAGTCCCAAACTAAGACCCTGTGATTACCCTGATCAGCGACATAAAGTTTTGAGCCATCGTACCAGACAGCGCTTGGGCTGCTCATAGTGCCACATGTCGGGGTGCCGTTGCGGTTACGAGCTCCCGATGTAAAGCTCGCTTGTCCGAGCACTACGTCGGCTGGCTGGTTGTTGGAGGTGGGAAATGTATTCCAGATCAGGACCCGGTGCCTGCGGGGGTCAGGCATGATCAAACGGTTGTTGTCCGCGTAAACCCGGGTTCCGGATACCATGGTCCCATCAATGGTGGGATGACTCCAGACCGTGTCGAGGATGGCCGAGATCTGGCCAATGATAAAGTCAGAAGCCAGATGATTGGACGCAGGGATTGTATTGTATACGAGTACCCGGTCATTATTGGTATCAGCCACATGAAATCTGGTGCCGACATAGGCGACTCCGCGGGGTGCGCTCAGGGATTTGGCGTCTATATTACCAGAGCCTGCGGTGTTATTAGCCGTGACGGTGGTGAAGTCGGCTTGTCCGAGGACAACGTTAGGCAATGCGTGCGCGGTCGGGATGGCGTTCCAAATGAGGACGCGGTTTCCGGCGTTTTCTGCGACCGAGAACCCTGTGCCGTTGGTGTCGATGCCCGCTGGGCTGTTCATGCGGTTTGAACCGGGTCCGGCCGTTGCAGAGGTGAAAGATCCTCCTTGCCCGAGGGTAAACTCGGCGACACCGGTCAAAGTCAAGTTTGTATCGGTCGTTGGCAGAGGGAATACGATGACACGGTTGTTGCCCTGATCGGCCACAAATAATTTGTCACCTATGGCTTCCACATCTGTCGGGCTACTCAGTGTGTTGTTGTTGACGGAACTACCGCGGTTGGCGGTTTTGGTCGTGAAGTTAGCCTGGCCAAGGACTTGGTCGGCGGCCTGTCCGGTGACGATGGTACTGAGGTTGTTCCACGCCAAAACCCTGTTGTTGGAACTGTCGGCGACGAAAACCATGGTCGCTGATCCCACGGTATAGCAGGCAATCCCTCGTGGTTTGTTGAAAGTGGTAGCTCCCACGTTGGTGAAATTGGTCTGACCGAGTACCAAGTCCGCTAACTGACCCGTAGTGGTGGGTATGGAGTTCCAGATGAGTACGCGGTTACTGGTTGTGTCACTGACAAAAAACTTACCACCGCAGTATTCAGCGTTCATCGGAGTGTTGAGAGTGCCGGCGTTGACGTTGCTGCCGATCGCTCCAATAATGCCGTAGTTATCACCTTGTCCGAGGACAATGTCGGGAGTTCCGACTGCGGCGGTCGGAACGCTGTTGTAAATTTTGACTCGGCTGCTGGCGGAGTCCACGATGAAATACTTGCTGCCAATTGTACCGATGGCGGTGGGTTGATTTAATCCATACTGGGTACCAAGATTTACAGCAAAACTACTGTCCCCAAGGATTAATCCGCCCTCACCACGCAGGGGGACCGGAACATTTTGGCGGATACCGTCGTGATCAAAGCTGACGGTCATGTTGCCGTCGTAGTTGGCGACACTGGGCGGTGAGAAATTGATGTTGAGGGTACAGCTTGATGTAGAAATCACAGAGCCACAGGTTCCGCCCGTGCCTGGATAAGCTCCACCGACAAACGCGAAGTGTGTGGGCAGGGTGATCACGATATTGGTGACGTCTGTGGCGAGGTTTGCGAAATTTAAGGTGACCATTTTCTCATAGGTCGTGCCTGTGGCAACTGAACCAAACCACGATGTCAAGGTCGTCCCGGAGACCGTGGCAGAGGTTCCACCAAAGCCGGTAGCGCCGTCAGTAGATCCTCCAGTCGTGCTGCCGCCTGTCGTGTCGCCGGTCGTGCTGCCGCCGGTCTTGCTGGCGTCAAGTTTTCTCCCCTTGGTTACAGTGACACTGACTTCGCTTTTACAGGCGGTCAAGGCTGCCAGGAGGGTGGCAGTGCAAATGATCAGAATTTTACCCATGAAAAATCGCATGTAACAGGATGTCCCCCAAGGACTTTTACACTGGATCTTTCGGCAGAAACGGCCTGAGCATTAAAACGTAGTCACCAATGCATTTAAGCCACTGATATTAAAAGGTAAATCCAATAATATTCAGCCTTCAAATTGGGGACACACGACCAAACCCAAATTGATGAATAATTAAGTTTGGGTTTGGTTGTGTCTCTCCGCGTAATTGAAACGAGTTTAAAAATTTAAATTTCAAATAAATCTGTCATTCAAGAGTTTGACGAGTGCAGCGGCCTTGTAAGTCTTGTGGGACAGCCACTCTAAAAATTCACGTATGAAATCACGTATGAAAAATTTTTTACGCCGAAAAGATTTGTGATTTCAGAATGTTAGAGAGCGAATGGCGGGCGCAACCCTGTACTATTCGAACCAGGGACAGTCACTCGGGAGTATCCGGTGGCGTGGGGTAGATTACAAAAATGAAGCAACCGATTTTAGCTATCGGCTAGGCAGACTTTTTGACAGAGACGTGAACCGATAGACCAATCGCGGAGATAATTCGCAATAGTCTGTCGATGGATACTTTCTGCAGGCTCCCGTTAATGATGCCAGTGACAGTCGTCCTCGCTACCCCAGCTAATTCTGCGACCTCCTGATGGGTCAAGTGTTGCTTAGAAACTTCGCGGATGATTGCCTTAGTAAGGGAGGCCTTTACTTCAGCCTCGGCGGCCCGCATGGGTTCGACACCAAGGTTCTCTGCCAGATCTTGTAAGTTTTTGTATCGCTTAGCTTTGCTCATAGTCTTCTTATCCTTTGAAGTGACACTTTTATGTCTTTTTGCTCGGTTTTCTGCGTTTTCTTTTTGAATGCGTGAACCAGATAAATTGCATCGGCAGTCTTGACGAAATAGATGACACGGAATTGACCACTTCTATCCTTTAGGCGCAATTCGTGAATCGCTTTTCCTAAACTGGGCATGGTCCGTGAAAGCGGCATAGTCAGCTTAATTCCAAGGCGGAGTTTCGCGACGCAATCAAGCAAATCTCCAAGAACTTCTTTCGGGAAATTTTTCAGTTCAGCTTCGCATTGGGGTAAAATCACAACATCCATAAAAAGAATGTCTCACATATGAGACATTCTGTCAACGAGTTTCGTATATATGTAATGCCTGCAAACTAAGCCTTTGATCCACTCTATGTCATCGATGGCCTGACTGTAGCCACCGTCGACATGACCTTCGGCAAGCTCGAAAAACAATCCCACCAAAGCTACCGGATCGAGTTGCAGTCTTAATTGATCACAGGAGTGCGCGTACAATCCCTACCAGATCCTTGCCTAACCTGATGCGACCGTTACGACTAGCTTTGGTTTTCTTTGGTCTGATTGTGGCATCCGACTCAAGGACATTGACTAAAAGATTCTGAACACCCTCCATCTCCGTAAGCCATTTTGGCAGATCTCAAATTCCAATTCTCCACAGTACGTGCCCAGTAGCCTGCCAGAAAAAATGGGATACTAGTGCTGGTCCCGTATTGGGGTGAGGGTCCAAAATATTGGATTAAATTCGGATATTCCAGGAGAGAGATTTTACTCAAGGTTTGTTTGACCCCCTTAAAGGGGTCAAGTGCATAAGCATCAATTTTTTGAACAGGGGTTTTGAGTTAAATTTGGCAGTGGCTGTTAAAACCAATGGCATCAGTTTAGTCATTTTGGCTCAGCACTCTCAATGTAGTGTGACCACAAATATAAGTCGCACGAGGAAGTTGAGTTTAGGCGGGAAGTTATTTGGATATATGCTGGCCGATCAGCGCGAATGCGGCGTTATGAGAGCTGGCGCGGTGTGCGGGGGTACTTGGGGGAGTGTGCTTGAATTTCCTTCAATTCCCCCAGCTCAACGATCCAGGATGTCAAATCCTGTTGCATCAATTCGGGAGTCGGCCAGGTAGGTATTCGAAACAACGAAGACCGCGCGCTCAGCAACTGGATCAATCGCCATGAAGGAGCGAAACCCGGCCGTGCCGCCGTTATGCCAGAATATTTTTCTGCCGGATTTTGATGTCGTAACGTGCCACCCCAAGCCAAGGGTGATCTCCTGGGATCCTGCCGATAAAACGCGGGTTTCAGTAGTCGTCAATTGCGCGGCGCGGGCTAGATCAGAGTTGGGTGAGGCAAGGGATTTCAAGAAAAACACCATAAACCGGCTCATATCAGCTAGCGTGCTATAAAGCGCACCAGCCGGACTCGCCCCAACGCCGTGCCTCCAGCCTGCCACCGGATGATCTTTGTCATCGTAGCCCAGGACCTTCCTACTGGATTGCGATTCAGACAACTGAAATGTCGTATCTATGAGGGACAACGGCTGCGAGATGAAATCATGAACCGCGCGCTCGTAAGTCGATGAAAGCGTGCGTGCGCCGGCGTGGCCTAAAATGCTGACACCGACGTTAGAGTAGTTGTAACAAGAACGCTTACGACGGACTTCGTGTCCGAAAATATCAGAATAATCTTGCGGGTTGGACTGCTCGGCCGAAGCACAAGATTCCGGTTCGGATTTGCGCCATTCAAGGCTCGCCATGAAAGCTTTCAATTCGGCGAGACCGAAGCCTATATAGGGCTGACTGGGGTCTTCAGATGGAAGGTTATCCGGCAACCGCGGCAGTCCACTGGCATGGGTGGAAAGGTCCCTGAGTGTGAGTGTCCGGTTGATTTCATCGGGAAGAATCTGCTCACCAAAAGCGGAATTGATATCTCCATCCAGTGAAGTCACACCCTTAACGTGTGCCAAAGCCAACAGTAGCGAAGAGAAAATTTTGGTGTTGGATCCGATTTCAACCAAGGAATCGGGCGATATCGCGTCAATCCCCGACTGAAAAAAACGGACGTCTTGCCGATCGACTACCGCCGCACCAACGGCGCGGTAATGATTTTCCCCCTCGGTCAGTAGATCAAGGCGTTCCTGAATCTCCAGGAAGCTGGATGCATGCGCGGCTCCAGGCCAAAACGCGAGAATAAAAGACACAATAAGAAAACGCATATTGTTTGATCCAAGTCGAAGGGTTCCGGAATTTTTTCGGGTTGCGTAACCCGAAGGTCCGTGTACCCGACCCTGTCCGAAAAAAAAAGGAAGTTTTTGTTCTTGCTTTTGTAGAGTGGACAAAAAAATAACAAAATCCTAACCTTCCGCACATCTTGTCTCCTCAATAAACCAGACAAGATGGCCTCCTACTTCGCCTATACGCATTAATTCACCAAAAATAGCTCCCTGAGGATTGCCGCCTCTTTGGGGGGCTAGTTGAAACAATAACAAGGCGCGTCGGCACTTCCGCAATCTTTTCGCCTTCTATGATCGCATCATCGACAATCATTCCTGTTCTTTTAGGCTGCAACCAGGATTCAAGCCTTCGGTGTGACAAATTTAGCGTCCCTTCGACAGATAAAAGGAGCATACATTGGCTTGGTCTCATCTTACTTAATTAAGAAAGATGGAGAAGGACGACTTAGATACGCGTCGACTTTCTCGCGCTGTGATTTATGAAAGAATCAACCAAGTGAGCTTGATGTCGCATATTCATAAATGGCACTTGGAGTGTGTTTTTTTGATCGCGGCGTGACGAATATATTTCCTACAACTCCGGCGCCGGAGTTTGTACCATTGCTGTAGTGCTTGGCACTTTTTCAAAGATACGTTAGACATCTAGTATGGGAACCTAGATTGTCAGGAGGCAATACATGATCATTAACAAAGTCCATAAGGCCGCTTGTCACTGCCGCGCAGTAGAATTCGAACTTGAATTGCCAAATGGTTTAGTTAGCCCACGCAGGTGTGACTGCTCTTTTTGCCGGATGCGCGGCGCGATTGTAGCTTCTGTAAACCTTGATGGAATCAGAATCCTAAAGGGTCAGGACAAACTAAAGCTTTACCAGTTCAATACGATGACAGCTAAGCACTACTTTTGTTCGGTGTGTGGGATTTATACTCATCACCAGCGCCGATCAAATCCAAAAGAGTATGGATTTAACGTCGCGTGCCTTGAGGGCATAAATCCATTTGAGATTAAAGACGTCCCCGTAATGGATGGTATAAATCACCCGGCCGACAAAAGGTAGTCCTCCTAATGGAAAGAAACCGGTGGGAAGGGAAAAATGACAACACCTGAAAGCTCAAAAGAACCCTGTATACGCAAAGCTCGCCCTGGAGATGAATCTGGCATTCATGAAGCTCACATGCGTTCCATTCGAGAAGTTTGCGTCAAAGATCACGGGGAAGACGAGGTTCGAGGTTGGGGAAATCGCCCCTTAGGCAATCGCTGGATCGAACCAATTAAGGAAGGTCATGTTTGGGTCATCGAGTATCACAATGAAATTCATGGAGTGGGATACATTCGAATTTATGGGGAAAATGGCGTTCAGATGGCCCACATCTACGGACTTTACATCACGCCAGACGTGATAGGACAAGGACTTGGTCAAAAATTGATCAGCCTTATGCTTGACGCAGCACGAGCCGAGAAGGTTCGAACGATATCGCTTGATTCATCATTAACGGCCCACGATTTTTACAAAAAAAACGGATTCAAAGACTCAGGACCAATTAAATACACAGATATTGGCGGTAGCTCCGTACGTGGATACCCAATGAGCATGAATCTTTGAACGGGTTATAGTTGGCCATGAGAAATTTAGCTGATTCTAGGTGATGCGATAATTGGCACTTAAACCTAGATTTCGGATAGGTGTTTTGACACTATTGTTGTTCAGTTGAAAAGTGAATTAAAAAGTGGAGTTCCAGAAAATGAAACTTGACCAAGCCCTTGTTAATTCAGCGATTAATTTTATAACCTTCCGATTTTCAGAC
>JBIIGV010000203.1:0-3621 GCA_044236265.1 Oligoflexales bacterium
GTGGGTTCTGATTGCTTCCGAATGTTTTTTGTTCGGAACGTTGATTGCCAACTATCTTATTAATAAAGGACGGTCTATCGCTGGCCCAACGCCTCAGGATGTCTATGAAATTGACATCACAACGCTGTCGACCTTTGACCTTCTGATGTCATCGGTAGCCATGGTCTTGGCATTGCACTACTGCAAGGAAAAAGATTTACGGAAGTTCCAGTTTTGGACCTTCATGGTTGTCTTGGGCGGCTTGATTTTCTTGGGCTTTCAATACCATGAATTCTCGACCTTCGTGCTGAAAGAGGGCTTGGGTCTATCCACTAATATCTTTGCGTCGAGCTTTTATCTTTTGACAGGTTGCCACGGGGCGCACGTGACCGTTGGTGTTCTATGGATGTCCTCTATCCTGGTTACGTCTTTAATCAAGGGTAAGGAATGGTTTAACAGCGATATCGTCGAAGTGGCAGGTCTCTATTGGCACTTCGTTGACGTGGTTTGGATTATCATTTTCACAGTTGTTTACCTCTTCGTGTACGTTTGAAGAACAAAGGAGCATAGAATATGGGATCAGGGCACGGTCACGGTCACGACGCAGGACATCACGAAGAACACGCGCATGCGGGTCCAAAGCTCTATTGGATCTTTGCGGTTATCCTTTGCGTCATTACATTTTTTGAATGGATTATCTTCAAGAAAAAAGAAGAGTGGGGTGTATCCAATCAGGTGCTGATCTGGTCACTTTTGGCGATGTCTCTCGTCAAATTCGTGATGGTTTGCGGGTGGTACATGCACCTACGTTTTGACAATAAAATGCTGACGCAGATCTTCATTTTCTCGGGTCTTTTGGCCATGGGTGTTTTCTTGATCATGAAGCTATCGCTTCCGGCGATGGGCTGATCGACGTTTTAGATGGGATAAAAGCCCTGTACCCCAGTTGGTACAGGGTTTTTTGTTGCTGTTTTCTCAGGTCATCGTGGTAGGATCGGCCGGATAAAAGAACATGGTCGGGGTTTATACGTGATCCGATTTTTAAATCTCCTGTCATCGACGGCCTACGCGGATAATCTTTACGATAGGCTACCTGAGGATTCCTTTGATCTTAAGTGGGCTTGGGATCCGGCATTAATTTTATTTGTGGTGCTGGCGATTCTTTACTACCGAGGGTTGAAGGCGTTTCGCGGCCCGCTTCCCGTTAAGCGCTGGCAAATTGTTCTCTTCTATCTCGGAGTCACCACTGTGATTGCGGCGCTGATGCCGCCGATTGATCCTCTCTCTGACCAACTGTTTTTCATGCATATGGTGCAGCATTTGATGGTCACCAACATCGGAGTGCCTCTGATGATGCTGGGTGTCCCGTTTTTCATTTGTGTGCGCGGCTTGTCACCGAGTGTGCGAAGAAACGTTTACTTTCCGCTCGTGCGCTCAAGACCCTTGCGGTGGCTTTTTAACCTGGTGAGTCGACCTCTGGTGAGCCTATTTCTCTTCCAGGCTGCCTATTGGTTTTGGCATGTGCCGTACTATTACAATCTAGCGCTGCTCAACGACGCCTGGCATTTGTTGGAGCATGCGACCTTTGCCTGGGTCAGTATCCTTCTTTGGCGCAACATCATTGACCCTCATCCAATGAAGTCGCCAATTTCGATGCCAGTCAGGATGCTTTATGTGATGGGACTCATGGCCTCCAACGTCATTTTATCGGCGTTTTTATCGTTCAGTGACACGGTTTGGTATGCCTACGAGGGACGTCCGACGCCTGAGTGGTGGAAACCTTGGAATCATTTGGACGACCAAAGACTGGGCGGCCTGCTCATGTGGGTACCGGGCGAGTTTATTGACTTTTTTGTGGTCAGCATGATTTTTATCATTTGGACGTCACGCGAAAGAAAGCGCGAACAAGCGCAAAAAAATTCAATTGACACCCCAAACCTCGAACCGTATAACGTTACTCCTGCTGACGCTTAAGAGAAAATAAGCCGCTCGCAGCACCCTAGCGCGGGGTGGTAGTTAAGTTGGTTATAACGCCGCCCTGTCACGGCGGAGGCCGCGGGTTCGAGTCCCGTCCATCCCGCCATTTTTCTCCAAAATACTTTAATCCTCGGCTTTCCAGCTGGGGATTTTTTGTTTTCTGATGATGGGCGGAGACCAATATCACTCAATCATCACTGATCCGTCGCATGTAGATTTCAAAGCGGCCGCGAATCTCATTGGGAGAAAAAATGACCTTTTCTGGAATCTCTTCCGCCAGCGGAGGACCTCCGGCAGAGATGTTTACTGAGGACGTGTCTTTGGCTAGGAGATCTTGATCGGAGGGAGCAAAACAAAGGCTTTCCATGGAAACTCCCAGCTCTCGGGCGACGGCGTAGAGGTGCTCGATCTTTCTTGGCTGTACGCCTGACATCCAGTCACTTAAGACTTGTTTGGCCACACCAGTTTTACGCGACAGTTGCGCGGCGGTTAGACTGCGATCTTTGAGTAGTGTGGCTAAATTATGTCGAAGCCTGAAATTGACGTCTGTGGCCATTCGTAAATCTCCCCAAAACAAGAACAAACCACAAGATTCCGCTTTAAAGCGTGTTCTGATAAGTCGAGTCCGGCCAAACCTCGCAAAATCCGAATTCGCGGACAATCGCAAAACTCAGTCATCACTGATTCGTCTGAGGTAGACTTCAAATCGTCCTCGAAGCTCGGGGATATCAATTCCCGACGCGCCGTTAGTGTTCGTGTGTGGTGGCGAGGATTTTTTACCAGCAAAGAGTTCGCCGTCGCTTGTCGCAAAACAGAGTGTCTCCAGTGAGACCTCGAGTGTTTGCGCCACAACATAAAGTTGCTCAAGCTTGCGCGGTTGAACACCTGCCATCCAGTCGCTTAGTACCTGCTTAGCCACGCCCGTTTTACGCGACAATTCAGCAGCAGTCATGCCGCGCTCGCGCAGAAGGGCTGCGAGGTTTTGTCTAAGGCGAAATTGCGATGTCTCCATAAAGCTTGTCCCCCAAGGGTTATACGTCTTTGTCTCGGGGTGCCTTATCGCAAATCGGCGTGACATCGGAGGTCACGGCAAACAGACTACTCGTCCGATAGTTCGGATTTCCCGTGGCATTTCGTTAAGTTTGGCCCGCTAAGCTCCGTATAGAGGAGGGCTAGGGGAGGTCTTTAATGGGTATCAAATGGCTTGTTTTATGCGTTTTGGTGCATGGCTGTAAAAAGCTTCCTAAGGATGATCGTCGCACGATGATTAGGGTCACAGGAGCTGCGGGCATTGAGTTTTCAGGCTCGATAGGAAGCGTTGGGACGTCATCATCGGTAAGTGGGGTGACCCCGCAAGATTTTGCGTTATCCAAAGAAGAGCCAATCGCGGGCGTTATTCAAAAGTCTACGTCCGGTGATTTGCGTGAGCTGGTCGTGGAGTGCTGGTTTGACAGTGACGAGGTTTACGAGACAGCGCGCACCACGACCGAGTATGGGATCGCGTCAGTCTCGTGCCGCCGCCCGACCCGCTAATTGTCGGCCTTTTTGGCTCCTGAGCCCTCAAATGAAGACTCGAATATCCTTGGTTTTTCGCCGAGGGGACAAATCTTTCTAAAGCCTTCCTAAGCCTGGGCCGATCGCCTTTTTAGGAGGGCCTTCAGGCAC
>JBIIGV010000204.1:0-3569 GCA_044236265.1 Oligoflexales bacterium
ACCGTGCAGCGCGCCAAAGACTGACATAAGAATCTCTGTACGGCCTGACCCCATCAATCCTGCGATGCCAAGGATTTCTCCTTTACGGACCTTAAAGGAAACGTCGTGAAGGAGGTCGCGGCCGGGGATCGTCGGATGGGGAACAGTCAGGTTTTGGACCTCGAGGATCGGACCGTGGATGGTCTTTTCGATCCTTGGGTACAGATCCTTGAGTTCGCGCCCGACCATGTCGGCAATAACGCGGTGCTCGTTGACGTCTTTGGCGAGGTAACTCACCACAGATTTTCCGTCACGGAAGACCGTGATGCGGTCTGACACTGCGAAGACCTCGTTAAGTTTATGGGTGATGAGAACACAGGCGACACCGCGCTGCTTGAGGGTTCTGATCATACCGAGGAATACTTCAATCTCGGTATCACTCAATGCTGAGGTGGGTTCATCCAAAATCAAAATGTGTGCGTTCAGAGCTAGAGCCTTCGCAATCTCCACCATCTGCTGTTGGCCAATGCCAAGATCACCCACACGCGCAGATGGACTGATGTTAAACCCTAAGTCTCGTAACAAGGCTGAAGTCTTCTGTTGAACATCATCCCAATCAATAACGCCAAAGGTTGAAGGCTCACGGCCTAGAAAGATATTTTCTGCCACACTGAGTTCACGCACGAGACTCAGTTCCTGAAAGACAATCGCAACCCCTGCCGCCTGACTTTCTTTAATGCCAGAAAACTTACGGACCGCACCATCAACCAGAAGATCGCCAGCGTAGGATCCATGCGGATAGAGCCCGCTGATAATTTTCATGAGTGTCGACTTGCCGGCCCCATTTTCCCCGCAAAGTGCGTGGACCTCACCACGACAAACATCAAAGCGCACCCCGTCGAGCGCTCGCACGCCGGGGAACTCTTTTACGATATCTCGTAGCTCGAGGACTGTGGTCGACTGAGATGCCATCAAGTGCCCTTAACGTTCTTGTAGACGTCTGCTTTCTTGTGAAAGCCGTCCTTGATGATGGTTGAGTCAAGATTTGCCTTATCCACCTGAATGGGTTTAAGCAAAACCGCACTCACGTCTTTTTTACCGTTGTTGACCTTGCGCAGATCCGCAGGCAGCGCTGCGTTTTTGGCAAGAAGGATCGCCAACTCTGCCGCCTTTTGAGAGATCACAGTGATCGGCTTATAGACCGTCATGCTCTGACTGCCCTCGGCCACACGCTGGCATGCCGCGAGGTCTGCGTCCATGCCAGAGACCAAAACCTTTCCAGCAAGTTTTTGCTGGCTAAGGGCCGCGATCACGCCGCCGGCTGTACCGTCGTTCGATGCCACCACAGCCTGAATGTTGTTTTTAGTGCGGGTGAGAGCATTCTCGGTGTGCTTTAGGGCTTCGCTGGCTTGCCAGTCTTTGGCCCACTGATCGACCACAATCTTGATATCACCCTTGTCTACAAGAGGCTTTAGCACCTGCATTTGCCCGTCGCGCAGCATCTTTGCGTTGTTATCGGTCGGCGATCCACCAATCAAAACATACTGACCCTTGGGTGCACGATCGACTAAGTATTTTGCCTGAAGGCGACCTACTTCTTCGTTATCAAAGGAAATGTAAAGATCGACATCCGCGTTTTTAATGAGGCGATCGTAGGAAAGAACCTTTTTGCCAGCCTTATGAGCCTTGTCCACGATGGCGGCGGCGGTCACTGCATTGGCAGGAACAACCACCAGCACGTCGACGTTTTGTGTTAGGAGATTCTCAGCTTGGCTGATCTGCATGGAGGCATTGCCGTTTGCTGCCTGAACAAGAACATCAGCTCCCATTTCTTTGGCTTTGGCAACAAACATGTCGCGGTCCCTTTGCCAGCGTTCTTCTTTGAGAGTGTCCATGGAGAAACCAATTTTGATTTTTTTAGCATCCGCAGCCATTGCAGACATCGCAGACGACATGATCACCAACACAGAAAAGATACTGACCCGTAGCATTAGGAGAGACCTCGCAAATCACTGAAAATGTTGAATAAAACTTATGGAAACTCTGCGGGCAGAAATCTACCCATCGAAAGCCTTGGTGTCAAATAATATAAAGACTCGGTGAATATTAATTTAATGATTAAAAAACAGATGGTTAGACACAATTCTGGTGTCTAAAGGCGGCGCAACCAACCATGCGGTAGATGAAGCCAAGGACTCAGGGGGTCGCCGAGGCCCAAAACTCGTCAAACCGAAGCCGGGCAAGGTCGTCGTCCCGGGTCATGGCATCACTGATTTTTGTTAGGGACTCTTTGAACTGCTCCTCGTTTGTGTCGCGACTGACCGTAATGGCCGTGCCGTAGTAAACGAGCACGCGCGCAAAGGGCTTAGGGATTCTGGTTTGATCCCATGTCTTGCTCAGCACCCAGTATGAATCCCCCACACAGACCAAAGGCATAACTGGCGCCCCGGTTTTGCGGGCGATGTCGACGATCCCGTTTTTCAGAACGCGTCGCGGTCCGCGAGGACCATCCACGGTGATGGCACCGCTGTAGCCAGACTTCACCACCTCTACCATCTCATCGCGCACGGCTTTGCCGCCTCGCGAGGAGCTACCGCGTACCGACTTTATACCGAGCTTCTGACAGATGAAGGAGACAATCTCACCGTCTTTGGAGTGACTCACCATCGTACAAATTTTCTGCCCGGCGTGGGTCAAGATGCCGGCGATGGCGTTCTCGTGATAACTGGCAATCAGAAAGCTTCCCGTAGGACTTGAGCTCACAGCCATGCGACGACGGTCCATACCGACGATACGTACTCTCCATGTTGCCTTCAAAATAAAACAGATGATGTAGAGGAGCCAAAGTGTGAGCTCAAACATCAACGGACGTTTTTTTTCGGTTTCAGATGTTTGCACCATCTCGTTCATATCTTGCATAGACTCCAAATAACCAGGGAAAGCAGCACTGGTGTCAGGCGCTTGGCTTGCGTCCAGCACCGCTGTACATCCAATCATGTTCAGGATTGTACACCACTGGTACGTTAACGGGAGACAGTTGAAGCTGTCGAGTGATTTCATCGATCCCGTTAAGAAGTTGTGGCAGCGACGTCACGCGCATCAAAGCAGGATTCATGTAGGCCTCAGGTAAGCTTGAGCGCAAATAATTCCAAAGCATCTTGCCCCGTGACAAGGCTCTCGCGCTGACTTGAAGATCCTCCAAGGGCGCGGCATGATGCTGTCCACGCAGGGAGCTTAATAAAGTCTCAATTAAGTGCATCCATCGCGCTTCATCTTTAAACGCAAAAAAATCTGGACTAAGCTCAGCGGCCCATGCGACCAATCGTTCCTGAGATTCAAGAGCTAAGTCCTGCAGCAACACAAAGGCCGCCAAAGCGGATGTTAATGGCGCTGATCGAGAGCATTGAAAGACCCAAGGATTGCGCAGCGCTCCGCGTCCAATGATAACCGCCTTCACTCCTGAAGCCGTCTCGACTCGTTGGCTTAGGGTCTTGTGATCGCATACGTCACCGGAACCAAACACAGGGAAGGTACAAGTTCGGACTGCTTCATCAATCAAAAGCCAGTCGGCCTGCCCCGTGTACCGCGCA
>JBIIGV010000205.1:0-3564 GCA_044236265.1 Oligoflexales bacterium
CTTATTTATTTAAGTCTCCAATGGAGACCTGTCATCTGCAGTCCGAAGACTACAGCGACGAAATACAGCAACCTGTTTATTGGTTCTTGTTTTTCTGTCGATTCACTATTCAGTTTTCAAAGAGCACCGCCAACTTGCTGCTAGAACGCTTGAGCACTAAAGCTTTTACGTTATTTGCGACCAACCGGGCGTGAGGCATTGGTATACGCATGACGCATGTGAACGTCAAACTTTTTTTTCCGGATTTTTAAAAAAAAATGCAGAGCCTACGCATGAGCTCTAACATGCTGTATCTATTGATTTAATGAAACCCCGCAGAGTGATTAAAAATAATGCACGTCTGCGGCTAAGTGGTCATCCAGTACGCCGATGATAAGCACGAACGATGTGAGGTGGGGGACCAAAAATCAGCTTAAAGTTAACCTTCTCCTCCTCAACTGTGTATTGAAGGTACGTTTGTTCAAGCACAGAATCTTTCATTGCAAAAACATCGCTGCGCGTCATTTCTCCGGTAATCATATCAATCATAGATTTTAGTTTTTCACTCACAGCATTGATTCCAAAACAAACGTGCTCAAGTCGCTGTTTGTTGACGTCAGAGTTAGATAGATCACCAACAATTGCGAGCAATACATCTCGCGTATCATCATCAAAGCGCGACATTGATTCCATGTGTTTTGAAAAAACACCTGACATCAGTCGCAAGTCATTTGCCGAGTCACGCAAATTCACAAGTGGTTCAACAGACTCTAGCGATCCGCTTTTTGCCATTTCAAAAACATAATCTGCAGACTTTTGAGAAAAATTCATCATCTTCAAAATGTCATCTGCAGGAGAAAGGTACGACTGTTCCATCATCGCTTCAGACTCTTCTTTCTTCTGTTCTGCAACACCGCTGAAGTCGTGGACCACACTCATAGCCTGGGTCGTAGAAATTTCAAGCTGAGCACTAGTTTTTTCAATGTGCTCTCGCAGAGCATCGGCGTACTCTGCAATAAACTGCATTAATTTCAGCTCAGGAGAAACCATAAAGCCTCAAGTAAATTTGAATCAAGCCGCTCCGGTTAACTTATTCACCGCAGCAATTAGTTGATCTGGTTTAAATGGCTTTACTATCCAACCTCGAGCTCCAGCGGCCTTTGCGCGTTCAATTAACTCGCCACTACCTTCCGTCGTCAACATGACGATTGGCAGTGCCTTGTGTTTGGCATCGGCTTTGATCGCTTCAACCATTTCCAGCCCATTCATGTTGGGCATATTCACATCACTTATAATCATGGCAACATCATCATTTTGACTAAGCTTAACGATGCCATCTTTGCCATCTTCGGCCTCAACGACGACAAATCCGCCCTTCGTCAGAGTGAATGACACCTGCTGTCTGATGGTACGTGAATCATCGACAATCAATATTTTTTTTCCCATACCCTACTCCCCCACAAAAAACTGATGATATCTAAAACTTTTGCACTACTTGCCATGTCTAACGACCTAAAAACTCTCTGAACACCCGAGCTTTATTACTACCACTCACATCGACCTGAAGGGCCGACAACAAGTCTCTTTTTATTTGTTCTACAAACTCATGCGAGATCTCTCCGCACACACGATATTGCACCAAAACCTGTTGCATAGCCTCATTCAGGGCGCGAAGCGCCTTGATCTCCTGTTGCAATCGCTGCAAGGACAGCTGATCCACCGTTTTCACCACCTCAAGAGACGAGAGAAAATTCCCTAAAGACGATTCCAACACTTTCATGTTGGACATATGCAAGGCCATGGTATCGCTAACTGGCCGGGCCAATCCAACTGGATCATGAAAAAGTGGATCAGACTTTGAAATCCTCACCGTGTGAAATGACTCTGTGTGTGGATTTTTTATCTGAAAACTATCACCGCGCTCCAGATCAGCACGGCCCTTGGAAGCGATCTCGTTGACCTCATTGTCAAGACTTGCCGCAGTTGCACTCAATGTGCTGGCAACGACCTCAAGATGCAGGGACATGAGATGTGAAAAATCACCAATAAAGCGAGCAAGTTCTTCGTAACTTTGCTGAAATGGCAAATCCGAATCTTTGCGTAATATCGTATTCATTTTGATCCTGCTTTTTCCTAAGACAATCTCTCAGTTTATCGGACTGGGCCCTTCAAGCTTTAAGGCAACCAATCACAACCCTGATCAAGTGATTGAAAAAAAAGCATGGGCCAAACCGACCACTGCATGTAATCACCCAATATTAGGAAAAAAATAGACTCACCTTTGAGAACAACCAAAATTTTTTTGAGATCCACTCAAAATAGGTGGAAAACTCCCTGAAAACGCCCGGTCGCATTAAGCCCGCATTGGTTTCAACACACGACAGCCGCCCACGCTTAAACGGGCGTTAGCTGTGCTATAATAGGAGCTTACCCACCTTCGACAAATGGCGGCTAAAGTGGAAATTACAAAGAGCTCACTCATAGAGCATCTCTATGAACATATGGACGAAGGCGACTGGCTAGATGGCCTCGATTATTATCAAGCGGGATATGTCACGAAGCTTCGCAATACCGAGGGACTTATTTCAGCGAACGTTGCCTCGACAGAGCGCCAGCAAGCCGAAGTCCGGATAAAAATTCATCCTGCAGGAAACACTATTCAATGGATCGAATGCACCTGCCGTAAAAATCGTGCGTATAGCCTGTGGTGCGAGCATATCGGTGCGACCATGCTTCACATTGACCGGGAGCAGCCAGCGCTTTTTGCAAAACTTGATCCGAAAATGCCTCTAAAACCACCGACTGCTGCCAGTAGAAGACGTCCCGCAGCAGCGACAAGCACACATCCGACGGCAACCAAACAGGAGAACCCAACACAGTCTCTTTTGAAGCACCTTGAGGGTGCTATACAAGGGGTCAGTCTGCTTGGCAAAGGGCCAGAATTGAAAGTCCGTGTCGAAATCAAGCCCGGAAATGTCACGTCATATACGCTGCCACTGGACGATGCCGCAAAGTTTTTATCCGACAATCAAGGACAAAAATTTCTCGGACAGGATGTAAAAGGTCTACGTGTTGCAACCGCCGTAGCGCGGCCATGTCTTAGAATTTTATCCAACGGAGATGGCGGAGAGCTAGATGTTGATCGAATGCTCGCTGTCGATGTGCTTGTTGAAAGTCCTGGGATCAAGGCACCGTCAAAGGGACCGAAAGCGCTGCTCGGCGAGCCCTTTTCAGCCCCGATGAAAGTGGCTTTCAGAAGTAAAAGTGGAAATACGATCGAAACACGTTGGACGCAATTCGCTGGTTTCAAACCTATGGCGCGACACATTGGTCAGTCTTACGTCTTCGTTGAAGACTTTGGTTACATCCCGTTTGACTCGCAGGCTGTAAATCCAAGTTGGGCGGAACAGCCATACGCATTTAAACTCGAGGGCGATGATGCTGCCGTCGCATGCACGCAGGGTTTTACCGAAATTGCACGACACGGCGCGACCTACATAGAGCCTGGACTCATGGACGGCGTGGTCATAAGCAACCCCACCGTCAGCAAGATAAAAATTATCGCTGGTGACGATCAGTGGTTTA
>JBIIGV010000206.1:0-3552 GCA_044236265.1 Oligoflexales bacterium
CGCAATTTCATGTTCGTTCCTCCCCGTTGTCGACAGTTTCCTTAATTTCGAGCAATAATTGATAAAGCTCACTTCTTTGTAGACCAAGCCCACCAAGCTCCTTAAGCAAGTCTTTTAGGCTTTTCCCCTCTGCAAATCCTCGCCGAGCATGATTGTTAACGTGCGCGAGAACAGAATCTCCGCCTGATAAATCCTCAGCTTGCTCGCCAAGGAAGACCATAACCACAACTTCGCCCTTCAAGATCGCATGATTCTGAACCCATTCCAGGGCAGCAAATACGGGCATCGTTTCAATTTCTTCATAAAGTTTGGTCAATTCGCGACCGATGGAGACTTCCGCCTGAGGGTAGATGTCCGCGATGACACGCAGCGATGCCTCAAGCCTTCTGGTTGGTTCAAAAAATACGATCGAGGACCTTGATACCTTCCAGCTTTGAATCTCTCGCCGGAGATCTGAATCCTTGGTCGGCAAAAACCCGACAAACATCACACGATCAGAGGGTAAGCCAGCTGCTGAAATCAGACTGGTTAGAGCACTTGCTCCGGGCACCGGGTGTACCTTAATGCCATTTTGCTTAGCTAAACGAATTAAGCGATACCCTGGATCAGCCACACATGGAGTACCAGCATCAGAGACCAGAGCCATCGTAAGACCCTGGGCTTTAATGCGACTCACAAGCTGTTCGCTCCTGGCTGCCTCAATATGATCGTGGTAACTGATCAACTCTTTGCCATTGATGCCAAAGTGGGTCAGAAGTTTGCGCGTATTTCTAGTATCTTCGGCCGCAATCAGGTCCACGTGACGCAACGTGGCCAACCCGCGTGGAGTTAAGTCATCGAGATTACCGATGGGCGTTGCAACAACAAAAATAGCAGGGTCTGCCACGATCTGGGTCTGTCCTATTATGGGCCAATGGGGTCAACAACCCTACCCTTATACCCCGGTCACAAGGGGCTACAATAGGAATTTTCATTGATGGAATGCGGCGAGAAGCTGTGATAAAATTCTACTTAGCTCGGGGTGTTGGCTAATTATTTGCCGGAGAACCGATGCTTATACAACAGGGAGCCAGATTTCCGAGACGGTGTGCAAGCCTCCCGCTCTGCGTTAGGAGGAAGCCTGAAGTTCCGGTCGATGGCGCCCACCTATTATGTGGTGGGTTTTCCTGGCCTGGTTAAGCGACACCCTGAGCCCCTAATTCATCTGACAAGTTAATCGTGTTTGAATGGTTTTACGCCCTCAAGCATCGGGAACTGAACTCCAGCCTCCTCCTCAATCTGCTTCAGATTTTTGACATAAAATTCCCAATCAGTGCGGATACTAAAGCCAAAGCTTCCATTCTGCTCTTTGCATAGTTTGTCATTGTTAGCCAATGGATCAAGACCACCCGCCGTAACGTTTGGCATGATCACCGCGATGTAAGACATTGGGGTTTTGTCATCGCGATCTTCGTAGATGGCAATAACCTTGTAGAAGGCCGTGGGTACCTGGATATCCTTGTTTGGACCGATTCCTTCGCGACCATCTTCTAAAATTCCACCAGCAAATATCTGGAGTTTGTACTTATGGGTCTCAACCAGTTCACGGCTGAAGTCTTCGAGATTCTTCCACATCCCGCGGTTTAAAAAGCCCGTCTGAGGCGCCATGTTGCTCATGAGGAATGTTGCTTCATTATCTTCAACTGAGTTCGAACGGTCGGCAGCTGGGCTTTGGTGGCCACGGTCGAAACAAGTGTTTCGATAATGGTCCGGGCTTAATCCATCAGCTCGCTCTTTTTCCTCCAAATACGCATTCAAAATATGATCACTTCGGAACGCAGGCTGACGCAATACATCACCCAGGTCAGACTTCACAACCTGCCAAGCAGCCCAAACCGGAATCCGCGCGTCTCCATCATAAGACAGGACAAACTGTTCCCGAGAAAGATAAAGGTCTGTCTGTGTATGTGAGCGACCACTAACCAAACGCGGCAATCCACCCGAAACATTACGGTTACCCGTTAGATTCACTTCTCCAACCACCATGGCACCACCAAGGCGACCAGGGTTTACAATTGATTCACTTAACTCGTCTTTGAGCTTGGACATCCTCTGATCGCGGCTGCGGCATGCAGTCAATGAAACGGCAAAAACAACCAGCGTCAACATATTCAGCTTAAATTTCATGTCCTTCCTCCAAAGTGCTCGGACTTCATGTATTCAATGAGGTCACAAAATCATCCGAGTTATGGAGACTAAGGAGCAATACCCATGCCACACCCGACGCATTGAAATTGCCTGAAATCACTGGATTTTTTTAGCCCAAGAGGATCAAGATGTTTGAAAGCATGGCAGACCTGTCAATATCTCTGACAGATCAAGGGCAGTGCCCCCGAGTTTCACTCTCTTAGGACAAAGCCACAGAGCGAGACATGCCTATAATTTAATTGAGATATTAACCATTTAGCCATTGCCCCTCAAGGCTTCGGCAGGTACACTCCAAGGCCATCGGAGGTCCATGTCCATGAGCTTTTCGCGACGTATTTTGTCCGTGCAGCCTTCACCGACTCTTGCTCTCAATACAAAGGCAGTGCAGTTGGCTAAACAGGGGCACAAAGTTTTGAATTTTGCGGTTGGAGAACCTGACTATCCAACACCCAAAGTTGTCGTGGACCGGGCCATCGAAAGTCTCAAAGCAGGACGCACCAAGTATACTCCGGCAGGGGGAAGCCTAGAACTGCGTCAGGCCATCGTCGACAAGCTTCAGCGAGACAACGGACTCTCCTTCGACACATCTCAGATTGTTGTCGGTACTGGCGCTAAAGAAATCCTATTCCACACCTTCCTTAGTTTGCTCAATGACGGCGACGAAGTCATTCTGACGACCCCCTGTTGGGTCAGTTACGCCGATCAAATTCGAGCTGCTGGCGGCATTCCTGTCATGATTCCCGTAACATCCCATGGCCGCATACCGTCAACGGAGGAAATTGCAAAATACTCTTCACCAAAGACAAAAGCATTTGTTTTCAATTCACCGAATAATCCGGCCGGTTACATTTTGACAGAATCTGAAATGAAGGAGCTCGGTGGGTTTTTAGCCAAGCAGGGTTGGTGGGTTATTTCAGATGAGATCTACGAGTACATGAGCTTTGATCATCCCCATCAAAGCCTCCTCAAGGTTTGCCCTGAACTAAAGTCAAAATTTATTCTCGTTAATGGTCTTTCAAAAGCATTTGCGATGACGGGATGGCGTGTTGGCTATTGCGCTGCACCTCAGGACGTAGCCAACATGGTGAAGTCCCTGCAAAGTCACAGCTCAACATGCATTCCAGGATTTATCGAAGACGCTGCCGTTGTTGCGCTAAAACACGGAAAGCCTCTGATGGCAGAAGACGTAGCAAGATTACGTCAGCGGCGAGACATGGCAACCAAACTACTCGACTCGCTGGGAGGCATAAAATATTTTTTCCCGCAGGGTGCGTACTATATTTTTGTCGATATTCGCGACAATCTGCGCGGCGGTGACACGAGCTTAAATTTTAGCGAAAGACTGCTTCAGGAGCATCATCTAGC
>JBIIGV010000207.1:0-3549 GCA_044236265.1 Oligoflexales bacterium
ATCGGTTTTACTCAATACTTTAGCTGGAATGCGTTCGACCTTTGACCGAGAATCTCCATCAAGCTCAATCACTGCTGGCTTGGACTCTGTGGGCATCACGCCACGAACCTTATTCCAATGGTCACCACAGGTAATATGACGAAATGGAGCAGGAGATGCAGCTTGAGCGTTGGATTTTTCAAGGATCTGCTGGAGAGAAAGACGGACGGGTCCCCCGAGGCCTCGTGATTCAAGCGACATATTAAAGATCAGTGGCACAGCCGTCCCGGTAATCGTGGCCGCGTACTCCTGTCCACCTTTAAATGCGAAACAACCTGGGCAACGCAGCTGAGCTATCTCTGTAAACTGCCATGTCAGCAAATCCTGATTCGACGCATCCCGAATTGAAATATCAATTGGCTTTTTACGAATACAAAGCTGGGAGGCCTTTTCCTTGAGCTTCGTGACAATTGACAGTGTCGAAGGGGAATCAACCTTCATGACTTTGAAGCAGCCAATAATTTCATCGCCGACCTCCGGCTTTTTGGTATCGCCTTGAAGACTAGACCCTGGCAATTGGGTGGTCTTGCATGCCGACAACATTAAAAACATCGCACTCGACAACACAAGATTTAATCTAAAGTTCATAGTGAAAGCTCCTTACCTCAACGCAGTTGAAAATCTCTATTGCATCAAAAAAACTAAATGATCTTTTTCAGTTCCTCTTTCGTAAAGGGCCTTGGATGTCGGCTCCAGTTAACATCCCATCCAGGAGTTGCAGAACTCACAGGCGCACTTGATGATCGCCCATAGATGTACTTGTCAAAAAACGTTTGTAAAGACTGGCCTAATGCCCGCTCCATATGGCTTTGAAAGATCGGCACGGTGATTGTTTGACGTTTAAATTGTGCAAACAAATCTCTTAGAACACCCTTCATGCCAGCATCGTTGCTGCGCGCCACCCAACCATCAAAATCACTGATAAGGTCTGCACCGTAGCTGTAAGCATCCATGGTCGTAAAGCGCTTGTAAGGAGAAAATCCGCCCAGCATACGTGGTGTCCTTGAAGGACCTGTGCCGCGAGGATAATTGTTATCTCGCCAGCTAGCGATCGCCTCGTCAATCCAGCCTGCGTTGCCGTTCGCTGGCATCACACCGCGCGCAAACCAGCTGTGAGTCGTTTCATGTCCAAGAGCGCTGAGCGACGTAACAGTGGCTCCACAATATTCCATACCACCGCCACCATCGGTGATGTATGCGGTAAATGACGGGTGAGCAAAGGCCCCATAGGTGCCTTCAAGCTCAGCCATGTAGCGCTTTAGACGCTGAATGCCATTAGTTACGTTTGACTGGGAAATACTGTAGACCGTGAGCGGAATCTCCCCTTCCAGCCCTGTATAAGATGAGCGACTAACGACAAATCGCCCCTCTTTGACGAGATGAAAGTAAAACGAGGATGACGTGTAATATGCGGGAAAATTCACGTTCCATTGATTAAACGACAACTCTTCCACTCGGCCATTGGCAAAAATCTCGTGACGTTTATCTGTTCCGGTGATTTCTACTCCAACGGATTGGGAGTACTGGTCGAACTCATAATTGGTCGGTGCGTATTGCTCAAAGTATTCCCGATCTGAAAGATCGCTCATGAAAAAACCGGCGGAAACGGTGCCTTGAGAAAAGGATACTTGACTCGACAAGTCGTAAGTCATTTCAAGTGTGTGCCGACGCTGGGGCTCCACATTAACGCCAAGTATACGCAGAGTTGACTGCTTATTTGGATCTTTCAGCGACGAAACTGCTGTTGGATCTAATGCGTTACCATCAAGAATTACGGTCTGCGCTGCAGGGATCATGTCAAAAAGAGGCATACCTGCCTCTCCAACTTCAAATTCAATGACGGCTCTTGCTTGTGCTTTTCCATTCAAAGCATCAAACCGTAAGCTTAAACCAACGTGAGAAAAATCAGCAAAAACAGCTTTCCCGCCCTGATGAGAAAACCCTGGAGGAGCTTTTTCAAGATCTCCGGCCAACACCAATCCTTGATTTGAGATCAAGAACAAAAGACCAATTCCCAAAGTCCGTCCTTGTGACTTCATAGAAACTCCCCGTATTGCTGTGTGCTTCTCATATTTTACTGCATAATGTTTACACAGACCAACTAAGTAGCCCCATCACGTAATTCAAAGCTTTGCGACAGATACCCAATGGGAATTATAGAACACTGGATCTATTGCCTAAATGAGTCAAATTTGTGAATTGCAATGCTGGTAGCTTAAGCTGAGATGCGATCTGATGTTTGAGATTGATCTTGCTCAACTGCTTTTGTCCCGGTCACAAGCCAGGTATGCAAAAGTCCCTTGCCCTTAACCTGAATCTCGCCGCGTGGTTCCACTATAAAGGCCCCATCAACGGCTTTTGCCGTCTCATCACTGATTTGAATCCCGCCAACAGGCGCGGTCGACTCCATGCGGCTAGCCGTATTAACCGTGTCACCCCACAAATCGTAGGAAAAGCGCGATTTACCAATAACACCAGCCACTACTGGCCCGGAGTGCACTCCTATGCGAAATCTGATGGGCTTGCCTCCCAATGTAAGCTCGGACGCCGCACGCTGCATCGCAAGCGCTAGTCCTAGTATCTTTTTTGCATGATCCTCCGCCGGCAACGGTAATCCGCAGACTGCCATGTAGGCGTCACCGACTGTTTTTATTTTTTCGCACCCGTGTTCGATACAAAGAGCATCGATTCTGGAAAAAATTGCGTCTAGATCTGATACCAACTGCCCTGGAGTTAAAACCTGAGATGCCGCCGTAAACCCTTCAATATCTGCAAAAAGTACGGATACACTTCCCGCATATTCCGCGATTGTGGAGCGCTCAGACTTTAAACGCTGCGCGACAGGAGCCGGGAAAACCACCTCAAGCAGACCGGCTGCCTGGCGCTCTTGCCGCTCAATAATTTTTTTCTGCGTATGTATTTTTCGCCAGCCTGATTCCATGATGTAAGTCGCGAAAATGCCGAAAAAACATATGACGGAGAGGGGAAACAGTCGATTAAACCATGCAGCAGGCGGTGCATCAGCGATCACTAAACAAGCTGACACTGACGCAAGCAAAACCGCCGTATAAATTACGGCCTCACGCTGAAGCATGCGGAGAGTCGTTAATCCAAACATCGCGACAAAGATAACACCCCATAAAGAGCCGCCTATCATTGACGGCCGGTTGTTCAACTCAAAATAGACCACCGGCAGGGCGAAGATCAGAGCCCCGATTAAAATGAGACTCCTCGTGTAAGGTTTGAAGCGTTGCTGACGTAAAGCAAACAAGATGATAATTACGGCTGGAGTTACAAATCCCAGGCGAATGGCAGTATGCTCCCAAACTGTTTCGGGATAGCTAAAGTAATCGAAAATAATGAACAAATTGTAACAGACCAACGCCGTAATGCCGGCTCTCATCAGCAAGCTAGATGCCGACTGATTGTAGTCGTCGATAAACTGCTGCTCTAGGTTTTTAGAGTCATGTTTAACTTGAGAATCCACCCACGTCCCCCCACCTCCAAGAC
>JBIIGV010000078.1:0-13319 GCA_044236265.1 Oligoflexales bacterium
GCACCCGGACGTTCAGTGGGGTGGACTTCCTGTGGATGGCGTCGTTGTTGGGTGCCGGCACTGACGAGCAAGATCGCCAGGATATATCTGATGGCGGGGTTCCTGTTGCTCACTAAGGCTTCAGTACGTGTAGCATTGGCTATTGATTAAGGGCCTTTAGTCGCGGTAAGAGGGCGTCATGGTGGATATTGATCGCCCTTCAACTTGGACAAAGTTCAAACCTAGCATGTGCACGGGGTGCCATGGTCATTGCTGTCGACTTCACGTCGAGGCAAAGGTTCCGGACTTGGTAAGGATGGGGCTCCTGTCGGAAGATGAGGCCTTATGGTCGGCTAAGAAGATTGCCCGAAAGCTCGAATCCCAAAAACTGATTCAGTCCTATCGCGCAAGTACCATGAAGTTTACAATTGCTCAAAGGCCAAATCAGGACTGTATATTTTTAGATGAGGCGTCGAGACTTTGTACGATCTATGACGTCAGGCCCGACGTGTGCCGAAAGTTTCCCGAGGTTGGCCCAAGACCGGGCTGGTGTCCATCAGAACGGAAGAAACCTCCTGGATTTTCTGGAAAGAGATACTGATGGGCAAACCGTTTGGTCTTTATGTTCATATTCCTTTTTGCTCAAAGCTTTGCCACTACTGTGACTTTGCAAAGACGGCAAACTTCAATGCTGACCACCAGAAATCCTACATTGAATCTCTCATAAAACAATTATCAGTTTGGTACAGCGTCATCCCTGACTCGAAGCGATTCACATCCGTATTTTTCGGTGGCGGTACACCGGGACTTCTCACGCATGAATA
Organism: Oligoflexales bacterium; assembly: GCA_044236265.1. Classification (GTDB taxonomy): domain Bacteria; phylum Bdellovibrionota_B; class Oligoflexia; order Oligoflexales; family RGVZ01; genus CAMDKS01. The sequence continues at coordinate 804 of JBIIGV010000078.1, forward strand.
CGCTGAATTGATGACGCTGATTGGCCAGAGGGCCGTGCACGATGTTGAGGTGACGTTGGAGGCCAATCCATCCAATGTCACCGAAGAGGCCTGCGAAGTTTGGAGGTCACTTGGTTTTAATCGCTTAAGCGTTGGGGTTCAGTCCTTTGATGAGTCGGGACTCAAAGTATTGACCCGAGATCACTCGTGTTCCGAAGCTTTTTCTGCGTTGCAGAAAGCCGCTAAAACGTTCCCTAGGTCAAATGGTGACTTGATTTACGGCTGGCCCGGCCAAACGACGGACTCATGGCTTTCAGACCTAAGTCGCATGGTGGACTCGGGCGTCAATCATTTAAGCCTCTATGCATTGACCTATGAAGGGCAAACTCCTTTTGCCCGCGCGCAGCGTCGTGGTGTCATGCAAGCTGTGGATGATGATCGTCTAGCTATTTTCTATGATGCGGCTTGTGAGTTCTTGAGGAAGTCCGGATTTGAACACGAAGAAATTAGCAACTGGTCACGTCCCGGAGCGTCGTGCCGCCATAATTGGCTCTACTGGCACGGAGACGAATATATCGGCATCGGCGCTGGTGCCCATGGATTTGTAGCCGATGGGTCTAATGTTGGTTTGCGATACAGTTACCCGGGAGATCTCCGATCGTTTTTGCGCACTGAAATTCAGAATTCCGTAGGCCCTGAAATCAAAGATATTGTTTTAAGCACCGGGGGAATCGTTGATTCGGAGCGAACCTTGGAGTCTTGGCTTCTTGAGTATGTGGGTTGTGGTCTTCGTTGTCGTGATGGGATTGATATAAATCTCATCACCGCAAAGGGGTATCGATTGCGGGAGTCCGAGGTCTTTAGGCGGGGACTGCGTGATGGGATGCTTCGTATGCAAAATGATCGTATCTACTTGTCAGAGAGCGAATGGTTTCGCGAGACTGCATGGAGTCTCGCTGTTGCAGATTGTTTCGTAGTCGCCTCAATATAGATGGTTTTCCGTCCTTGCTAAACTCCTGGATGGTTGCTACTTAGGTCTCCGACTGTACGGGGAGGTTACGATGATTCGTCTGATTTCGTTAATTTTCTTATTATCTATTTCCGGTTTTTCATATGCATCGACCTACGACTGCAACAATTCGTTGACGCAGGTCCCAAGCATTCTCTGGAATGGATCTTACTGGATTCATGTTCGCCCGGCTTTCAATGGTCGCGCTGTCGCCCAAGTAAGACTTATCCGTCAATTGCCGTCCGGGTTACCCAGCGTTGAAATGATTCGACTGGAGTGTCAGTTCGGATCTGCTGGAGCTGAGTACGATTGTGCGGAGCGCGATCTTGGACTTGCCAGACCTGAGCTGTTGGCCGCACAGTTTTTTCCCAATGGATGGGCGCAATTATATGCTTCGCCGCGGGGTATATGGCAACCATTCATGCTGGGGCAGTTGAGCTGTAATCGCCGCTTCTAAGGTAAACGGAAATCCCCCGATGATTGAGTCATCGGGGGATTTTCATTTAGGGGCAAGGTGAGACTTCAACATCGATGCCTTCACTGATGTATCCCTCGATTGTCTGAACAATCAGATCTTCAGCATATGAGTCTCGTTGGCCTGAGATTGCCATATTGATGCGGAGCATCATCTCTTCTGAACGATCACCGCGGCAGTAGCGATTTATTTGCGACTGGGAATTTAGCTGATCGCGTCGAGAGTCAATCATCAAGTCCCCAGTGAATTCTTCATCTCTGGGAAGTATTGCAGTGAATGGGCTCACGCGGTCGGAACTAAAAGATGTTAGAGTCGAGATTTGTGCCTGTGCTCCTGCCGACTTGATCGCTGCATAAGCGATACGTTGCTCAATAGCGCTGATATAGAACCCTTGTGGAATTGTGACAGGAATTCGAATGGCACAGGCTCGCCGACCGGATAAAGCTGGATCTTGGCCGTAGGCTGGCAAATCGAGAATCATGGCATCATGCTCCAACACCAGGTCACCATACTCATCGACATAAATACGGGATGAACCCTCTGGACATCCGTTGCCAGCGTAGACTCCCGACTCGGGATGATAGGTGATGACACCAGCCAACAACGGTGTTGACACCGACGACAGCATCACGGCGATCTCAAATAGTCTTCGTAGTAGTAACATCCTGTTCATGACTCCTCCCTTTGTGTGTTTGGGGTGTTGTGACCTTGCGTCTCACATTGGTGTCTGCATGAACTGTGCCCATAAATAAAGACGCCATTTTGACCTGGTTGGTATCAAAATGGCGCTAATACTTTACTTACGCGGGCTGTATCTTATTTTTTTGAAACTACAACGCGGTCAAAGCGTCCGTCAAATGGGCGCGCAGTCGTGTTGATTTGGGCAACAGATCGTCCATCGATGGAGACAGTGACTGTTTGTGGGCCACTTGTCGTCGTGCGGTGCGCGATACCATTGTCATAGCGAACAGTTCTGTTTGCTGAAGACACAGATACCTCAAAACTTGGTATTGGGGCGCCACGCTGGTCGACGACCTGCAGATGCACTCCGGTGAGCGCGCGCTCATGGTAGGCAAGCATGGCTTCTTGGTTTTCGCGCCAAGCAGTCGCAAGGTAGTTGGCAGAAGGCCACTTAGTGTAGGAGAGCTCAACCGTAGCATGCATGCTGCGGCGGTACCAAATAGACCAGTCTTGCATACCGCCATCAACTTCGTACCACTCGTAGCCGTAGGTTAGGCCGCGATCAAAGCTGTTGTTGCCTTCCATCGTTGGATTGCTGTCGGCCCACGCACGTCCCATGGAGGTTAGTACGGTGTCGTCACCGAATTTTTCTTCAACGTCGCGGTTAGGTTTTGTGTCCCAAGGAAGATTGAAACAAACTTCTCCACCGTGGAAGTTAACGGCTGCAGTGAAGTGATGGCCATTGTGAAGATCCATAATGGCTTTTGTCTCAACGCCACGTCCAGTTGAAGAGTCGCGGTCATCGCTTGTAAAGTCCGGGAAGTTTCGGTTCAAGTCTAGATTACGCGCACTATAGCGCTGTCTCAGCTCAAAGCCATCTGGATTCATGGAGGCGATGATAAACATCTTGCTGTTGTTCACAAGATTTGTAACGCGGTCATTTTTGCCGTATTCATTAAGCAGTCGACGAATATGATAGATAGATAATTCTCGACCGACAACTTCATCACCATGCATGTTTGCGATGTAAAGAAGCTCTGGTTCACCTTCAGACTGATCAACCTGATCACTGATGGTCATCATCCAAAGTTCTCGCCCCTGATGAGATTTACCAATACTGCTGAGGCGCGCGATTTCAGGGTGAGCGTCAGCCAACCGACGTAGTTCTTCGGTCAATGCTTGATAGTTATGGTAGTCTTCAGCGGGAGTTGGCTCATCAAATTTGAGTTCTGTCCGCTCCATTGTAAATGGGTTCAGGCGTCCCTCGGTCACAGCCAATTCATCAAGGCGCGTGATCTGGCTCTTATCTTTGAGATTCAAATTATTGATGACTTCTGAGGATAGCCAGCCGATTGCAAAATCATTGTTTTTAGCATGATCGCGATTGAAACCTGTGGATTTTACAAAATCCTTGGTGACCATAGCAGCCGGAAGTCTGACGTAGACTGGTTTCTCGCTTTCTGTCGTGCTGTTAAGGCGATACGATGCAGTTTCACCACAACCACCGGCCATGATTGAAAGCGCGCCCAAGAACGCAAATCCTAAAAATCGGCTTCTCATCGCTTATCTCCTATCCCTGGAAATATTACTGAACATGAATATTAAAGTTTAGAGTATTGTACGGGGTTGCCAGTTGAATGGGCAATCAGAAATTAGCGGGACCTAAGAATATTTATCATGGCCGATATGGCTACATCTTCTGGGGTCGCACCACGGGACAAGTCGCTGTAGGGCTTATTCAAACCCTGGAGGATCGGTCCATAGGCGCCAAATCCGGCTAGGCGCTGAGTGATTTTGTAGGCGATATTTCCGGCGTCAAGAGTGGGGAAAATAAAGCAGTTGGCGCGTCCAGGAACTGTGCTTTTGGGGGATTTACGAAGCCCGACGTCTTTGATGAAGGCTGCGTCGAATTGCAGCTCACCATCACTTTCGATGGTCGGATATTTTAGATTAAACTTTTGTGCCGCAAGTCGCATTTTTTCTGCGGCTGGGTGATCAGCCGAGCCTTTTGTGGAAAAGCTAAGAAACGCGACGACCGGGTTTTTACCCGTCAGTTTGAAGAATGTTTCTGATGATGATTTTGCGATATCCACCAACTGGTCGACCGTCGGCTCAATGACAACACCACAGTCCGCAAAAATGAAAATTTCGTCCGGATTCTTTTCAGTGCGATCCATCATGAAGCTTCCACTGACGGTTCTGATCCCTCTGGCTAGGCCAACCGTCGAGATGGCTGCTCTTATCACGTCCGCTGTTGTTGCGACACAACCAGCAACCACGCAATCGGCTTGATCGTGGTAGAGCATATTCCCTGCTTGGATTAGGGGTGACTCGGCTAGCTTATCAATTTGATCAGGGCTTAATACTTTGTTGCGCGACTCAAGATGTTTTTCATAATCTGCCCGCGCTTCTTGAATGATCGCAGGATCTTTACTGGAGCATGACGAAACTCTAGTGTCAGAGATCGACGTCTTCACGCTACCTGTGGAGTTTATTAATTTGATTTCGCTTGCTGCGCCCCACGAGAGGAGCAGCTTGGATGCATCGATGACCCGCTGGTCATCGCCTTCAGGCAAAATCACTCTTCCGGGTTTAGCCTTACATTTTTCGACAAGTGATTGGATGAAGGGAGACATAGAAGGCATAAATTTCCATCAGCAATTTAAATAAAAATATAGTTTATCGTTTTGTCTAATTTTTTTTCATTTCGGTCAATATGCCGCCCCTGAAGGGATGCGCCCCGGGCGATCTCCTATTTATCCACAACGACTGTGGATTTCCAAGAAGTTTGTAAAAATTCCAAGTGTATGTGGGATCGTTGGCTTAAGGTCTCAGAAATTGATCCGAAACAGACTTGTCTATTATTGGACACTTTTTAGTCAACCTGGGATGGCCAATGATCTGTTTGGTAACTTCGAATCTCGAACTTCGAAAAAGTCTGACGAGACTATTTCGTGAGCATGAGATTGTCTTTCGTGCTCTTGATCCAACTTCGGATCTCGCCATTCCAAGTCTCTATGCGGCCGGTGTCAAAGGTGTTGTCGTCGATAGTGATATGCCAGGACTGGTTGATGCAGCTTGGCTCGATCTTTTGGGGAGTTTGGGTCGACGCATCCCCGTTTTAATTATCGGTGAAAAGCAAAGTCAGGAACAGTCTGTTTCAAGCCGAAACTCAGAGCTCTTTGTTTGGGTTCCTGTTGACAGTCCAGAGTTGATTCTTGCTATGCTCGACTCGTGCGGTGCTAGCGGCCGTGGTGCGCGTAGCGTCTCTTTAAAACGAGCGCCTATATATAACCCACAGGTTCCTTTGCACATGCTTCAAGGAAGCGGCGCCATTAGCATGTTGTTAATAAACGCCAGCGCTCTCAGAAAAATTCTGATTGAATTTGGCGTCGAGGCTTATCAGAAGGCCCAGGATTGTTTTCATCAGATCCTTGTTGAAATGTGGGGCCAAAACGGCAGTTTCCGAAATTCCGATATGCTTATGCGCCGCTCTGCCCACAGCAACACGTATTATGTGTTCTTGGAGCAGAGTCGAATCTCAAAAACTGTTCCTGCCCCGGGCGTCCTTGAAAAGTTGGCCGATCGCGTTGCCATGAGAATTCAAGAAGCTCTCTGGGCTGAGGTCTTCAAAGATAGAAATCAAAGATTTCTTCCTGACGGGATGCGTTTAATCCCAGATTTTAGTGTCGGTCATGCAACGGCTCTCCATAACCCATGTGTGGACCCGGTCGATCTTTTGGACCACCTGATAGATTCTGCGACAGAGGTCGCAAAAGTTCACCAGAGACGGGTCAAGGATCGTGAGCGCGAGATCATGCAAACGATCATTCAGTCGCGCGAAATTTTGACTCCAAATTATCAGGGAGTCTTTCAGCTACAGGGTGTCACTCAAGAAAAGCTGGAGCAGGTTAAAAAATCCAAGTCCATTGCTCCGATCAAGGATTTGATTTTCGGTTTTGAATCGTTGATTCGAGCCAGAAAAAACTTGGTGGAAGAGAAGCTTACGGGTGATCATCTGGTGTTTATGGATTTCCGCCTGTTCCGTCCAGATATTCTTTTTGAGATGGCAGGTCATGCCAAGGTTGCTCTTGAACTTGATCAAGTCTGTTTGGGGCTTGGGATCCTTCACGCGGTCTCATTACCCGGTAAGCTGATGGTCAACATTTTGCCACGGAACCTGCTGCATCTTGAAAGACTGACTCACCTCATTAGTCCGCGTGGAAAAATCATATTTGAATTGAGTGAATCCGAGGGTGTGACAAACTTATCGCTAATGCAGAAAATTCACGACTATGTGTCAAAAATTGATTGCACGATTGCCGCCGATGATTTTGGAAAAGGTCACGCCAGCATTGAGCGTGTAATCAAATTGCGTCCTGAGCTCATTAAGCTCGACAGAAGTCTTGTGGAAAAAATTCATCAAGATCCCACGAAGGCGATTTTCGTTGAGGGTATTGTAAAGGCTGCGAAGCAGGTTAATGCTATCGTGCTTGCTGAAGGTATCGAGACGTGGGAAGAGGCGCAAGTAGTTCAACAGATGGGTGTGGACCTCATTCAGGGCTTTTTGCTGCATAGGCCGCAATCACTAGAAGAGATACTGGCTCAGCTCCAAGAGTCTGAGATGCAATCCGTTGATAGCGTTGCTTGACGCTAGGTGCAATTTATCTGAATTCATTATAGACTAGAAGCGGTTAACGAACCGAGGGATCTATGTCTACGAATGCCGACGTCATTATATTGTTTGGTGGTACCAGTAGCGAGCGGAAGGTATCGGTTGCGTCCGCTCAGCATTTAACAAGTATTCTACCGGATGCTTTGCTGTGGTTCTGGAACGCCAGAGGTGCGGTGCTCTCTGTCAATCCCGATGAACTTGCGGCCCACCAAAATGCTTACACGACTGAATTTTCCCCAAAGAGTGGTTCCCAAGTTGCAGCGACCATTGAGGATGCTCTGGAACAAGTTGGCTCACGAGTCCTGTATCTAGGACTGCACGGTGGTGATGGTGAAAACGGTTGGCTCCAGGAAAAGTTAGAATCTCTTCGCATTGCCTTTACGGGGTCGTCCGCTGCCTCAAGTGCTCTAGCGATGAATAAATCTAAAGCCAAAGACGCAGTCAAAACCCGCGGGGTCCTTTGTGCTGCTCAATATCTTTTTACTATAGACCAGACAGACGCGTTAAAAGGATTGCTGGGTTTCCAATCAAAGATGACTCAAATTGTTATCAAACCCGCATGTGATGGCTCGAGTGCTGGTCTTTCATTTATAAAGTCTCAGTCTGAATGTGAGACATGGTTTCAGATCAACAAATCGTCCCGTGACCTTTGGTTGGCGGAAGAAAGGCTGATAGGCCGCGAGCTCACCGTTGGTGTGATTATGCACGGTAACTGTTTGACGGTGTTGCCACCGTCGGAAGTAATTTTGGACCGTGATGCTCATTTTGATTATCAGGGAAAGTATTTGGGTGTGGGTAATCGAGAAGTGACACCAGCAGAAGTCACTGTTTATGAAGCTTCGGCAGCGCAAGCTCTTTCCTTGTTGGCTCATTCAGCATTGGGATGTTTTGGATACACAAGAACCGATATGATTTTGACGCAAAAAGGCCTCTATTACTTGGAAACCAACACGCTGCCAGGCATGACGAAGGCGAGCTTCATTCCTCAGCAACTCAGAGCTGCGGGAATAAGTCTTGAATCGTTTGTTCGAGGCCAAGTTGCATTGGCGCGACTACGGTACTAAATTTTCAAATGGATGAAGCTTTGACTTCCGTCCACAGGCGGTCGTATTTGGCCGTGTGTGGTCCAAGGTCGAGTAGCATTTCGCCGCGTTTTTCAATGATATCAAACTGGCTAATGGATGGCTGCTTTTGCATGAACTCAGGAAGTTTTGCCTTGGCGTTGATAATAACTGGGGCGGCGAGCAATTCTTGGGCGAACTGCAAATTAATATCTTCTCGAAGCAGGAAATTTATCAATTTTAGGACATTTGCTTTTCTGGTCGAGGTCCTCGGGATTGCCATGTTGTCGATCGCCATCGTAAACCCTTCATCCGGGATGACAAACTCAAATTCAGGATTAGTTTGAATCAGGCGAAGGGCCTCATTTGAATAAATTTGGGCCGCCAACAGATCTCCATGCCGGAGCATGGATACGGGGCTTGATGTAAATTCTCTGATACTACGCTTTAGGTTAATTAATTTGATTTTGGCGGTCTCGAGTTTTTCAATGTCTGTGGTATTAACAGATTGCCCAAAGGACTTGAGGATCGAGCCGACGACCTCGCGACTATCATCCAAAAGACTGATTCGGTGACGAAGATTATCTCTTGTAAAAAGATCCAAGTAGCCGGTGATAGCAGGAGATACTTTGTTTTTATTGTAGATGAGTCCTGCGAGAGACCATGAGTAGGGAATTGATACAGAATTTTTAGGGTCATAGTCCCGATTCAGCAGTCGAGGGTCGATGTTTTTGAGGTTGGGAATCTTGGTGTGGTCAAGAGGCTCTAGCAAATCTAGCTCTTTCATGACCCGCACCATGTAGTCCGACGGTATGATCAGATCGTAGCCGCTCGCCCCCGCCTGAAGTTTGGCAAGTAGCTCTTCATTTGATGAAAAATTCGACTCAACGATTTGGATCCCGGTTTGCTGTTCAAAGGCAGCAAAAATTGACTCAGAGGTGTAATCCCCCCAAATAAAAAGATTTATTCGATGGTCTCCAGGTTCTTGGGTGTCGGTTGTGGTCGTGCCCTGAGAGCATCCTCGACTGAGACAGGAGCAGAGGGCCAAAGACAAGAAGATTAAAAGAGGGTGAAGATTTCGGGGCATGATTTGTTGAGTGTTTCGGGAGTGAAAATCTGATTATATAGGATGATCAGTAAATTTTAAAAAGATCTTTTAGATGCTTGAGATCCAATCTGTCCACAAATCTTTTCAAGATGTCTCGATTCTGAGTGATATTTCGCTCAGCGTGCGCCAAGGGGATTTTTTTTCTATCGTGGGACCTAGTGGGTGTGGCAAATCCACGCTGCTTCGGATCATCGCAGGTTTAGAGTCCTCAGATGAGGGGTCTCTAAAGTGGTGCGGGCGCTCGATGTCAAATCAACCGGCTCACCGGCGTCCATTTAACATGGTATTTCAGCGCTACGCGCTTTTCCCACACATGACGGTGGAAGAAAATGTCGGATTTGGTCCTTCAGTAAAGGGCTGGGCCCCATCTGATCTCAAAACAGCTGTCGACGATGCGTTGCATCTCGTTCAGATGGGCGATTATCGTCGCCGTCGTGTTGACACCCTAAGTGGCGGCCAACAACAGCGAGTGGCCTTGGCGCGCGCGATAGCCAACAAGCCTGAAGTCTTGTTGCTGGATGAGCCGATGTCAGCATTGGACCAAAAGCTTCGCGAATCGATGCGGATTGAACTTCTGCGCATACAGCGGCGTCTGGGCATCACCTTCATCATGGTCACTCACGACCAAGAGGAAGCTCTGACGATGAGTGATCGGATTGCCATCCTCAGTCAGGGTCGCATCGAGCAATGTGGTACTCCCGAAGAGATTTATCGTAGTCCTAAGACGGAGTTTGTGGCTAATTTTGTGGGAGCCATCAATCATGTTCGCGTAGATGGCGGGGTGTTGTACTTAAGACCCGAAGACCTCGAATTGTCACGCTCAGGTTTTGATCATGATGAAGGTTTTCATCAAGGTTTGACTGGCACGGTTCGGGAAATTCTGTTCAAGGGCGCTGTGACAGATTTTGCAATTGATATTCCGACGCAGAACGGGTCGGGTCGACCGCTCATGGTTCAAAAACCCTCCTCCATTCGTCATGAGCTCGTAGTCGGCGATCCAGTTTTCGTGCGCTGGCGGAGGGGGGCAGAATTAAAGCTACAAGGTGAACTCCATGGGTAGTCGGGTGCAGTCTAAGTCCTATGCGGTGGGCCTTGGTGCTGCGCCGTACATGGCATGGATGCTGTTTTTTCTTCTGGGGCCTCTCGTCTTTGTATTGATGGTCAGCTTTCAGCAAAAAGGACTATGGGGTGGATTTGAGTTTACTTGGACGCTGGATAACTATCGGCGCGTAGTTGACGGCCTCTATCTTAAAGTGCTTGCCTCCTCAGTTTATTTGGCTCTCATGACAACGTTCTCTTGTTTAATGGTGGGTTATCCCATGGCTTGGTTTATCGCTAGGCAGTCGCCATCGATGCGGAAAGCACTTCTCATTCTTGTCATGCTGCCTTTTATGAGCAATTTTGTCGTGCGAGCCTACGCGGTTAAGTTTTTGCTTGGAGTTGAAGGCCCTCTCAATCATTTTTTGATGTACATTGGAGCCATCCGAGACCCTTTCCTCATGGCAGATCCTACTTTGGCGATTTGGTTTGGTATGGTGACCAACTATCTTCCATTTATGGTGCTTCCTCTTTATGTGGTGTTTGAGCGCTTTGATGTGTCAATTCTTGAAGCCGCTCGAGATCTGGGTGCTGGTTCTTGGAGAATATGGTGGCGAGTTCTGTTGCCGTTGACGACGCCGGTGATTTTAGCGGGAAGCACTTTGGTTTTCATTCCTGCTCTGGGTGAGTTTGTAATTCCGGATCTGATGGGAGGAGGCAGAACGATGTTCGTCGGTAATCTCCTGGCAGATCAGTTTTTGAAAGCCCGGGATTGGCCATTTGGTGCTTCCATATGTGTTAGCGCAGTCAGTGTTGTTGCGCTATTTGTGGTCATGGTGAAGCTACTGACTAATCATGCGGTGAATGCTGGTGAGGACTTTAAATGATTCGCCCATCAGCAGGCCGATACCTGCCTCGTATTATGTTTCTAACGGGACTTGGACTTCTCTATATTCCTATCCTAACTCTCGTCATTTATTCATTTGTTGATTTTAACACAGGTGAGGCACCGCGACTGTCAGCGTACCGAGACCTTCTCAGGCATTCTGATCTTATCGAGGCATTGTTTACATCGATTTATATCGGCGCTATATCGGCAACGATCTCGACGATTCTTGGTGGTGTCGCAGCGTTTGCCTTTGAGCGGGGGCAGACGTGGGTCAAAGGTTTATTCGACTCGTTATCATTGGCTCCGATGGTTTTGCCGGAGGTTGTATTTGGCTTGGGATTATTAATCTGGTTTGTTTTCTTGCGGATCAGTTTGGGGCATGTGTCACTTATTTTGGCTCATGTGACATTCTCCGCGTCTTATGTGGCGGTTACTGTTCGGGGCCGAGTTAGATCCTTGGACCAGGCCATTGATGATGCGGCGAGGGATTTGGGCGCAAGTCCCTGGCAATTGCTGACGAAAGTTCAAATTCCGCTCTTGGCACCCGCTCTTATTGCCGGTTGGATGATGGCTTTTACATTATCGTTTGATGATTTTTTGATATCATTTTTCACAAGTGGACCGGATACCGTGACCTTGCCCATGGCTCTCTATTCCGTCATTCGGTTTGGGGTGTCTCCGGAGATTTTTGCGATGGCAACAGTTATTTTCGCTGTGAGTTTCTGCAGCGCACTCCTTGTGACGAAACTGACCGGTGGCAAAAGCTTTGCGCACTGAATGAGTGATTGTAAAAGGTGACTGTGAAAAATGGATCAATCAGATAAATTGAAATCTTTTGATTACTCGCGACGAGACATAGTACGTCAAGCGATGTTTGGGGCATCTTTGGGTGCGTTAGGGTGGCTAACGAGTTGTTTTAAGCCATCCGGCGAAAAAACAGGAGCCGGCCTAAGAGACAATACGCAAGCTCCGTTGCAAGCGTCACGTCACCAAATCAAATCTGGGACCCAACAAGGTCCGACGACGCCAGAGATGCTTCGCTATTTTAGTCGGTGCGGTGTCACTCACATATGTGGCACCCCGACCGACGAGGGTAACAAGGGATTCTATGACATTGCAGATTTAAGGCGTCTAAAATCCATGTGTGAGGCGGAGGGAATTGTTTTAGCGATGATCCCTTTGCCCTTTCTCACGTCTAGTCATGTAGATCGCGAAAAGCGCGCAGCCATTGTTCTTGGCCAATCTCCGGAGCGTGACAAAGACGTGGCAGATATTGTTCGCACGATGGAAGCTTGCGCTGAAGTTGGAATACCTGCAGTGAAATACAATTTAAGTTTACTCGGGGTGATGCGTACTGGCACGACAACTGGTCGCGGAGGCGCAGAATACAGTACGTATCGCCTACAGGAGCGAAAAAATCCTACGGAGTTAACGCGAGCGGGCGCTGTTTCGGAAAGCGATTTCTGGCAGCGTATTTCCTGGTTTTTGTCAAAAGTCATTCCAGAGGCTGAACGTCTGAAAATTCGCATGGCATGCCATCCTCAGGACCCGGGAACTCCGCCGGGTGGACTTCATGGAGTCGTTAATGTTATGGGTACTCC
>JBIIGV010000208.1:0-3532 GCA_044236265.1 Oligoflexales bacterium
TCAACAAGTTCATGAAACGATTCCCAGCTTTGCAGGCCAAGCTCGAGCGTGATGGACGGATTTTCTGATTCACTGATGGTCGCTACCGTGACCGTCTTTACTGAGGGCGCGTTCTGGGGGTTCTCCAAAGTTTCAATAGTATCTATGACGGGGTCTGACGAAAGAATGGCAGTTCTTTCGATTACATTACGAAGCTCTCGAATGTTTCCGGGCCAGTTGTAGCTTTTCAACTGTTCAATAGCCTTTGGAGAAAACTCCTTCGGCCCAAGCGAATGCTCATCGCTACATTCGGCAAGAAACTTCTTGCTCAACAAGGGAATATCGGTGGCGCGTTCGCGAAGTGCCGGACTGTGAATGGAGACGACGTTCAGACGATAGAAGAGGTCCTCTCGAAAATCTCCCGATTGTGCCATAGCCTTAAGATCACGGTTGGTTGCGCAAATAACGCGTACATCCGAGGTGATTGTTTTATCACTACCGATGCGCATAAATTCTCCGTTTTGGAGAACCCTAAGAAGCTTTGCCTGAAGATCAAGTTCCAGTTCCCCAATTTCATCCAGGAACAGAGTCCCGCCATCTGCACGCTCGAAAACCCCGTGTCTTTGTTTGACGGCACCGGTGAATGCGCCTTTTTCATGTCCAAAAAGCTCGCTCTCCATCAAGTTCTTGGGAATAGCAGCACAATTAATCTTAATCATGGGGCGGTGGGCTCGGGGCGAGGCTCTGTGAATGGCCCGTGCAATTAATTCTTTTCCTGTTCCGCTTTCGCCTGTAATCAGAACTCGTCCACTCGTCGGGCCCACTTTTGCTACCAAAGAAAGGATGTCTTTTAGTTTTGGATGTTCACCCAAAAGCTCTGTTTCAGTAGTGTCTTTAACGAGGTTAGCGTTAGCCTTCTCAATTCGATTAAACTCGAGACAACGCTTGACGCTAACGAGAATACGCTCGGGCGTGAAAGGTTTTTCGATGAAATCAAATGCGCCTATCTGGGTCGCCTTGAACGCCTCTTGAGTTGTTCCTTCTCCACTAATGACAATAACGTGATTGGCGTGATTCCCGTCTTTCAGCTGTTTTAGCAAATCAAGACCATTTCCATCAGGCAGACGGATATCGAGAAGTAAGATATCGTACGGGAGCGAAGTGCTCGGGTCAGATGCGTTGTGGAGACCCAGCACAGCTCTGGCATTTGAAAGATTCTCTGACACGGTAACACTTGCGCCCTCGCCCTCTAGGATGACCTGAAGGCTTAGTCTGATATTACGATGGTCGTCGATCACGAGTATGCGCGATCCCGTCAACGATCTTGATTTCTCAGTCATTGGCGATGTCCCCTTCTAAATCTTGGAATACTGATCTTGAATACCGTGTGACCTGCATCTGTATCAACCGAAATTCTACCGCCATGTTCCAAAATGATTTTCTGGCAGATTGCCAGCCCAAGGCCCATGCCCGGTACGGGGCCTGTATGCTTTGTTGTCACGTAGGCCTCGAAGATCTTGTCACGAAGATCGGAAGGAATTCCTGGGCCGTGATCTTCCACCTCGAACACAATTTGATGCGATTCTTCGAGGAGGCGAACGACAATGGGCGAGGCCGATGTAGGATCAGCCTCGGCCGCATTTTTTATAAGGTTATGTAGAGCTTGTCGGATCAATTGGTCGTCCAATTCGGCATCAACTCGGTGAGTTGGGCCCTCGTAGCTAATCGGATGCGGAGCGTATGAGTCGGCGGCTAGCGCGATGGCTTTCTGAGCAGATTGCACAGCATCGCAGAGTTCTAATCTTGGTGATGGTAGCTGAGCAAATTGTGAAAAGTCATCAACCATGCGCCGTAAGCCTGAGACTTCTTCCAAGATGACATCGTGCGCCTTATCCAGTAATCGGGCGAACTCATCGTTAGAGCCATCGTAGCGTCGTTTCAGTTGGCTCGTCATGATCTGAATAGGCGTTAATGGATTTTTAATTTCATGAGCCATTTTCCTGGCAATTGTTTGCCAAGAGGCAAGCTTTTCAAGACTCGTAGTTTGGGTTCGATTGTAATCAAGCTCGTCTGCCATTCGATTAAATTGAAGCGTGAGGAGTGCGAGCTCGTTTTTCCAATGAAGATCAAATCGAAATAGGGAGTCGCCTTCTGAGTACCTCGTGAACCCTTGGACCAGCTTTTCAATTCGGGTCTTGCTACGCAGAGCCATATAAACGAATGCGAACAATAGAAGAGAACACATGACTGCAAGTGTAGCTGCGAGGGCTTTGATAAGCGCTGGTCTGATCTTGCTTCGTAGTTCAAGTCCGATGATCTGGTATCTTTGTAATATTTCTTCTGCGACTCGATACTCTTCGGCCTGTTGAATCCCTGAGAACTGCACCACATGATTTCCAACGGCTAAAGCGTTACGATCAATCCACTGAACCGTTTTAAAACTCTTCTCCCCTTGATCGATTTTGCGCGACTCCGCACCCATCATTTTCAGCGCCTCAACTTTGACGAGCGCCTTTTCGAGTTCGGGTGCAGCAACATGCTCAGGATCTTTGAACTGCTGCTTGAGGCGGACGGTCAATAGTTCCTGCCGGAGCTTGTAGGCGTCCTTCATTCCATCCATTCCTGAGCGCAGAGCTGATTCCACTGAATTGTCATGGACGATATGGAGTAGCATGTCGATATTTCGTACGGCAATCACCGCGGCAGTTAAATAACCTGTCAGTACCGTTATCATTGCGATACCCGCTAGGCGCACGACAGTCCATTGGTGCCATCGAATGCGTTTTAGCATAGTGCTCGGTCTCTGAGTCTCAATTTTACTCCGCGGTGGATTCATTTCGACCCATCCTTTTTCCCAATTGGGCTAGATTTGGTATCCGCGGGGGTTCCGTTGGTTTGTATTGAAGGGATCTTTATCTCCAGCTTGACGAATCCTTGGTATTGAAAGTCACCGAGCATGTGTGCATAGAGTCCCTGCATGAATCCTGATTGCTGTTGGACTAGCCATTTTTTTATCTTGGCGGATTCGTCGGGCGAGCTTTGGCGAATCTGCATGATTCCGTAAAAAGTTCCACCTGCCGACATTTTCTCGACAATTAATTTTGAGTCGATGGTCATTTGGAGGCATTTCTGAGCCCAGCCGTTGAAGTCTTTAACAAAAGTGGTTTCGATTGGAAGTGGCTCCACTCGAATGGTTTGGTAGCGTTCTTCCCATGTGTCGTATTTTACGCTGCAGACAACTCGTAGGTCCGGAAGCGTATCGCGTGGCTGAATTTTACTATCATTGATGGCAACCAATGTGAACGTGCTGAATCCCGAGTTGGCAATATCTTTCTGCGATGTTGTCAGCGAGTCGGATAGATCGACGAGCATGGCTGGTACTCCGTTTTTCTTTATCCAGCGTGCTGTCGTTGTAATTGTTCGCGTTTCCTCTGCCTTGAGGTTAATGGGGATAATCGCAAGCAAAAACAACAGAATGTTACGATAAATTGGATTCATCTGACAGGTTCCAACGGTGTGTTGTCCCATGGACGATCACCAGTGACACGGAAGC
>JBIIGV010000012.1:0-40152 GCA_044236265.1 Oligoflexales bacterium
TGCCTCCTGCTGGGCTTGCCGTGGGCGTCGCCACGGCTCCATTGATGGTGTACGCAGCCGTCGATACCGATGAGTCAGCCCAGTTGGTGAGAACAGCAAATGCCTTGATCGTCTGTGAAGACGAGACCGTAATCGGAGCAGTGTACTGCGTCGAAGACGAGGTCGGGGCACTGCCATTGGTCGTGTAGTAAATCGTCGCACCAGCTGTGGCTGAGCTTAAAGACACCGTCTGTGCAGGACCATAAGAGCCCGCTGCCACTGAAAAGGTCGGAGCTTGCACTGTGCCAGTGATTGTATAAGCAAACGTACCGACAGATGAGTCGTTATAAATTGGGGCGATCGCAATTGCCCGTATGGTTTGACTTGATGAAATTGCTATTGGCGACACATACCTAGTTGACGTGCTACTTGGCGTGCTTCCATTGAGTGTGTAGTAGATGGATGAGCCTTGCGTTGTGCTCGAGAGGCTGACGGTCTGCGCAGTAGTATATATACCGTCAATAGGCGAAGCCACCGGGGTTGCAGCAGCTCCATTTATAATTAAGGACCATGCATTGGATACTCGCGAAGGGTTGCCTGCAAGGTCCATGGCCGCAGCTGCGGGAACAGTGACTGCAACAGTTCCAACAGCTGCTACAACATCCAGAGTATAAGTGTCTCCATCAATCTTTGTGAGCTCACCTCTTGATCCCCCTACTACATTCACATCGTCAACAGTGAAACCTGTTACCACTTCTGAGAACTCGATTGTTAACGTCAATGAAGTCAAATTGGTCGGACCAGGATCACGATTTGACGACACAGTTACAGTTGGCGCCACCGTGTCAGACTTGGGAGTCTCAAAATTGACTTGGCCAACCACCGCTTCATTTCCTGCCTCGTCAGTTACCACAACTGCTGCATGGTAGGGCGTGTTTTCTGACAGAGATATAAGCGCGTAAGTTGTCGTAGCCGAAATTTTACCAGGTTGAGCAGTTCCAAACTCACGAATGTCAGAGAGGGTCGATAGAACTTTACTCGTGGACGAATAAATCGAGTAAACAAGATCACCTTCCAGGGTAATATCGTCGCCCGATTTGTTCCAACTGAGGATTGCGGTAAATGGAGTAATTCCTGAGACCGACACTCCTCCAGAGGCGACGGGAGGCGTTGAATCAATCTGAATTGGATCAAGAGCGAACGCTCGTTTCAAAAGCCCTTCACCCACGTACGAGATGCAGGCCTTGTAACGACCTTGTTTAAGCTGACGCAGCTGTCCAGCGGTGGGGTTTGCTCCAAGAATTCCTCTTGGCGAATTACAAGGCTCAAACTCATCGACTAACGCAACACCGCGGATCAGGGGAGTCATCTTATCTGAACTGACAAGAAGCCTGGGCTCATCAACCAGGTTCATAAGTTGAGTTAAAAATGTTCCAGTTTGATTTCTCTTTAGAATGTTGGTGTCTGTGACGAGGTCTGCATTGTAAACAACAAGTCCTTTGGGATCTGCCACGCAACTTCCACGTTCGTCGCAGTTCTGAGCTGCAGTTGAAAGTCCTGTTTTGACCTCGATAGCGGTTTCGGGAATAGAACACGATTGAGCTAAGAGCAGTATCAGCATTAGCAAACTAAAAGGGAAAAATTTTATGGACTTAGGACTAATAACCGACCTCCCCCTTTTTCAATGAGGAATTCGGATTTAAAGGCTTATGACTTAAGCCTTTTTTTGATAAAATTTTTAGGACATTATGGCGCTTTTATGTCAATATTTTCAGATACTTAAAACAGGCTTGGTTGCGGTGCCAATGCTCGCAAGATTTATTGCACTGCCACTACAAAATTTAGGCGGTCAGAGCACGTGGCTTCCCCTATCTCATCGAACAAGAGTCAACGTTCCTTTGACGAGAAAAAGGCCCTCTGATGGCGAGCGGTAAATGGTGTCCATCAGTCGAGAGGGTGCACGGCCAAGAGTCATCCTAACACCTTCTGTCATCAGAAAAGCCGTCTGCTCAGAACCTTCTGCGAAAAATTTGCGATCTTCGTCGCTTAACTCAATCGAAAACACTTTCAACAAGTCAGCTCGCTCAGCCGTTAAAACTGATTCGACACCGGCCTCCCCCAATTGGAATGTGACAGGAATCTCGGTTGTATCGATCTTTAGCTTCCACTGGCTAGGAGCCGACTGGAACAAGATCCCTGACGCCGCATAGGACTCTGCTCTTGTACCCATCGTGGCACCCTTTCCAGCAGAGCCGATAACCTGCCAGCTTGCTAGAACCTTCAAGGCACCCGAAGACTGGGCCCCCTTGGCGCCTAATTTTGATGCTTTTTTAATCGCTCTTGAGGGTGCTGGAGCCGAATCCGCAGCGATTGTCGGCGAAGGCGTGACGACAAGTAATGCCAGCACAACATTCAAGAAAAAAATTAGGCATTTAGCCATGAAATTCACTTTAACTCCTGAAAGCCAATAGGTTATAGTATTTCATAGAAACGACATGCCTTCCACCCTTGATAAGACCATATGGAGTTGTCCGAAGTGACTCGCTCGAAGATATCACTGATGATGTTAAGCCTTGCCGCATGCATGGGATTTTTCATTAGTGGTTTTAGTGCAGCACAGACACTGCATACAGCCCCCATTGTTATCACGGGCGCGCAAGTCACTCACATGACGAGATTTCCCATCGTATCCTATCGACTATTTCGATCCTCTGCATCGGGCCGAGCTGAGATTATTCCGTTTCAAATCGACGAGATCAACGACGACTCTGACTACGTCCTTGATCAAGGCTCGCGCGTCACTGCAAATACTGGAAACGGGGTCTTTGACAGCCAAGATGAATTGTCATTTATGGGCGATGATGTGGGCCCTGTCGTGGAACCCACCACTTGGCCCGGTCAAAAACCGCATATTGTTTTTGAACTCCGTATGAAACACCCACAAGGCAACCCCATGGGTCCGCAGATGGGAGCTGTTTATGTCGGTATTTACTTTGGTGGAGCCCCAGCACTAAGCTCCAAGAAGTACGTCGTCTTTAATCGACCGCAAGCTTTGGTTCACACATCCCGTTACCGCTATCAGTTTGATCAGAAAAACTGGCTTGTGGCCCGGAAGGTTGAAGTCGCAAAAGGCAATACCAATCCAGCGGTTTACGATCCTGTTTTAGACTCTACGACTTTTTACCTGAAGGGTGACTTGAAATACTTCATCACCGTGGAAGCCAATCACCGAAGCATTGAAAGCGACCTCGAGGCCTGGAAAACGGGCCCCATTCGCACCATCGTTCGCGTGTCATTTCACTACAATCTTCTTAAACTCAAGCTCGAGCTTGGCATGTATACGGAGATCAGTTTCTTCTCAAACGCCGTCAATCTGCCGGCGATTCTGTATAACCCCATTGACGGACGCAAATCCCTCAACTCAGGCAGTGGTTTTTATTATGGTCTTGCTTTACGGGACAATCCCAAAGACTACGTCATAGAAACCAATATGGCTCCATTTAGCCTGGCCAACCAAGGTACCGGCGGAAAGCTTCTCGAAAGTGGAAAAGATCTTCTCGGGAAACTCATGGGAAAGCAACAGCAATCGTCTGATACGAAAGGCCTCTACTGGGTTTCCATGCAGGGAAAAGATCGCAGCATCTTCTTTGAGATCACTCCGTCACCTGAACTTCAAAAGACTGGAATGGCCCCCGAGCTTTACCGCGAAGACAAGAGTGCTGAAGAGCTAAAAGGGCGAAGTAATGATAAAGTAGCTCATGTGGGAGAAAGTCCCGTCAATCTTGGTATCTGGTTTGACGCCACCAAAATTGGAGACGGCGAGCAGAGTATGGGATTTCGGTTGTTTTTCGAGAATGTGATGGCCCCTGAGCGATTGGCTGTATTCAAAAGTCTATCCCAATGGAAATACGAGGTGAGGCGCATATGACAAATTCGATCGAGAATCGTGACGAATTGCCCCTTGAACCCGGAGTTTTTGCCATTCCTGCGACATCTGACCTGGACCCAACGCCGGAGTCGATTGCCGTTCGTGGAGCAGCGCGCACCACTTGGGACGAGCATGACGAATCTACGTCCACAGACTTCCCAATGATCGTGTGGCTTCGCGGCGACGAGCCTTGGTTTTCGCAATTTGATATGGACGCCGAGGCGGTCATGTCAGCCCTTGGGATCAAGCGCTCACGGTTAACACAAATCTCTGGCAAGGAGCTGCGCGTTGGACGAGTGCGTATGGATCGTTATATCCGTCCAGTTTACCGAAGCCTGGATGTAGAAGAGTATTTAAAATGGACGAGAGCGACAGCTTCTCATCAGAAGTCATCGGACGCCATCAAGTTGGCCGTCGATCAACTTCAACAACAGTCGGAAAACATTCAAACAACCCTGGCATCCATAACATCGTCCTTTGCTGATGCTTTGAAATCCGAAATGTCGTTATTTATTTCTGAGTGTGTCTCCTCTGGGATTGCTCCAGTCGTTGAAGGCTTTGAAAGCTTTGTGAGCTCAATGAACGAGTCCGTCACCAGACTTGAATCATCGGTACAATCAGCGACGACATCACTTGGCGAATCAACCTCGTCACTTAGCCAAACAATAGAAACAATGGCACTCAAGCAGTCGGCTGCGCTAGAGGCCGTTACACTACAAATGAACCAATTGTCGGAGAAAACCGCTCTTATGGAAGAACGGATGAGTGCTTGGGATCTGATGATTCAGGCTAACTTGGGACAGATCACTCAAGACCTGGCAGAAATTCGTAAACCAAAACGTTTCGAAAAAGCCAAAGGTCGAAAGCCCAAAGGCCAAACCATCGAAAATCAGTCGACGACGTCCAGTCGCGTATTTGCAGGTCGCAACGCGCCAACCAGAAGAAAGCCGGCTAAATTCTGAGAGACTGCTACGGAGCCCCAAAACCACTCTGAGATAATTGCCGCATAGTGTGCGAGGCATTACAAACAGCTTGTCACGACAACTTGCGCTTTCTATGCATTAAGTTGTATACCGCTGTCACCACTAGTCCGACCAAAAAAAGAAAAAATAGCGTTTGAGCAATCCATGCCGCTGTGCCAGCGACGCCGCCAAAACCAAAGAATCCGGCAATGATCGCCAAAATAAGGAACGCGAGTGTGTAATATAACATCTAAGCCCTCCAATTTATTGATTCGCTCTCATCAACATGAAGCTTTCGGCCGAAGCTCACTGATTAGAAAGCTAGTTTAACCACATCCAGGACCACCACTGATTGACCCATGACCTGTTTCCTTCTTCTTTTCTGGAGTGGCGATCGGCGCCGCTTTCACTCCAAGATCTTTCTTCACGGGGGCGACTGTAACCTTGTTCTCGATACTGGTAACGCCCTTCATACGTTCAGCTGTGGCAGTGATACCTGCAATCAGCGTTGGATCATCCACCTGCCCTTCAAGAGTTACGACACCACTTTTCACACAAACAGATAACCCTTGAATTTTACTGCCCATGGATCGGGAGATTGAATCCTTAATTTCGCGTTCCATTGCACTATCCGAGTCCTGCGTAGGTTTTGCTGCTTTCTTTTCTGTTTCTTCAGATTTCATGCTGTTCTCCTTTACTTTAAAATTTGGAGCCACTCGCCCCTGACATTTACCTGCATTCTTTGTGCCGAGATGTTCGTCTCATCGCTATCCTTTAAATTGATCTCAATAGCCTTCGAATTTTTGATCGTTTCTGATTTTCTTCGCAAAAATAACAATCTGCATCCCGATTTATTCGTACAAGCCAAGTCGAACAAAGTGCGTCAATTGACACCGAACTAATTGATCGACTCGTGATGCGCCTACTGACAAGCGATGCGGATTCAGCGGAAAACCTCGTATAAATTTTGGAGCATTGCTGCATGAAAATTTAAAGTGGAATCAGTGGTTTGGCTCGATTGCTGCCTGCACGATGTCGTGTAACAGCCCTCCTCATTTTGAACGCCATTAGTTGGCGCATAAATTGCTACGAGGCGCGCGTCAAGTTCGGCGTTTTCCGAAAACAGACGTGAAATATGTTTGACAATTTGAAGTGAGGATTATCTATGAAACCGCGCAATCATGTAACTCGCACAGCTCTAGCATCTTCATTATTAACTGTGGCGTTTAGCTTTGTTCCAAATATTGCGTTTTCTGCAGATCCAGGCGGATTGGTTGAGGCCGCCCAACAAAAGGCCTACGAAATAGTGGGAAAAGATACGTCGCGACTAAAATTTGACAAAGGATCATCAAGCCTTTCATCTGCTGACCAGAGTGAGCTTCGCACGATGTATAATGCCGTTAAAGAGGACGCTCGAATAAGAGAGATTGTCGTAGCGGCATACGCAGACCTTCCGTACCCAAAAGACCAGAAATCAGACCTACCTAATAAGTCGAAGGGCCTAGCCACCAGGAGAGGCGAAGAAATTAAAAAATTCCTCACGGAACTTGGAGCCAAAAATGTTCGTGTTGTAAATATGGCAAAAAAAGCCACATGGTTGGAGCGTACGTTTGACACAAAGGAGGCGCAATTAAAGCAAGGTGCATCCGAGTCCCCTTCGAAAGTCGATCAAGATGACATGTTCTTTGAAAGCCTAGGTAAGCATCTCCAAACAGAGGGCGGCCCTGGCAATGCTGTTGTTGTCATACGCCATGACTAAAATCTGATTTAACAAAGGTTGTATACGGTCCAGACTTGCTCCTATTGAAACCCAATGATCAAGTCTACATCCTAGCTCTTCTAAGAAATTCAACAATAATTGTTGGCCCAACGACGGACTCTGGCGAAATCCAGAGTCCGTGAGCAAGGATCCATTAATGAAAAAGATTATTTACGTTTTTTTAATTTTAACGAGTGGTTTTGCATATGGTTCGAATTCAGAGAATTCGGATGCCTCGGAACGAGGCCATCGGATAGGGATTGGCGTCTCCTTCTCAAGACTAACCGGGGTGTCTCTATATGCAGACACTAGTTACAAAGACTTCGTCCAAGCAGTGATTGGCTTTACTAATGACAACAGCTACGCTGCTACAGCTGATTATGCTTTTGGGCATCACTACGCTTTTAGCAGTGTTTCAAGTGTTACACCCTATTGGGGTCTAGGAGCTGTTCTATTGCACGATCAAAGTGATTATTGGTCTAACTACGCACGGGATGCAAGTCCAACATCGACATACTTAGGCGCAAGAATTCCTGTGGGTTTGAACCTGGTCATTCCCAATACCCCAGT
This sequence comes from Oligoflexales bacterium, assembly GCA_044236265.1. Taxonomy (GTDB): domain Bacteria; phylum Bdellovibrionota_B; class Oligoflexia; order Oligoflexales; family RGVZ01; genus CAMDKS01. The sequence goes on from JBIIGV010000012.1 coordinate 7,199, forward strand.
GCAATTTGGGGCAGAAATTGCTCCATCCCTACTTTTTAAACCAGCTATCTATAGTTTTTTACAGGGTTCATTCAGTGTCAGAATCTTGTTTTAAAGCTTTGCTTATTTAACTTGGAGCTTCTTCTGCTCGGCGCTGTTTCAGCTCGGTTTCCTCGACAGTGGGACATTGGCAGCGACATTCGGCGGTGAAATTTTTTTCCGACATCGTCCCGTGAATTATCCACTTATCTATCTGTTTCCATTGCTTTTTTTGGATTAATTTGTGCCTTTGTAAAAATGGGCCGATATCCCTTTAAGACTCAATAGGGGCCCATGACTTGAGACAGACGGAGACTGCAAACTTTGAAGACAATTAGTGCCAAACAAGCATCGAGGATGCTTCGATATCTTGCTTCCGCGGTCACGTTGATCGTATCTGGCGGATGCGGCGAAAGATCTTACATGCAGAGCGGGCGACCCAGCTCCATGGTGATAGCTTCCGCCTCAGAAAGTCACAGTAATAATGCAATTACGAAGGCGAAAGATCAGGATAAATGCGTTCCTCGCCTACCCCAAGAAATTTGTCCCGGAACCACCGTTGATACAGGGGGCTTGTGCGATGCCGCAACAGGAATAAACTCCTGTCTGAACGCCGAAAATACGACACTCGCACTACCACCCGGTCGTTATCTTATTAAATCGACAATCAACATTAACTACGACGGCATTACGCTCTCGACTCGTGGACTTTCAGATGACGTCACGACCTGCCTTAAGAACTCGACTTCAAAGCCATGCGCAGTTCTCCTCGCTGCTGACGAATTTGGCGAACAGGCAAAGCCTGACAACTCTTTCGAACGGACAATGCTCCGGATTGGAACGAATAGAAAACCGGTAAATCGCATCACAATCGATCATATCGCGCTGGACGGCGCCAAGGATGCTCGGCGCAAAAATATAAATATCACCAAGAATTGTGGGTCGAAAGGAGGTGGTCGAAATTTAATGGAAGCTGGCGGCTCAGATAACAAACTACTTCACTCGGCCTCGGTTAACGCTCTTTGCGGCACGGCAGTCGGTTGGGCAGTTGCAAAGACGGGCAACGGCTCCATTATCAGGAACAACTTCATAGCAAATAACGGCATTGGATACCCGGACAACACAATTTGGAGTGACGGACTAACCATCGGAAAAGTTTCCAACTCGACCATCACGGGAAACCTGTTCCAGGATTCCACCGATGTCGATGTAGTGATCGGCGGGGCGACCAATACAACCTTTAGTGATAACATAATCTATCATCAGAATTTGAATGCCTTTGCCGGATTTATGCTGACCAACTGGAGCCTTCGGAATTCCCCTCAAACGGCGGAATGGGCGGACTTTCGCGGACTGGTAGTGTCGAACAACATTTTTCGCTGCAACCGCCACGTGCAAATTTGCGTCCAGATCGGCATCTTTCCTTGGTTTTATCCCGAGACGCACTGGGCAAATTGGAGCACCATGGGGGGTACGTTCCTCAACAACAAGATTTTCACGCAAAATCAGGGCATCAATGTCGGCGGTGGCGGAACGATGAATTTTCCAGTGATTTTGGATGGAAATGAAATTTCTAAAACCGGTTCAGGAACCACAGAAATTGGCGCAGGCAGTAACCGAACATCGCGGCGGGTGGGTAAGCTGAATGTTTTTGGACCTAGGGTGCAAAATTTCATTGAGTACAGAAACGGTCAAGGCGCGGATGTCGACCAGGCTGATCCTTGGCACTCCATTTTTTGAACGTTTCCCATTAACTGCATTCCAACTCACGACGAGACGTCTGCCATGCTCACATGAATTGTGTAAAATACGTTAGATAAACCGTGAGTCACATCTGAGGTTACAAAGGATCTCAACGCCCCTTGAATTCATCTTCTTCTCCACACACGGCCGTCTTACCATGGCCAGCAGAAGGAGTGCTTGCTGCGCAGCGATCTGCAGCGGCGATAATCAGTGTGCGAGATCCCGGTCGAATAAATCTCAAGCTTCCAGCACTGTTTCTGTCCCAAAGCGGAGATACCGTTGTTTCCGCGACAATGTCTCGCTTACTTAACTCAAAACAAAGGGCCCGATTTTACTATTTTATTTTCTTAGACTTATTTTTCCCATTTTTTGTAGCTTTTTCCGGTTTCTTACCCTCGTCGATGACCTCATTGGAAGAATCATTAGGCTCATTGCTTATGTCTTCTGAAGGTTGAGAAGCTTTTCTTGTCAATTTCGCGTATTGGCTGTGGTGATTAATCTCACCAACATTAATTCGCACACCAAAAGTTATTTGATCAATAATCGCAGAGGATTGTCCCCCAAAACTGGAAACCATACTGTATTCTGCGGCAAACCAGCCTAGCATGACACCGAGCGCTCCACCAAACATGGGCGCACTTGTCAATTTGCTATTACTTTCTCCAGAATACTTCGACGATACCGTCCGATAAATAAAACGAGGTGTAAAATAAAACGCAGATGTCTCTGCGAAATCATAGGACATATAAAAAGGCACTGATGTGTCGATGATAGTGATCTTGGCGGATGATGAAGAACCTTTGCTTCCAAATGACGTGTAATCCAATCCAAGACCGACTGCGGTTCCAAATGGTGTAGAAGCCCCATTCAGTGCATATTTTGTATCGAGGCCGATCGTACCAGGTATCAAAGCAAATCTGGCACCCGCATCCCACGAATCGCCAAATCCATGCCTGAAACCTCCTTCAAGAATTGGAATTCGGACCTTCTCAATGGCGGTCTGAATATCACTCTCGTCTGCATCACCACCTTTTTTCGTAAAGCGAACACCCTGCGAGCCTAGCGCGAAATAGGCAGCAGACTTACCTTTTTTCGTAGTTCTCGCAGTTTGCATCGATGTAAGTGTGGAACACCCATTGACGCTCAAGACAAATCCTAAAACACTGATAAAACGAGTTAGCATGACAGTTGGCTTTCATGGAAAAATGAGATGCTCATATTGTAGCGTATTTGTTTGGACGGCAACAAAGAGACGATAAAAATTTTTTGGGCGGCTTCAATGGCACAGCGTGCTTTAATTCTGAAAATAAAAAAAATCGTTCGTTGTTTCTGATGATTCAACGTTAACGTTTTTCTTTTTTTATAGACAAGGTAACTTCTACCTGGGACTCAAGTTAGCATATGAACTAGGACCAACCCGCTAATCACGCAGAAGCGGCAACCCACCAGACGCTGGAAAGTACCACACCGTGTTAAAATCCCAAGCCGAGAAGAGTGGTCCTCCTGCTTGGATAAAGAATCTGCTATCGGATAATTCTGTGCAACCCGGATGGAAGCCCGTTCCTATACAGGTAAATAAGCTGCCACTAGGTTTTAGCCAGTATGAATTAATCATTGTACCCCAGTGATTAGTACCGAGAAATCCACCCCGGTTACCGCCTGTCGGACTGGCAACAACTCCAGTGGAAAAGCTATCGTAGATGCCTACGCCATTACTACCCACAAGCCCACCCGTATGGTTTGAATTGGGAGAATTAACGGCACCCGTTGAGTAGGAACGGAATATAGTGCCAGATGTATATCCAACCAACCCACCGGCTGCGCCCCCAGTGGATGCTGTTGTAAGGTTGCCGGTGGCGTAACTATCCTCGATGGATTGTCCACCTCCCCAATTCAACGCTCCGACCAAGCCACCCAGCACGGCGCCTGTCGCGTGTTCGCTGGTGACATTGCCTGTCGCATAGCTTTTTTTAACCCGGAGGCATTCCCCGGAAGCACCCACAAGTCCGCCGACCCCAGCTCCGTACCCTTGATTCAAACCAGTCGTGCCGCGAGCAGTCACGTTTCCCGATGCGTGAGAATACTCGATGAGGCAAATAGATACTTGTGAGTAAATCCTGCCAATAAGTCCACCGACTTCAATATTGGCGCTCACCGTAGCCGTCGAATACGAACGCGATACGGTTCCAGAATCGAGCCGGCCGAGAAGCCCCCCTGCAGCGATACCTTCTGCCGGATGTCCGGTCACGGTTCCGGAACTCCATGACCGGGTCAAGCTTGCGCCTCCGCGCATTTCACCTGCAATGCCTCCTACATGCGTCTTGCCAGACACCTCGATATCATTGGCGTTGCTGTCGGTGATCGATGCGGCGCCTCCTATAAAATACCCGATGAAGCCCCCGACATAGTCCACTCCGCGCACACTGCCGTTGACAGAGACATTTTGGATCGTCCCCAGGCTGAAACCCGCTACTCCGCCCACATTTTTCATGCCTTGGACATCAATATTCTCAAAACGGACGTTTTTCAGTACCGAGGACGCCGAGGCGTATCCAATGAAGCCAACATCGATCATAGGTGGCCGATTGATCGTCAGTCCGGAGATGCGATAACCTTGGCCGTCGAGGGAACCAGAAAACGGACGCGATGTGTTCCCGAGAGGAGTCCATCCCGCCCCTTCATCCCATAACACGGTCGGGGAAGCATCGATGTTATTGGTCAAGACGAACGACGCCTCTGGATATTTTGCTATGTTCTTCAGAGTCGCCAGATTGCAAATTTTGTAGGGCCAATCGGCCACGCCCAAACCGCCGCAGAACTCGCCCGCTTGGAGTGTGTCTCCCGAGACATCGTTATCGGGCTGGGGTAAGGTTTGCGGTTCGAGTTCCGGTGTCGGCTTCACAACCGCAATGACACCCTCATCACTCGCGGTAGTTTCGACTGATGTTTTGAGCACGTCAACGAGTCCATTTGTAACAGACAATGACTCGTTGTTGTCGAGAACCCGATTTTCCCAGACGGAAAGACCGGCGCTCAAGGTGGTCGCAGAAACACCTGCCAGGCGAGCAAGTCGAATCTCCTCTTTAATCAGGGCTGAAACGATGGTGGCCAGAGCCGGGGTCTTCGTGCCCCCGTCTTTGGCACCGCTGATCAGGGAACGAGCGGTGGCGTATCGAAGGGTCTTTCGACAGTTGCTCGGTGGCTGGCCGCCACGAATCAAAATCAGTTCCTGATAGACCTGAGGAGCAAACTCTTCCAACTGCCGGGACTTCATAAATAGTGATTCGAAAAGTTTTCCAAGATGTGACGCCATGGACGATGAATACGTAACCCGTGAACACGAGTCGAGAATGATTCCGCCCACGAAGTCGTTGAGCCCAGTCACCGTTGTCAGTAAAAAGGCCACACGCAGGGATTGGGCCTCAAGGACGCCGGGCTGTTTCGCCTTTTGGACAATGCGAGTCAAAATCAGTCCAATGTCGTCTGGGGACCAGGGAGCTTGCGCGTTCGAGAGCCTGACCCCGATGACTTCGTTGGCCGCACTCAGGATTTGATCAAGGTGTTCCGGCTTGATTGGATACGACTGGAATCGCAGCCTGAGGAACGCTTTCAGTTGGTCCACGTCAGTCAGGGGATCAAGACCAACGGCAGGCTTACTCGATGGCTGAATATTCGTAGTAACATTCGTCCGGCAGGCGACAAAAGCCAGCGTGGCGACAAGAGCGGTAATGATAAGGCGCGATATCCGCAAAAGGCCCCCTTACATGCCCAGGACCACAAAGACCCGGCCACGCCTTGGGCCACCTGCGTTTGCCCAGGGTTCGCCGATTAAGAAATCGTCGCGACCATCGCTGTTAATATCCCCAAGTGAGGATACAGCGCGGCCGAGGGCACTGTTTAATTCCGTGCCTGTATAGGGCGGTAGCGGATTGAAGGCAAAGCCGGTGGCAGCTTCTTGTCCGGAATAGACGAGGAATCTTCCCCTACCGGTGGTGTTCATAGGCCCGGTGACGACAAAGTCGTCGCGTCCGTCGCCATTGTAGTCCCCTATTCCGGCGATACCTCTTCCCCACTGTTCACCGGCAGATCCTGTTACGGTAAAGAATCCCGAGGTGATAGAAGTACTGGTCGTGGTTGGAATTGAATAAACATAGAAGGCGCCCGTGCTAGCGCTGCCGCCGCCCGGAGATCCCACCAACAAGTCGAGCCTGCGATCATCGGTCACCCTGCCCGCGACTGCGAGTGTTGATCCGGTTCGCCAGTTGGCTGTTGTAACGGGTTGAATCGGGGCGCCACTGGCGACGGTGTAGTAACGGTTGGCGATAAGCCAATCCAAGGCGGTTCTGCCCTTAAGGATATACACTCCACCCGCGTTGGGTGCTGCCACAGTGCCATATCCCGGAGCGCCTATTGCAACTTCTGCATAGGTATCATTGTCCAGGTCAATCGCCAGCACGGAGAAGCCGACGTGATCGTAGCTGGCTGCTCCGGGGGTCAAGCTGCCCGTATTCAACGTTGCTACACTATTAAATGGACCTGTATTGCCGTCAAACATGTAAACGGCACCAAGTTCAGGCGTCGTAGCTCCGGGGCTGTTAGGCTCGCCGACCACGACATCCCAGTTTGGCGCTCCTAATGCAGTCGTCATGATCTTGCCCGCCGTAACCGAAAAACCAAACGACGCGTTGGGGGAGTTTGATCCGGACAACGTAGCCAGCAGTTCAGCGCCGTTGGAAAGCGCTGCCGCTGCTTGACAAGCGGAAGTCAGGTTATAAACGTATGCCCTGCCGGCTCCAGACGTCCCGCCTCCTGGTTCGCCGATCACAATTCCCCCAGCAGCGCCACTAAGATTGACTGCGGACATGGAATAGCCAAACAGGCCCTCTGGCTGGGGTGACGGTGATGAGATCGTGCACAAAGGGGTGCTCATGTTGGCCGCGGTATAAATAAAGACCTTACCGGAATGGGGTGTTGATCCAGTCGCGGAAGGAGCGGCCACCGCGAATTCTGGCCCGGTGACGCCGTCGATGTTACCAAGGCTAACGATGGTCGAACCAAATTCCATGTTGTCATCGGGCCCGTGAAGGACGTTTTGGAAAGAGCGCGTGACGTTATAAGTGAACGCATTGCTCGCGGAAGCGCTTTGCGAGTCAGCATTATACAACGTCAAAGTCACGGCACCTGCGGAGGCGGCCGGAACCGTGCATGTTGCCAAAGATGACGATACAATCTGTGGATTCGTGCAGCTTGCGAAAACGTTGGAGGAGCTTCTAAGCGTGATGAGGGGCGACGGGTTAGACGCGTCAAAACCCGATCCAATGACGCTAAGCTTGGTTTCGCCACCTACCCATCCCGTCGAGGGCGAAACGGAACTGATGATCGGCGCGTAGCCGAGAAAATAGGCGAAGGCATTGGCAACTGGGGTTGTCATGGTTCCGCCGTCTGGATTTAAGACGTTCACGCTGAAGGATCCATAGGCTCCGGGCGGGGTGACGCAGGTCAAGGTCGTGGCGCTGACAAACGTGGTCGGACAGTTGATGGTATTCATGTTTGTCGCAGAAAACTGGACTAAAGATCCTTGCATGAAATTGGATCCTAAAACCGTAACGGAGGTGCCACCGATGACGGGACCAGTGTTAGGAGTGACGAAAGTGACTGTCGGTCTTTGGCCGTTGGAGTAGCTGAATACTCCTGATGCTCCTGAACCGAAAGAGCCGTCTGGGTTGATCACGTTGATGATTTTCGCACCATATGTGCCGGGCGGGGTTAGGCATGTCAACTGCGTGGCCGACAGCACCGTGGTTGTCATGCAGTTGGCCAAATTCCCTGCGGCGGTACCAATTTGGGCGATCGCTCCTGTTTGAAAGTTCGAACCATTGACCGTGATTAGGGTGTTGCCCGAAATGGGACCCCAGTTCGGTGCAGCCGACGTGACCGTCGGCGTGTAGGGAGTGTTGTAGGCAAAAGCGTTGGCGAGAGCTGCGCCGGTCTGGCCATCCGGATTGACGACGTTGATCGAACGTTGACCAAAATTTCCCGGAGGCGTTGTGCAGGTCAGGGTGGTAGCGTTAACGAAGGTGGTATCAAGACAGGTGACTGTGACGGTACCCCCGATTAAAACGGTCGCGCCGGCCACGAAATTAGCGCCTCGAATCGTCAGCGGGGTGCCACCGGCGCTCGGCCCACTGTTGGGATCGACGAAGGAAATCGACGGGGGAAAGCCGTTGGTGTAGTTGAATACGTTGTTACCAGTACCGACTGTGGACGTCCCGTTTGGGTTCCTGACTCCGATGGATTTAGCGCCGATCGTACCGACTGGGGTAATGCAAGATAGCTCCGACGAACTTAAGCGCGTCAGACTCGCACAGGCGATGCCGTCAATCGTGACTTTGACTCCCGTTTGGAATGACGAACCACGAATCACAACCACGGTCCCGCCTGCCAAGGATCCAAAGTTTGGGCTGACCGAGGTAATCACGGGATTGGATGTGACCGAATAAGTGAAGCCTTCCGTTAATGTACCTGAAAGAGCGTTGGGATTGGTGACGACAACATCTTGAACACCGGCTTCGCCAGCGGGGGTCGTGCAAGTGATCGACTTGCTGCTAACGAACGTCGTACCGTTACAATTTGTTCCGCCAATGGTCACAGTCGCTCCGTTGGCGAAATTGGTGCCCGTGATGGTGACGGCAGTCGCTCCTGCGATGGCGCCAAATGTGGGAGAGATCGCCGTAACGTTTGGCGCCGAGATCGCATTGTAAGAATATCCAGCATTCAATTGCCCCACCTGCCCGTCGGGATTTGTCACGGTAACCGTCACGTTGCCCGCCGCGTGAGCGGGCACAACGCAGGTCAAGGTGTCAGCCGCGGAAAACGTGGTGCTTGTGCACACAGAGGTGTCAAATCTAACCACCGCGCCGTTGACAAAATTGTTTCCAATAACTGTGACAATATCGCCGCCAGCGATACTGCCGCTGGATGGCACAATCTGCGCGACCAACGGTGACGCGACGAATGTGAATCCACTCGCCAACGATCCTTGCTGCCCGCTCCCATCGACAACTGTCACAGTCTTTGTTCCGCTAGATCCGGCGGCGGTTGTGCATGAGACTTTGTATTCACTGTCAACGGTCATGCTGCCGCATACGCTCGAGCCGATCAGGACGGTGACTCCCTCGTGCATTCCGCTGCCAATGACTTCGACTGCAGTACCCCCAGCGACGGGACCCTGAGATGGCGACACCGAGGTAACCAAAGGCGGTGCGAAGACCGTGTAGGCAGATTCAAGAATGGCTTTGTCTCCGTTCACGTTCGTGACCGTAACCGAAAAACTGCCGACACCGTTTTTTTCAGGAGCCGTGCAAGTGAGTGACGCGGCGTTATTCAAGCTAACATCGGTACATCCACCAGAGCCAATCATGACGGATGCCCCCGGCCCGAACCCCTTTCCGGTGATGGTGACGCGTGTGCCGCCGTCGGCACGACCGATCGCGGGCGTGATCGATTCAAGGGCCAAGGGGTCAAGGTAATCGAAGCCGGAGCGAATCATGTAGTAACGCGTACCCTTGAGTTTGATTTCGATATCTTTTTCACCCAAGGTTCCAGCGGGTGTTTCGCATGAAATCAGGTCGCGCGCATCGAATTCGGCCTTGGTGCATGCAACGCCACCGATCAGAATTGTCGGCAGCTCCGAGATCGAGAGCCCCGAGATCGAGATACGCTGTCCCCCTGTAGTTGTGCCGAATGCAGGGGACACGGTGACCTTGAGGTTGGCGCCTGATGCGCCACCTGAATTGGAGGATGTTGACTCGACGCTCGGCGTGCAACTGAACCACACCAAAGAAACCATGATAAAAATTGAGCCTGCGCGAGCGCCAAACCGAATGGGACTGAAAAACTTATTCATGAAACCATCCCCACACTGAGTAAGCAAAAATCTAGAGGTCTCTCGTCTCTGTTTGAGATATCGGTGGGTTGTGGCAAAACTTAAGTGAAACCACTATGCTTGATAATGGTCTGATTTTATGGACTTTTTGTAATTTTTGAACGAAGTTTTTTGAAATGCGAGAGGCTAATGATTCAAAACAGAAGGAACTCAAATTATTAAGCCAAATGAATATGTAAGGTACTGGGGTAACTCATACTCGGCAGGAAAATTTAATGCAATCACACTGCGGTGAGCTTCTCTAGTATCTTTGTCGTCATCAACGCATGCTGCTTTCGAACCAAATGTCAGCAAACTAATACGTTCCGCCACGCACCATGCGCCTCCAACCACGCGTGTGAAGCTTAGAAACCCGAAGCTGGTTTCGGCGCCATATTGGGCACTTTTACAACTGGCACAGAGCATCGGCATCGTTCTTCTGTCAATGATGAGCCAAACTCATTGACCTCGATATGCGTAAATTGTTGGCATTTCTCCCCGGGTACACAAGCATTGCAAGCTTCGCAAGGAACCATGCATTTGTTCTTCACGTCGTTATTTCTCTGATCAAACCGCATAATTTTTTTATACATAATGCATTGAACTTTTACTCCTCTGATGGTTACCGAGCCACATCCAAAGAACAATTTTGGATCATCGCAATCGATCCTCCCACAACTTAAATTGGCAAAAGGGCCCTTATTAATGTCCCATTTAGGCCCGAATTGCGTTGGCTCAGAAGTCGCGCCCGGCCTCGAAGAGGTGGGTAAAGAAGAACTAGAAGATAAAGACAAACCTTCTCCTGAGATCTGATCGATAGCTGGCTTTGGCTGATCACTCGAAGTTTTGCAGGAAGTCGAAGCAATAAAGATTGATCCTAATAAAAGCAAAGTCGCTAGAGGTCTTCTCATTATCTATCTCCATGATAGTTTAGCATTCGATACATTTTTAATTAGACCCTAATTATAGCGGATTCAGCCATTGGATGCCAAAAACCAGCAACTAGTAATCATAAAATAAAGATTGTTCAAAAAAAATCGCGGGCAGTTAGCTCTACTGAAAACACCGACTCTCTTCAGGCCGCTGAACGAAGTAAACCACCGGTCTTTAAAAAAAATAGACCTGATGATCCGCAATTCTAACGCGATTCGACCTGCCCAACTTCTTAAGTAAGTAGAACGCGTGTTGCAGACTCAACTTCGAGCTTCCCTGGCGCAACGAAGCCAAGTCATGCTGACACGCCGTGAAATCAGGTTAATAGCCACGTCCTATCAGGGCATGCGACGTGGTCATCACTGACATGGGATGAATGGCACCATCGGAGATGATCCTTGTACTGCCGATAGCCCTGTTGCAAATTCACACCAATCGGATTTCGCTTGCATTTTATCACCAGCATGAAATTTTTCTATTTTTTTGGCAGTATGTGTGTACTGAATCGTTCGTAGGGATACATCCTCCTCTGCAAAAGCAGCCTGCATGCCTTCTGAGTGTTTCATACGATCATCGATAAATATAATGGCATCGAAGTCTTGACCAATTTTGGTGAGAAGTGTTCTGAGCATGATGCCTTTGTGCTGTCCGGCAGTTAGAAAAATCCCGTGTTCGTATGACACGTCGGAAGCCTCTTTTAGCTGAAACTTCTCCACATCCGACCGAGTGAGTCCTGAATCTTCAAGATATCTTAAATCATACGGCTTAAATGTGCCGGAAAAACCATTTTTCGGCCCTGGTGCGTAAGCCGCATATGGGAAGCCATTGCGAGAAAGCTCCCGCTCCGTTGAGTCGTGCATGTTCATGTCGCGGCTAGTGAGCGCCAACATTTTAACTCCTTGTTTTCCAAATTTTTGAAGGTCCAGAGGAATTCTTGCCTCAACAGGCCTCATATTTGATTGATGGATGATGAGAGATTGCAGAAACAACAGGTCAGGAACATTGCGAGCGACAGCTCCATCCTTAAAATTACTTTCGGTAATTAGTTTCGACTGCCACAGAAACCAATGTTCACTGCCAAGGTCACGCGTAGTTTCCATCGTTGTGTTGTCGATATCGAGCGCTAGCAGAACTCGCTTTGCTCCATAAGATTGCACCGCATCTGCGATGATTCCGCTGACCTCCTCAAATTCATTGGTCGTGATATGGGGTTCGTTTCTCGCGGCGGCTGGTCGCGGGGTTAAAAGAACGGCGCCAAGGGTCAGGGCTGAAAAAAGGCGTAGTAAGGTCATGGCTATCTCCTAGTTAGCTAAAATCATTGATATTTATTGTCGTCTATGTCGCCGTAACTTCGGCTTGACCTGTTTATATCAAAGACGCAAAATTTAGAAAAACTTATAAATTTAACTATGATATTAAGATAAACTTAATAGCTTGAGGATAGCCTCCAATGATCTCTCTAGTTCACCTGAAATACTTTCGTGATGCCGCACTGCTAGGTGGAATTGGCCCTGCCGCGAAGCGAAATTTTGTAAGCCCGTCAGCAGTTAGCCAAGCAATCAAAAGTTTAGAATCTTATCTCGAGGCCGAGTTACTCGAGCATGCTAAGAATCAATTTTTTTTAACTGCGCAGGGCAAAGTTCTGCTTGAGCACTGCCATTCTGTGTTTGCAGCCGCAGAGAATATGCAGGATGAAATTAAATCGTCCCAAGGATCGACGAAGGGTGATGTGGTCTTTGCAACGCAGCAAAGTATAGCCCACTTCGTTATGCCAGATTTTATTGCGAGGATGAGTACTGATTACCCAGATATTAAACCAAAAATTGGCCTTGCAACCACTGATATTGTTCATAATTGGGTCATGGACCGTACAATCGATTTCGGGATTTCGGTTGATAACTTTGGCGAGCATAATTTAATGGCGATTCCTTTGTATCGTGGGTCTTTTGTATTTATCGAGGGATTGGAACTTCCTAAAAAACAAAATAAAAACCGTGGCTTCGTTCTTCCGGGTGAAACTACTCGCGAATCCAAAGCATTTAAATCAAACTTTGAAAAGCAATTTAAACAAGCACCCAATGTGCTGCTTGAAATCGGGAGCTGGGGTGTCATCAAAAGGCTTGCTGAGACTGGCTTCGGTGTAGGCCTTGTGCCGGACTACTTAGTACGATTTGATCGCAACAAAACAGTTCGTGAAGTGAAGATGGATCTTCCCCAGGTTACCTATGAAATTAATGCCTATTATTGCCGGAAACGACAAAAACTGACCCGACAAAGTCAGGTGTTTCTTGAAGAGTTAGAATCGTTTATGGCGCAACTAAAACATTAAGAAATTTTTCCGTCACCGTGGTTCTGGGTTTCAAGCAAAATAATCTATCAGGTTTTAAGTTCCTAATCCAAACTTCAGACTCATCAGGCACCTAGCGATGCACAGCATCGCGGCTGTAAACGAACACAAAGTGACAATCGGGAACGGATTCTTTCATCCCGTTGACGTGTCCGGGCTCATTATTAAAAGCGGGCACTACAAACCATTTGCAGCAGAGACTCTGGCTTGCTCTTGCTTAAACTCAAAGTCGCTGTGACGAGCTTTCGGTATTAATATCAGATCATCTGGCGAATGATTCTTTTATTACAGCCATCAAATAACGCACCGTCGCCACATTTTTTGACTCACTGCGAACCACCATGCAAATCTCATCACGATATGTTGGCGCCAGTCTGATCTTCGAAAGGGGCCGCATCGCGCGCTCCGCGACACGCGTTGGAAGAATACCAACCCCGCATCCGTGAGCTGTTAAATCTGCGGCAATTTCTAGATTCCCCGTCTCAATGGTCCGATCAGCTCTAATCCCTATTTTTGCAGATTTTTTCAAAACCACTTGGGACTGAATTAAGTCTGGATCAATGATGACTGGCAATTCTGACAAATTTCGACCACGTAGCGACTCAGAAACCCACAAGGTAACGTCATCATGTGCAAGTCGCGTAATTACGAGGTCTGGATGCTTCACTGGATTCACTACAATACCGATATCTACGGTAGACGATATGACAGACTCAGTAATTCTTCGCGATAGGTCATGAACAAGCTTGATTTCAAGCCTTGGATGCTCGCGCATGACCTTCGGAAGAAACCCTCCAAGTGAATATAAGGCCACAGATGCATGACAGCCAATCACATATCGTCCTTGGATTTCTTGCATGGATGCCAGCGTCTGCGACTTTACCTGACTCCAAGCCTGAAACAACGAATTTGCGTGACTCAGAAGCTGCTTGCCGGCTTGAGTCAATGCCAGACCACGCTTACTTCGAAAAAAAACCTTAGCACCCACAGACTCCTCAATCCGTTGTATGGCCAATGAAAGTGACGGCTGTGTAATACCCAATCGCTCCGCAGCCCTTGACATATTGAGAGTCCCGGCAGCTTCGCAGAAATATCTAAGATCATAAGAAGACGGCATCATAGTTTTTGCCTATTACATTAATTATTTTTACCAATTTTTCTTATAGGAGGATTTGGTTCATATTGCAAGAGTCGCTTAACGAGAAATATAGACAACCCAAATCATGATAGGAGAAATTATGACAAGAACGTTTGACCCAGAGCGTCGCGAAATACTGAAAAAAGCGGGTGTAGCTGGATTTGGAACAATTGCAGCAGGGCTTATGCTCAGTGGTGCTGCTCGCGCTCTTACGGAAACACTGACCCCACGGCAGCCGGAAGGGCCATTCTATCCAGTCAAAGACCAACTCGATAAAGATGCCGACATGACCCAAGTGACTGGACATGAGGAGTCAGCAACGGGGCAGAGGGTAAAACTTTCAGGACAAGTGATTGATGTCACGACTGGTGCAGCAGTAGTAGGTGCAATTGTAGAGTTTTGGCAGGCCTGCGAATCTGGACGGTACAATCATCCTAAGGATCCAAATAACGCGCCTTTGGATCCTCATTTCCAGTATTGGGCACAGGTTAGAAGCGATCAACAAGGCCGCTTTGGATTACTGACAATTAAGCCCGGAGCTTACCCAGCTGATGGCACATGGATACGTCCACCGCACATTCATATCAAAGTCCATAAACCAGGTTACCCCTCCCTCACCACGCAGATTTATTTTGCCGGAGATCCCCTGAATAATTCAGACCTAATTCTTCAAAGGCTGTCGCAAGACCAGCGTTCGCTGGTGATCGTAGATTTCAAACAAAATCATTTGAGTGATTTCTGGGAAGGCAGCTGGACAATTTTTGTCGCCCCCTTCGTATCCGGTCGTCTCATCAACGACATGCAAAGTACTCAGATAACGACACCAGATTTAGATTAACAAAACAACTTACGAGGTAGAATCATGAGATTAGTTAGAAGAATGTTTTTTATCGCTGCAGGTCTTACGTCAAATTTTGCCCTGAGCGCCGAGCATCACAAGTCTTTTAAGGCTTTAGTTAATTTTGGAGCGTTAGAAGAAATAGAGGAGAGCCACGGACTTTACAAGGTGAAGACGTCAGACAAGACTGCACCGATTGAAATAATTCGGGACCATCGCAATCCAGTCATAGAATACAGGATACGAACAGTGCGATCAGCCGGATGGATTGACTATTCAAGCCTTGCACTTTTCCGCGAACGCGCAGCGGAAACTTTTGGATTCGTCCAAGCCGAAATCGATGTCAAGACATCATCTTTATGTAGATTTCGCCGTTTTCCATATGGCGACCCGATGTCATTTCTTGAAACCGTTTCCAAATATACTTTTACGGTGGCGCTTGAAGACGATCGCCCACCGGTAATACTTGAGTCCTCGCTCGTGACACAAGAAGCCTCCGCCCAGTGCCCGTGATTTTAACTGGAGATGATGGAAAGTATTGATGTCGAGATCAAACGGAAGAATTTTCATCATGAAGCGTGGAGTTTAATTGGAAGTGCGCACTACGAGTCTTGTGTAGTTTTACAGAAAAAAGTACCCGGCTTGCCGTCCTATCGGAAGCCGGGTCATTGACGTTATCACTACTAATTATCCAAATTTACTTCTAAAATTATTTTACGCTAAGTCAATTTTCTTTAGCCGGATGAAACAACGCGCAGGGACCGTGTTCAGCACTGCGGCCATCTTGACACTCAATTAAGGTTTTTTCGCCAGATCACATTTTGATGTGCCAGCATTCCACGTGCCTTCAACCGTGTACTTCACATCGTTTGAAGTGTTGAAGTTCACGCCGGAAATCGTAAGCGTGGTCTTTTTTAATGGTGTCTCAACTTCGTAAGCCACAATTTCGATGCTGTATTGTGCTTTGTCCAAGCGCCACTTGTACGAGTCTTGCGTTACCATGAGATTGCCGGCTTTACCAATCGTCGGGTCAAAAACCCATGGTGTTGGCTGATCCAAGTCACCTTTGGGGTCACGTGTTGGCGTGACTGACAAAGCTCCCGCAATAACCTTTGCTCCAGGACTCGAGTCATACCATCGACCGGTCCCGATACACTTACCAATCTCAATAGATACTGTGAGCTGGGGAATCTGATCTAACGAAACATCCGAAATCGCACCAACCTGAGCTGCTGCAATAGTCGCATCACCAGATGAAGCGCCCTGGGGCGAAGACCCAGGAGCATTTGTAGTGGTCACCTCTTTGCAAGACACAAGTAAAACAGTGCTGATAGCAAAAGTGGTCATCATTTTGTTTTTCATACCAGCCCCTTTGAGCGTATCAGCTCTTTGAGATTTGCAATCGCCTGTGCCACATCCATATCTGACGTATCAAATAATACCGCATCCTCTGCACGACGCATAGGAGCGGAGTCTCGTTGGCTATCTTGATCATCACGCAGGGCGATAGCCCTCATGACGTCATCATGGGAAAGATCGATTCGGGAACCAGTCTTCTCAAGTTGTTTCAGTCGGCGGGCCGCACGTTGTTCAAGACTCGCGGTCATAAATATCTTCAAATCCGCATCCGGAAAAATAACAGTTCCAATGTCTCGGCCATCAACCATGGCTCCTTTAGGAGCAGACAACGAGAGCTTTCTTTGAATGGGAAGAAGTGACTCGCGAACCATAGGCATTTTGGCCACTGCACTCGCGCCATTGCCAGCCTCGACGCTGTTGAGGCGCGGTGTCACGTCATCGACACCTACAAATAATCTAGCCGTTTCATGCTCCCAGCGTGCAGACTCGGAAAATTCTTCTAGTATTTTTCTGATTTCAGGTCCCTCAACAAGGGATACGCCACGATCCAAACAAAGTAGCCCGACAGCTCGGTAGAGTGCTCCAGTATTCACATAAGACCATCCGAGGTCCTTACACACAGTCGCGCAAATACTACTTTTGCCAGAGCCGGCAGGGCCATCAACTGCAACAATCTTGGGGCGCGTCATATTGTAAAGATCCACCATCGTCATACCCGAAATTTTATTTGGTCCCTGAAGTTATATTCTGGAACGCGCGACGAAACAAAGGAAAACTTGTATCAATCCACGATACCCCCTTGATTTTGGATGGAGCGTCAGCTTTTGTGGCTAAAATCATGGCCGACATGACCAGGCGGTGATCGTCACTCTCAAATGAAAAGGCATTGACAGGTCGAATTCCGGAGCCATACACACGCAACCAGTCCGCCCCATTCTCCACCCTAACACCGGCAGCTCCCAGTAAATGGACAAGCTGTGAAAGGCGATCACTTTCTTTGACGCGCAACTCACTAAGGCCTTCGAAAAGTGAAACTCCGTCGGCAAAAGTCGCAACAATCGCCAGCACCGGAACTTCATCTATCATTCGCACGGTCACCGCAGCCGGCACATGGATGGGCTTTAGGGATAAAACAGCACCTGATTTTACTCCCAGATCAGCCACACGCTCTCCGAGACATTCTGGATCTGCTTTTTCGTTACTCCAGCAAACCTCAACACCCATCTCTGCAAGTTTTTCATAAAACCCGATTCTCGATTTATTTTTGATGAGGCGCTGTGCATTGATCTGCAAGCTAGGGTGAATCGCCGACATGGCAGCAAAAAAAGCTACGCTCGAAGGGTCGGCAGGAATCGTGCACTCAAATGGATTTGGTCGCCACGGGCCAACAACCGAAACGATCTCTCGCTCCCCTGGCACGAGACGCCTGATCGAAGCACCTAAGTGCTGCAACATAGTCTCAGTGTGATCGCGCGAGCCGGCAGGTAGTTCGACGACCGTCTCACCGCGAGTCGATAGACCAGCAAAAAGTAAGGCTGACTTTAGCTGCGCGGACGCAATTGCCAGAGTGTGTGTTCGAGGATTTAAAGAACGACTGGTTATGGTAAGTGGGAGTTTGCCGGGGGATTTTGTGTAGGAGATTTCAGCCCCCATGTTCCGCAGGGGTTCGACGACGCGCCCCATCGGTCGGCTGCGCAGTGAGTCATCTCCAGTCAGTGAACACTTAAAATCTTTTAGCGATGAGAAAAGACCGATGAGCAGTCTTGCAGCCGTACCACTGTTGCCGAGATCAAGTGGATGATCTGGTTGCTGCAAATGATCAAGCCCTTTGGACGTCACGATCCACTGCGGCTCTCCCGCATCATTGATCGCGTCTTGAAATGTCACACCGCAATCAGCAAACGCTCGTCTCATGGCAAGGCAGTCGCTGCCTGTCAAAGGATTTGCAATTCTCGACGTACCGGCAGCCATCGATGCAAGCATGATGGCTCGATGAGTCATTGACTTATCGGGTGATGGAGGAGCTGTCGCGATCATTCGCTCAGCATCAACAACCATCGGTTTGACTATGATCTCATCCTCAGTCTGATGCAAAGCCCCTCCACTCGATCGCCCAAGAAAGGTCGAAAGCGTAGCTGCTACCGATCATTTTATTGTTCGATGACTTTGCCCATGTGAAGGTACTTATTAAATCGTTCATCGCGCAGGGTGTCAGGAGATTTACTCTGCAACTCTCGCAACGCCTTGACGATCTGCGCACGCACACGATCGGCCGTTGTCGTTAAATCACGATGCGCGCCACCCTCAGGCTCCTTGATAATGCCGTCAATCACACCCAACTCTAAAGCGCTTTTTGCAGTGATTTTTAGCATTTCTGCCGCAGTTGGGGCCTCGGCTGCACTTTTCATGAGAATCGATGCGCAACCTTCCGGCGAAATCACCGAGTAGACACCGTGCTCGAGCATATAGACGCGATTTGCAACTGCAATTGCCAGCGCACCACCACTACCACCTTCACCGGTCACAACCGTCACCAAGGGAACTCGCAAGCGCGTCATCACCATGATGTTTTTGGCAATCGCTTCACTTTGACCGCGCTCTTCTGCATCGATTCCAGGGTAAGCACCCGGTGTATCGACAAGTGTAACGATCGGAAGTTTGAATCGCTCCGCCATACTCATGAGACGCAGAGCTTTACGGTACCCCTCCGGTCTTGGCATGCCGAAATTTCTAAAAATATTGTCTTTCGTGCCGCGGCCTTTTTGATGACCGATGATCACAATCGGAATATCGTCCATGCGCGCGAGACCGCCAACGATGGACTTATCATCCAAAAAGTTTCGGTCGCCATGGAGCTCAATAAAGCCAGTCGTCATCTCGGCAATAAGCTCAAGAGAGTTCGGACGCTTCGGATGCCGGGCAATCTGCGTTGACTCATAGGGTGTCAAATTGGCAAAAATTTGCTCACGAATGGCTTTTGCCTTGTTTTCCAGGTCTGCAAGCTCGCCATCGACATTTTTAAGCTGGCTCGATGCGATACGCTTCAATTCATCGATGCGACGTTCAAGATCAACCAGTGGCTTTTCAAAAGGAATCACGACTTCAACCCCCCACTTAGGACCCGTGTCTCAGGGCCTTTCAACATCTACGCGTTTTCAAAACAATCCAATGACTCTAGGATACCCAATTAAGTTCGCTATTTATCGAGCGTCACAGTCATGAACCAGCATTTTGACCCATTTCGGGATGGCTTGTCACCATGGGACTTAGGCCGGAGGCGGCATCTGGTAAAAAATTTTGGCGGGTAGTTGCTTTTGGGACCCGCATGTGGCTAAAATAATAGGAGGTAATCGGAATTAGCCGATCAGAATCTCTGAGGTGAGGCATGGTTAAATCAGAACTCGTTGAAGGTTTGGCAGAGCGCGCGGATATCACTCTTGCGAAAGCAGAGGAAGTCGTCGATTTATTTTTCAACTCTGTTGCTGAAACTCTCTGTCGAGGTGACCGCGTCGAGATTCGTGGATTCGGTGCATTCACGGTTCGTGAGTACAAAACCTACGAAGGCCGCAACCCTAAGACTGGCGAGAAGATCGTCGTTCCACCAAAGCGCTTACCTTTCTGGAAAACTGGCCAGGAGCTGAAGCAGCGCGTTGACTCAGCATTTTCCTGAATTATTCAGAGGATTTTCCTCCTAAAAAGATTCACAGCGCCCGGGAGTTTCCTGGGCGTTTTTTTTAGATCGGTTGATACGTTGGTTTGAATTTTATTTAGTGACGCCCGAGGGGGCTTGACAACCCCGGGGGTGGAACTGATATTTCGGGAACAATCGCAACACTGAGACGGCTGGTTTATCGCCAAAACGTCGTGAGGATTACGAAGATGCCAATCTATGAATACCAATGTGAAGCCTGCAGCAAGTCGACAGAAGTCATGCAAAAATCGACAGATCCGGCTCCCGCGACCTGCGAAAGCTGTGGAAAAGGCCCCATGGTGAAACAGCTAAGCATGTCCTCGTTTGCTTTGAAGGGAACGGGCTGGTATGTGACCGACTTCAAAGGTGGCTCCTCGACCCAAAAAACAACAACGAGTTCAGAGTCTTAGCCTAAATATTAGATTTACCTGTTCACGCACAGTGATTAATAGTTGACCATACTAACTTTATTAAATATAGACCCCTGGAATTCTAATTCAGGGGTTTTCTATGCATTTTAAAATGTTTTTATACTCTGCGCTGCTCGTTGCCGCATGCCAAGAAACCCCATCATGGATGCCAGGCTCCCAAGATGATGAGCAGGGTACGCCCTCGCGCCCATCGCAGTCTGCCCCAGAAGTCACGGATAGCTCGCTTCCTGCGGATCCAATTTACAAAGCAGCGATCACAAACCTCGACTACCTGAAAGCCAGTGTCAATCTTGATCCATGGCTTAGGCGAGGTCATCACGGCGAGCGTCTAACGATTGCAATCTTGGATAATGGATTTGGCGGTCTCAAAGACGTCATTGGCAAGCAGCTGCCGCCGGATACAAAAGTAGAACCCTCGAAACTCAACAATGAATCACCCACACCCCACGGCACCAAATTAGCTGAAATTATTTTTGCGATGACCTCGGGCTCTCCGCGTTGGACCAGCGAAAGCAAACATCCGCGCATCAAACTTTATAATTCAAATGGTTTTACAAATTTCTCAGCTGCAGTTGATCAAGCCATCAGCGACAAGGTTGACATGATCGTCTACTCGCAGGTGTGGGAGTTTGGCGGAAACTTTGATGGCGGTGGTTTTATTAATGCAGCCGTAAATAAAGCCACGAATGCAGGAATTCTTTGGATCAATGCAGCAGGAAACTATGCATCAAGTAGCTGGCAAGGTAGCATTCAATTCAGACGCGACGGAACCGTATTACTTCCTTATCAGGAAAACTATGTTCGACTGGTCGTCAATGAAACAGCGACAGCCGTCAAAATTACTCTTGCTTGGAATGACTTTGCGGACACGAAAGATTGGCGCACATCAAGGGATCTGGATCTGGTTTTGCTGGACAGCAAAAAACGAGAAATCGCTGCCAGCCAATTGATTCAAGATGGAGTCGACCATGGTAAAGATCCCAAGTACAGCTCTCACGCCCGCGAGATGATCTCCACCAATCTGCAACCAGGAGTTTATTTACTTAAGGTGATTGCACGCAGTCGCAACTTCGATGGAGCTTCGCGACTGAGACTGGCAGCCGATGGTGTGAATATTTCATTTCTCGATCAGTCACCATTTGCATCAGTCATGATCCCGGCAGACAATCCGAATGTGCTTACGGTCGGGGCCAGCGATGACGACCATAGCTCGGCAGGGCCCACTATGGCTGGATTCACGAAGCCGGAAATTGTCGCCCCATCAATTATCGAGGTCGAAGGAGCATTCGCCTTTCAAGGAAGCTCGACTGCGGCTGCCGTCGCTGCTGCAACGCTCGCGGTTTATCAAGAGGCGTGTGGCGTTAAATTCACAAGAAGGCAACTGCTGGACAGAATTATTGATGGACGAATTTCGCAAACCTCAACCAAGGGCCTTGGTCTCTGGTTAAACGAAGATAGCGTCTGCCGTTAGTCGGCTGATGCCCATACTTTTTTCATCCATAATTACGGGTGGTTAACTCTAAAACAGAACAAGCCCCTGATTCATAAGACTTAATTATGAATCGTAAGGGCGGACATTTATGTCTATAAATGCCCTGCCTTAAGGTTTACGTGGATTATACCGATGCAGATCCAAATACTGGAGGTATGGACCATGGAACTTAGAAGACCTAACTACGTCGTCGGCCTATCCGCGATTGTCATGGTATCGTTAGTGACAGGAGTCGGTTGCAAAAATCGCTCGGTACACCGAGATCTCAAGAAAGATCCTTCTGTTATCTTGAAGGGAGCGCCAGAGGACAGCAAAGAAGATCCGACGGTCACCGTGAAAGATCCAGAGAAAGGTGGACCAACAAATCCCACCGTTTCATCCATGTGCCGCTACATTGATCCATCACAAAACATTTCGGAAGCTATCCCTGGTAGCCCTGCCGGTCTTGCGATTCCAATCTCCAACTACACAAAAAGTCCTGAGCTGCTCACGAAACAGGGCTCAAATACCAGCTTCAACTACACGATCTTTCAGAGACAAGATGGTTCAAACAAAACTCTTTTCTGGGATTCAAAAAGCAAAGGCTGGTTTGCCGTAAACTACAAGGCCACCGTCCAAGGTGTCGATTCGCAAGCCTGCACAATTACGGCCGTCGCGACGTCGTCTCCTACTGAGAGAACATTGAATGGCTGTTTTGACCCAGAAACCATGATCACGATGGCTGACGGGAGCAAAAAGAAAATCAAAGATATCCAGTTCAACGATCATGTCAAAAACCCGGTCACTGGAAAGTTCGGAATTGTCGTTCGCGTGACGAAGGGACCAGAGGCTGGAAAAGGCATGTATGAAGTTGGATTTAGCAACGCTGGTCACGTGGTCGTGACTAGCAAGCATCCGTTCATCACCGCCACTGGAACAAAGACTGCAGATGAGCTTACCGTGACCGACAAGATCGCAGTCGGTGGAGGTCAATTCAAAAAGATCACACACCTTGTCAAGCGCAGCATTAACAAGAAACAAACCGTCGTAAACTTTGCGCTGGCTGGCGCATCGACTAATGATCTTGACCATCTTGTGGAAGCCGATGGCGTTGTAGCAGGAGACCTTTTTCTACAAGAAAAACTGGAAAATCTGAAAAAACTCAAAGACTCGGTGGCAAGCTCCAAATAAGAGGAGACGCGCGTGGCTAAGTTAAGCCAAAGAGCTGTAAAACCCGCGGTCGCCCTCAGCACCGCGGTTACTCTTGTTAGCGCTATTTTCGGATGTCGCCCTGTCAACATAGATAAATCTAACAAGGCATCAAGTGCAGACTGCGGTGCAAGCGCTATTTCGGTGGGGTCAACTTGTATTAAAGATGGTTTTATCTATCTTCTACAAGAGGCCGTCACCGGCAAGCTTGAGACCTCCGCAGGAAAGTCCTCCATCTCATTTGGTAAGCTTTCGCTAGTCAAAGGGGACAAGCTGATCAGTAATGTAAGACTGACCTACCCTCGCGGATCGGCAGCGGCGAAAACTACGACGACCTTTCAAATCGGGACGACGACTGTGGGATCTCCATCAACTCAGTTTGTTGGTGATTCCGACACCGTATCAGTGATTCGCCAAAGCATGACCCATCAGGTCTCCGACTCCGCTGACGCCAATGTCGCCCTGTCGATCGCTGGAAGCAGTGCAGTACCATCAAACACTGAAAGTAGTCTTTTGGTATTCAGGCAAACTCAAGTTGCTTATGCACTCGATGCCAAGGTGCAAAAACCGGGTATGCCACCCTATTTTGCTGCCGATATGCTCGATACCGATAAAGTTAAAGTCACCGAGCTAAAAATTAACTCGATCGCTGACTCGATTATCGAAATCGACTCGAAAAACATTAAATCTGGCGATTTTTTATTAGTCCGCTCTGGAACCATTTGGTCTATCGCAGAGGGAAAGACCTCAGCCTGTGAGGGCGCATCATTAGCATGGACCTTAAACCTTGACCAAAAGGAGCTATCTCAAGACGGTGCTCACACTGTGAGCCAGGCTCGAGCAGTCGGTTCTAGCGCCATGCAAACTGTCTACAAGATCCCCGCTGGCGCAAATCCAGCGCGCCTGACTCTTAGCGCCAAGCTCACAGTGGGGACCAGTGCTGACCGTAATAATTGCTCTCTGAAAATCACCGAGCCGACGACGCTATCAGCTGTGATCTTTCGACCTTTAAATGAATTACCAAATGAAATTCAAACCGCACGCTACCTTCATGAAATGGGTGTTGTTGCCAGCGAAGCTGTAAAGCTTCCGACACACCCATCAGGTCCTCCAATTCAAACCATTCTCAGTTTAAACTGGGAACATCTTCGCGGTGACGCACTGCTCACTGAAACACTCGTCCATGTCGCCGCGGAAGACCGCCTTCAATCCAGTAAAATATTTCTTCAACTAAGTCGCGCGCCCGACGGTCTATCATCTCACTTGGCAAATATGATGCTGATTGATCCAGACAAACCACGAGCTTTATCCATTTTCGATCTAGCCATCGAAGGAGATCTTGCCACGCAGACACGCTTTTACCTTACCGGTATGGGTTATAACAACGACTCAAAAAACATCTCCATCAATGATGCCAGGATACTATTCATGCACTTTAGGCGTATCGGAGATAAGCTATGAGGGCGGGCATCATAGTTTGGATGATTCATGTCACTCTAGTCGTCAGCTGTGCACCGGTGAAGACGAGCAAACCTGACAAAAGCCAACCGAGCGACAGCCTGCCAGTGAGTGATCTGCCTCCAGAAACAGGCTCCGTCAGTTCTATGACAACCCAGCCCACAGGCCGATCTGTTGATCTCTACGCAATACGCGCAGGATTGACTAAAGGTTTCATTCCACCCGACATTGACAAGCTACCTTGCTCATTCCTACGCCAAGGAAGTCCGTTTACGATCCCAGCGGTCGCTGGAGGGCCACCTCTTGCGCTTCCAGGACCTCTGCAAAACAATTACTCTGGCGTCTGGAATGGCTTGCAGGAGTTAAGATTCAAGGTCTCTGCCTACAACCGTATCTATCACAATCCAGGTATACCCGATTGGCTGCTGACTAAGCCAACCAGCCGCACCATAGAATACGTCATTAAACTTTACGACGTAGTTGTAACGAATCCGACCCAACAAAACTGCAGTATCGCTGCACGTAAACTCAATTAAAAGACACAGAGACGCTCAAGGAGTCTCCCCGAGGCAATCGGGAAGACGCCTTAAGTTGATTTCAAAATCAAAGATCAATAACGGTTGTTCCTAGCTCAATGACACGACCATCCTTCAGACGAATCCGAGCATCCGCAGACAGTTTTTGCCAATTCCAAATTTTGTAGGCTCGACTTTGAAAATCTATGGGCAAGACCTGCAAACCATCTTTAGCACCAGTCGTTGCAGAGAAATCACGGTAACCATCAACTTGATAGATGACAGATTGAACGGCTTCCAGAGCGCGTTTGTCACCCGCGATATCCAAAACAAAGAAATGAGCGCCTAGTAGTCCGCGGTAGTCTTTCGTTGCCGATGTCAATCGAAATGAATCACGTGTAATGCCATCAACAATGAGATCGGGAACCGGCGCTGGTCTTGGTGCTGGAGTTGGCGCAGGTTGTGGCTGAGGCGCTGGCGTCACATCAGGAGTTGGCGCTGGAACAACAAGAGGAGATTTGTCTCTAAGTTTCCCCTGGTCATCAAAAACCGCAATATCAGCAATCGACCATGCGTAGCAGTATGAGTAGCTGCAGTAACTAAAAGGAATGTAGCCATATCCGCGGTTACCCCAGGAACTACCCCATGAGTTCTTAATGATGAAATAACCACCGCCGCCGACGCGACTGTCAACAACAACCCCTGTCAGCACGATCGCATGCCCGCCCTGTTTTGCTCCCCCCGGCATAATGATCCCACCAGACTTCGGGTTCATAAAGGAGCCGTTTACATCAAGATTAATCACAACAGGCTCGCCGGCACGAATTGATGCGATAACATCCGACAACGTTAGTTTTATTTTTCTGCTTGCCGATAATTTTGCTCTCACCTTGCCATCAGCACCAGCTTGCTTTTGGCCGTAATAGGGCCAAAGACTCTCATCGATAAATCCGCGGGTCCTACCTGCCTCTAAAGAGGGACTTGTTTGATATACACCGTAGGATCGAAAGTGATGAATTTCGCTTAAATCCATCGAAGTGCCAAAAAATCTTCTACCAAGATTCTCAACGGCTGCAATGGTCGCAAACGATGTACACCATGGGCGAGATCCCTGATTTTTAATCGGCGTATCGTAAACCCGCAAATCTGTTGCCTCTCTCATATCTGTATCTGCGTCGAGGCTTAGTCCGATTTGATCAACCACAAGCGCTTCGTCGACCCCTGCCCCTTCAAAAAGAGGCATCAGTGATAATTTTCGTTCCTCCAATTGCGATGCTGAACTCTGCTGGTCGGGAAGTTTTTCAGCGACCATCATCAAGGTGACAATATCCTCTGTATCCATCTGCGTCTGATCGGCTTGCGCGAACGCCTGCAAAGCCCTGCTTGGCGGTGATTCTGACCCACACGACGTCAGAACAAACAACCCTGCAAAACCCCAAAATGTAGGCCATCGCGCGCTAAAAAAATCATGTTTCATATACGTGGTCCTCCAAAGTTTACTTTTCGTCGCACCAATCGATACGAACAAAAGCTGGGAGTACCTCGGAAACGTGCATTTGCGCCTTTAATCGCAAAAGTTCGTTAACTACTACGATGTCCGACCTAGCTGATATACAAAGGGAAAATCACAGAGCCCAGCCGACACCTGAGAGCCGTAATTGTTTATGAGATTAATGATGACTGAGTGGACAGCAGGTATTTAATCTAGATATTTGTAATCCATCAGATAATGGCATCCTTTGGCAGCTTCCTCGTCAGAAACATACTTTGATGCAGAATCCGCAAGACTCATGCCGGATGGACGGCTAAGCTCAGGCGCAGAACCAGCTGCCACAACGGTTTCCAAGGCGATCTTTGAAGCCACCAGCATCCCGTCAAAATCGATTTTATCAACATGATCTGACGTCTTGTGATAGTGCGGGTTGTTAGACACGCCGGTGTGATAGAAAATACCCGGGACGCCCTTATTCATAAACGGGGCATGATCACTTCCGCCCTCGACCTTCTCGGTAAATTTCATTTTGTAAGCAGGATACTTCTGCGAAATACTGCGAGCTGTCGCATCACCCCACTTTGATGTCACTGTTCCTATCGCAGCAATCGCATTACCAAACGTCTTGGCATAGCCAACCATGTCCAAATTGATCATGAACACATGCTTATTCAACGGTACCGCGGGATTGGCAACATAATGGCGCGAGCCTAAAAGGCCCTCCTCTTCACCAGAGAACCACATAATAAGAACCGAGCGTTTCAGCGATGATCGTACCGTCGCGAGTGACTTGGCGACATTTAACAGCGCTATTGTTCCTGATCCGTTATCATCGGCGCCATTACAGATACGGTCACCTGCGGCACCCGCACTGCACGTGTAACCCTTGTCCAAAGTGCCTGCATGATCCATGTGAGCACCGATGACGACATACTCGTTTTTCAGCGCGGGATCACTTCCTTCGATCAGGCCAACAATGTTACTCGACATGCTGCCGCTCGTTGGGCCAACCGTCATGCGAAACTGCTGGCGATATTCGCCAAACACTGGCGCAATTTTGAGTTTTTTAAGCTCTTCGATCAAAAAATCTCCAAGCTGATTATTCTCCGTGGTGCCAGCCAAACGACCATTAAATTTGTCTTGAGTCAGAAATGTCAGTTCGTCTTGTAGGGTTTTTAGCGACATCAGCGCCAAGGCTTCGTCAAGAGAGTTAGCTGCACCTGGATTTTTCAATCGAAAGCGCAGCATTTCCAATCCAGCTTTATTGATAATGAGATAGTCCTGAAGTGTGGTCAGTTTTGGTGAGATTTTTGGACGATATAGTGCGCGCTCACCGGGAGCACCAAATTCCTCTAATGTTAGCTTTTCTGCGCTGGCGTCACAGGCGCCATCTCGTCCCGTCAAACATAGCTGCGCATCCGTCTTATTTGGAAATGAGACCAGAAGTGCAGGGTCCGTCTCTACTTTCTGGTCGAACAGCGCGACAAATACCTGGTCAGCCAAACTGCGTAGTCGCGAGACTTGGTTTACCGGCGAACAACCTGACGCTATCAGAGTCAATATCAATGCAATCTGAGCACAAACCATGGGTTTGCGATAGCCATACATTTCAGGACCCTCCAAGAGTCCCTCCTATCGGCTTTAAGCACCCCGAACTTTAGTCTTTTTTTAAAATGTCATAAACCGTCTGTAGATTCGGCTGTCTATCATTGCCCCATGGATGCCTTGACCTCACCCCTGATGGATGGGTCTACAGAGTTTTGCGAGAGCCACGCTTCGGCCGCCGATCGAACCATCTCAGACTTGTCGAACGTGGCAGCAACCATAAAGACATCGCGCACGTCGGCAGATTCCCGAGAGATCACCTGGATCACCTGCGCACGACCAAGTTCATCCAGGTGAGGTAGCGCTGCTCGCGCTACGTAAAAGCATCCAACCGTGCATGGGGATTTTTCAAAGCGTTTGAAAAACCTGGCGCGCAACTCACTGTGAGCATCTCCGAGAGCCATCTTTACGTCTTCATCTGTAATTTCTGCTCCCAAGTCAGCAAGACCAATAAGGGCACGCATACGAGTCCAAAACTTCTTCGACTCCAAACCTGTGCGCAGTAAGTCTTCCGAACCACGCGCTCTCAGGGCCGAAAGCTCCGTGACACCTACGTATCGTTGATAATTAAATCGGTGGGATAATTTTTCTCGTAGCATGGCATCTTGATCGCTCGTAAGCTGCGCTCCCAATTCTGGAAGATCGGTACCAAGCTCGTTTTCAACGTTACTCCAAACTGAATCGGACTTTTCGGTAGAGGCGCTTTTATCGGCCGATCCGCCGTTTGATGGGGTCTCACTGGGCGGCGAAGGCACATCGGAATTTGGCTTAGACACAACATCATTTTGAGGCTTTCTAGGAACAGGAGCCTGAAACTGCGGTTCCCCCATCCCCAAAAGATTTAAAACGTCATCAGTCGTATAGGGACCGAGGAAGAAAAACGCCCCCAAGCCTAAAACGATCGAACCCAGAATGACCATCATCCGGTTGGCTTCAAGCTTGTCTTTTAGGCTCAAGGGGGCATGTCCCTGTTTGAGCAACATTCCGGTGTTCACCGCGTTGAAACCGGTCGCCCCAGCTGCAAAGGCCCCCGTTCCTGTTCCAAATGACTGATTAAAGCCGGGCACAGTCGGTGGTTGCACAATCGCTCCGGCCATTGCCTGCGGCTGTTGATCTGGCGCTAATCCGAGATCGAGTACCTGGGTTACGTCCTGTTGTGCTCCCATAAATCCCCCTTTAGGCTAGCCCCACCATGGACTGCCATTTGGATTTTCGGCAAGAAAAGACCAATCTTGAGAGAAATTTAAGAGGTTCCGCCCAGGCTGCGCACAATTTTTATGAAAATCCAGAATTTCTCTTGAATTTTGGGAGCCTAGGGGAGCAGGCGCGTCTTTAGCCTGGCATCCCCAGAGGATGGAGCTACCAAAATCGGATTCGGCGCCCATCGTATTATTTCGATGCGGCGGACGAAGTATCTGTTCTCAATCAATTTTGGAATAACGGACTTGTTAAGATTGTTCGGGACTGGCAGGCAAGTCTCACGCAGATGTATCAATCTGTACCAAGGGTATTAAAAAATGATACTTAATATAATTATGTATCATTTTTAACGAAATGAATTTAAGCACTCCTCCCATGACTTGTTGATGATTCTTTGGGTAGTCGGCGAGCCATAGCATCCTTGGTGGGGATGGGTGCAACAACATACACGTTTTATTACTTGGGGGATTGGTATGCTTAGGTGGACTTTTCTGGCGATTACAGCAATGGGAGTTCTCTCGTGTGGACAGCTCAAGACGTTAGATGACAAAAGTAGGGGCGATGGATTTTCAGTAAGACAGCCCGCGATGGCGCTAAGTACATTGCAACCAGAGATGCGCGCGGACGCGACATTGGTAGATGACCAGTTTGAATGCCTGCTGGGTAAAAGGTCCTGGTTCGGTTCGCTAAATGTCGAATTTCGTGTTACCGGGCAATTTGACTCTAATGATCAGTTAGCTCGACTAAAACTAGGTCGTAGTCGTGGTGGAGTACTGCGCTATGATGTTATCACGCAATCGATGTCGTCCCGTGGTCCATCCAATCTTTTTGCCTTCAAAGCTGCTCGCGAGGATGGAGCTGCATATTATCAGCTACAGGTGGCGGTCAAAAACAAACCTCACTCGGGGTCGACGGAAGATTTTGCCGTGACAGATCCCGCAACTGACCGATTCTTTATGGCTGACTATTCATGGTCTGATTTACACGGCAATTCTTCTAGTGGCGTCGGTGTATGCTATTGCCCAGCATGTCTGAAATAGTATTTCGTGAATTCAGGGACACATAACTGAATGACTATTGATTAATCTGTGAATTCAATGGGCAATCAGTTATGTGTCCCCGATATCCCGCGGATGGCGGGATGCGAAAGACTTAACTAGCTAATTTTAATGTCAATTTGACTATATTATCGGCTAAGCATACAATAATTTCTCAGTATTTTTTTGTTGTTTTTGAACCACTACCAAAGAGGTGTAGGAATGAGAGATTCAGGAAAATTTACCAAGATTGCCGTGAGTGGAGTTGCGTTGGGTTTATTAGCTCTCTATGCGTGTGGCAAGAAAGACAAAGGAAACGGCGGGAGCATTGGCGCTCCGCAAGCCTACCCACCGACGGCACTCGTGACTCCAAGCTCCTTGGTGACATCATCGGGTACAAAATCATTCCTCACAAGAAATGTGGCAGCGACTCTAAATGCAGTGGCAAAAACCTCAGGTTTGAATGCGACGACGGCGTTGCCAGAGCCATCTGACAAAACAGCAGTCATGAATGAAGTCAAAAATCGCCTTTTTTCGGAAGGTCCAACCAACATGCTGAAGTTGGTTAAGAATGTCGACAACCGCATGAAAGAATACGATTCACGCGTCTCCGGCATGGAAACAGCGCCAAGCTGCTTGAGCTCTACTCCTGTGGACGTTTCGAGTGCATTCTCCGTTCCTGCAGCAACAGGAACTACAACTTTTCCATTGTTTGGCCAGTGCCAAGAAACAATGAGTCCTGGACTGACCTTGATGTTCGGCAAAAAAGACAATGATTGGTATCTCGTAGACGGCGCTAACAAAGATTTAGATGGCAGTGACAATTGCGTGATGACCATGGCTAAAATCAGCGGGACAAGTGACGCCGACCGCATAGTGGATGCATACATGGCGGTTGTCTATAAAGGCCTAACAAATAACTTCACAGGCTCTTCAGCTCTGATGCACTTCAAAGCTAACGTAGCCGCGGGGACACTCGAGCTAACGGCTGGTGGGGTAAACATCGGTGGTGAGCAAATTCATGCTAAGACCAACGCCACACATGTTTACGTGCGCATTCAGTCAGGTATGGGCTCACAAAAAGGCACTTTATCCCACGCATGTTTCAGCGCGACGGATTTGTCCAATGTTGCAATAGCAGATTGTAGCGCACTGGAAAGCTCGCTTGAGCTCGTCTCACTTGGGGCTAAAGCGAACGGTCAAGTTTCTGGTGGCGGATCTACTTATAACATCCCAGGTTCTGATGCCAATAACGTAGATCTTACGACGGTGGTGCCAAACTTCTGCGGTAAGCTTTCAACAGCATTCACTGGCATCCCAGCTTTTGGTGGCTGAATCGGGCTTATATTGAACGGCTCTCGTAACTGACAAGCGTTTCTAAGTGGAAAACCCCCGGTGCTGAGGCATCGGGGGTTTTTTTGGTGCCAATGCAATCCTTAGCTGGGGACTCATTCAATGGGCACTCAGTTTTGTGTCCCCGATATCAATAGGTTGGCAATGCTTGCAGGAAGCCGCTCCGGCGCCGGAGTGGGCCTTTCAAGGCGGACATGGTTAAACTATTGTGTTGCTGATGCTTCTAGCGACATCATGGCCAACGCTGCGTCCATCCCCAGAAGATTTAAAACGTCATCTATGGAATGAGGACCGCGCTCCCCATCCTAGAACGATGGAACCCAGAATGCCCCCCCTTTGGATTTATGGCAAGAAAAGTGCAATCTTGAGAGAAATTTAAGGGGTTCCACCCAGGGGTCGTAAAATTTTTATGAAAATCCAGAAATTCTCTTGAAGTTTAGGGGCCTAGGGGCTACAACCTCCGCCTATATTTTTTGAAACTGGCAGTCGTCCCCTACACCAAGGGCGGGGGCTCCAGTGGATGGCCTCGCCAAGGGCCAAGCGCGTAGAACCAACTTTTTTTCTTTTAAGGGCAGGCATATGGCAAAGAGATTAGACCTATACCGCAACATTGGGATTTCCGCCCACATCGACTCCGGAAAGACCACGCTGTCTGAGCGTATTCTTTTCTACACCGGTCGTATTCACAAGATCGAGGAAGTCCGCGGTGGTGGTGACGGCGCAACCATGGACCACATGGAACTGGAAAAAGAGCGCGGTATTACGATTACGTCTGCAGCAACGACTGTTGCTTGGAAAGACATCACCGTAAACCTTATCGACACCCCAGGTCACGTTGACTTCACCGTAGAAGTTGAGCGTTCTCTGCGCGTTCTCGACGGTGCTGTTATGGTTCTTTGCGGTGTATCCGGCGTTCAGTCTCAGTCGATCACAGTTGACCGCCAGATGAAGCGTTACAACGTGCCTTGCGTTGCATTCATTAACAAGCTTGACCGCCAAGGCGCAGATCCATACCGCGTGACTGGCGCTCTAAGAGAGAAACTCGGTCACAACGCCGTTATGATTCAGATTCCAATTGGCGCTGAGTCGGACCTCAACGGCATTATCGACCTCGTCAAAATGAAGGCTTACTATTTTGACGGCGCAAAAGGCGAAAACATGCGTGAAGAAGCCATCCCTGCGGACTACCAGG
>JBIIGV010000209.1:0-3482 GCA_044236265.1 Oligoflexales bacterium
CAATACACGTCAGATCAGTGAGTTTGCGCGTGGCCTGCGACGTTCATCCCAGTCTCATATTCCGGCCTTCAGTGACCGTGCTGGATACATGCCACAAATTATCCGCTACAAGGATGCGGAGGATGCACGACAAAAGATGGCTGCTCTTATTCGTGAGCTGACAGATGAACGTGGTGTTCGTGAAGATGAACTCATGCTGTTATCTGCCCGGGCGCCTGAGAATAAAGATAGTATTTTGACTGGCGTGGAAACTATAGCTGGACTCAAAGTAACTAAGCTTACAACCGATCGGATTCGTCGCAATGACGCAAGCAAAGACGGAGAAGTCTCCATTGCGACGATAGCAACATTCAAAGGCCTTGAGGCCAAGGTTGTTATTGCGTTTAACCTAAGTGAGTATAACTTGCCTCCTCGTCATCCAATTATGTCGAGCTTGATTTATGTTGCAATGACGCGAGCCAAACATATGCTCTATGTTTTCGTTAAAGAGGCAGATGAGAAAGACTTGGCTCTCTCCGAATGCTACCGTTCAGTATCCCGCGGTGGAGCCATGGTTCTTGATGCTGACGAGCGGGCCGGCGAGCGTTTTGGACGTGTCGCACATTATAATCCTGAGCGTGCTGGCGTCATTGAACTTGATGTTGGTGAAAACGAACCTCAACAAAAGATATTGATGTTTGGTCCGGATTTACAGCGGGCTGGTATTGAAAACCTGAAGCGCGATGATGAACTGGTTTTCCGCGTCCGTAGCGAAGGCGGCATTTCATTTGCAGTTGATATCAGAAGGATCGAGACGGGATTGTCGGAGTCCCGCAATGAAATCGCTTAAAATGTACTGCCGACGTTGAAGCCAAAGAAGGTCGCTGTTTGAAGCTCGCTGAATGGACTGCCCCCTTCGGTGATCGATAGGGTGCGGCGACGGTAGCCAACCACGAAATCAACCGCCTTGCGCGTTACTTTTATTTTCGTGCCTAACTCCAGATCCATTCGTGATCCCATTGTGATCGTTCGTGCTTGGGTGTCTACAGGAGACGCGGTCGCAACGCTCATAGCATTCATATAGGCGATATTTTTGGATCCGATAGGCATCAAAATTCCAAAATAGCCACCATATCCACCGCCCACAATATCAAAAATCTCCGCGTTCTCGCGTTTTGAGCTCATCTTGACGCTGCCGATTACAGGGCCGAGTTCAAAAGCCCAAAGACGGTATTTGAAGATGGTTGATGTCCAGTTTGATCTGAGGCTGGATTGATTTGTTTCAAACGCTACCGTTGCTGTCTCCACACGGTACTCGACTCCAAAGTTTCGATTCTCGCCAGCATTAAGTCCAAATCCATATGTAACGGCGCCAGCTGTGTCGTTGCTATCAACAAGCTTGGATTTATAGGTTGCAAGACCATAATCGAAGAACATATAGGATGTAGGCGTCCTATCTGCGAAATCATTGATTTCAAGAGGGCTTGCAGCGCGGCAATGACCTGCAAAAGATAGGATAGCAACCGATGCGGCTGTTCTGCTAAGACGTTTCATTGATAGTGCTTCCTTCAGTCTTTTCATGAAGGATTGATCGGTTTTGGATAAAATAAATTTACCTATGCCTTTTGGTTAAAAGGCAAAGCTGGCGATGTTCCCTGCAGGTCATAGCAGCTTACAGCGGGCCGAGGTGGTTGATCACGTTAGGCCGATCTCTTTAAGGCGCTCAGAGAGATACTCACCGGCCGTGATATCCCGAAATTGCTTTTTCCCGCCCTGACGTTTAATACAAGACTCGAGCGGATTCAGACTAGCCTCGGCACGCGGATGCATAAAAAATGGCATTGAGAAGCGACGCTCACGGCTGTTGTCAGGATTAACGACGCGATGAGTTGTGGATTTTAAAACGCCGTTCGTAAGGTTTTGGATCATGTCGCCAGTGTCACAAACAATTTGCCCTTTAAGAGCATGAATTGGTCTCCAGGTTCCATCGCGCTGCAGGAGTTCCAAGCCGCCAGTGGTCGCTTCGCAAAGCAACGTAATGAGATTTATGTCCTCGTGGGCCCCAGCCCGAATACTTGAGGGATCACGGTCCTGTGGAATCGGGGGGTAGTGGATGATGCGCAGAATTGAATTTCCATTTTCGGCGATACTCGTGAATCGATCTTTTGACTCACCTACGTAAAGTGCACAGGCCTCTAGAAGTGTCATGGAACATTGCTCAATCTGTCTGAACAGTTCAAGAAACACGGTCTTGAATTCAGGGATTTCACGAGGCCATAAGTTGTCGGGGTAAACCTTATTGAGAGGGTGCCCAGGTGGAAGATCGCGTCCTACGTGCCAAAATTCTTTGAGGTCGGCAGCTTTGCTATCTTTTGCATGTTCGCGGCCATAGCTTGTGTAGCCGCGCTGACCCCTTATCTGAAGGTTTTCGTATTGCTTTTTCTTTTCCTCTGATAGGTCGAAAAACTCAGCGGCAATGCCGTAAGCTTTATCGATCAACTTCATGTCGACGCCATGGTCTTCCACGGAAAAAAATCCAAGGTCCGTCAGAGCATCTCCGACTGTTGAAATGAAACGATCCTGGTCATTTTTGCTGCCTTGTTGATAGGTTTTCAAACTTACAACCGGTATCGTTTGCGTCATGGCCTTCCTCTCCAGCTCTTAACAATAAATTTCCCTGTTTTACAGGGCTGATGTTGTCTTATCCGACTCGGTGTAGCACAAGGAACTACGCTCTGGAATCAAAAAAAAAGGTTAATTGTCTGTAAATGATTGGACTATGCTACTAGCGGCGCGCATGGGTGTTTTTTGCCTTTTGTTGCTTCCAGGTGATGATCGCTTCCGCTGCTAGTTGCGGTGCTTTGAAATAGTAGCGGTCCTCAAGAACCACGACCGACGAGACAGCAATGCGCGGAGCGCTAACCGGATAAAGACCAATAAACAGTGATGTGAGTCCAGCTGGTGTGCGGCCTGTCAGGGTGCCGGTTTTTCCACCGACCTCATGGGCAATAGATCGGTAGCGACCTCGCCCAAAAGTTTGGCTGGCTGTTCCACCGTGTATGGTGCTGCGCATCATGTCCATCAAGCGCTTGCCAGTCTGGGCTGAGTAGATGGGGGTCCCGTTTTGCGTGGAATCCTCGCCGGGTTGACGAAGTAGCTTGATTGGCTTTGGGACTCCGCCGTTCGCAATAAGAGTGGCCATCCAGGCTCCATGCATCGGACTAATTCCTACGTGGCCAAAACCGGCAGCAAAACGGCCTACGGTGTGGGTTGTGGAATTTGCAGCGGGTGGAGGCATCATCTTGCTTGTTTCAACGACGACATCGGCAGGAAGCTGAGACTCCCAACCAAATAGCTTTGCATAGCGCGTGATGGCGCCAATTCCTAGCTGATTGATCGCAAGTTTTGCAAAGAATCCATTACAGCTTTTCCCGAATGCGCGGCGCAAACTCATGGAACCGCCGCCTTCGTCATTCATCCAAGTCCCCGTGGGTGTAATATCC
>JBIIGV010000013.1:0-40069 GCA_044236265.1 Oligoflexales bacterium
ATCCTGGCGCAAGCGGTTTTAGAGTTGGAGCGAGCTGTTAAAGCTCGAAAGACCCCTGCAGTAAGTCTTGAAGTACAGTCCTTTGCTGCGATCTCGGATGAAGCGACCCCTGAGACAACAGAGTTTGTGTTTGATTTCCGACTCCTTCCTGGTGATTCCCGTGACGCAGTTTTGGCGCAAGTGGGTCAGCTAATGTTAGGACGTCCCTTGAAGTTTAAGGTCACAGATGAGCCCGTCATTGCTGATGCGTCTCCGATCAATACCCCGTTACTGGAGGCGATCAAACGTGCCAATGTCATGGTTCATCCAAAACAAAAGAGTAGGCCACCCGTGGAAACCCCAATTTTAAACTCTACAACTGACGCAGCTTATTTTCGTCAGCGAGGGATGATTGTTTATGGGTTTGAACCGATCATGCTTGATCCAAATAACGAGCACAGTCACGGAGACAATGAGCATATCTCAGTTGCTTCGATGCGATTTGCAACGCGCGTTACGGAACTTTATTTAAAAGATTTTTTAGGTCGACGTTAAGCTTTAAATCTCTACTCTGCAGAGATCTTGGCAAATATAAGTTTTCGCAAGTCAGTGACACTCGCACAGTAATGATCCACTCCAGCTGTGGTCAGCTCGTCTTTGGAGCCGTAACCATAGCCAACACCGAGGCTTGTGAGTCGGTTCGCCTTGGCAGCATCGGCGTCGTGTTTGCGATCACCGATCATAACCACCGAGCGATCTGCGACAATATTGTAACGATCCAGCATCCAGCTTAGAAGATCGGCCTTATTGCTGCGTGTTCCGTTTAGCTCACTTCCGTGAATATCTTCAAAAAACTCTTCCAGTCCCCAGTGTCTTAGAATCTGTCGACCATAGGTATGGGCTTTAGCAGTGGCTACAAACATACGCACATCAGATTGCTGAAGGTCCTGAAGAAGTTCGCGGATGCCGTCATAAGGAATGTCGCGGTACATGAGCCCTTCGTTGACGTACCAGTGGCGGTAACGGACGACGGCCTTCTCTATGGTGTCTTTGTCGGTGGTGCCGATCAGCTTCGCCATACAATCGCGCAGAGGTGGACCGATTACCCAAAGAAGGTCTTCTTCTGCCGGTACGGTTAGCCCTGACTCTCGTAAAAACTCTGAGTAAGCACCGATGATACCGCCACGTGGATCGGTGATCGTCCCGTCCAGGTCCCATAGTAATGTCTTAAAGGGTTTCGACGTCATTGTTTGATGAGAAGTTCCCGTGTCCATTCGTACAACTCTTCGCAGTCTTTTTCTGCGTCAGAAACGCTACGTACAGGTCCAAACTCAATCACTGCTTTGAGTCGTTCGACTTTCAATAAACTCATCAGGTGGGTAGCAAAGGTGTCGTTTTCAATGTAAGCCACCTTGCGCATGGGTTCATAACGGATGCGAAATGGTTGTACGGGGATATTATGTTTTTCAGCGATCTTGAATGCACCGTGGCGCCAAGGTTTGCTCTCATACATGCAGGTGGTACCTGACGGGAAAATGCCGATACTACGTTTGTGTTTCACGATGGTTTCGACAATGGCCTCGGCTGCATTGGCGCGTGATTTGCCACTTTCTCGTTTCACGAACACAGTGCCCGCTTTTTTACTGGCATCACCGATGACAAGCCACTTGGAGACTTCTTCCTTGGCAACAAACACCACGGGAACACTGGCCATGAGCAGCGGGATATCAACGTAGCTCATGTGATTACCGACGAAGAGCACAGGTGTGCCCATTTCGGGTGCAACGCCCTTGATCTCAAGATCCATGGACATTACGCCTAAAACATCTCGAGCCCACTGCAAGATCATCGCTTGCAGTTTTACTTGGGGAAGAGATCCTTGTTTCTTTTCAATTTTTAGTGCTTCCCGATAAGCAGAGGCCGTGATCTGAAAGACCTTTGCAAACTTGGCCGGCACGCTGAGTTGACGCTTGAAAGCACGACGACGTGCCCCCTTTGCATGAGTGGAGGGCACGTCGTCTCGAAACTTCAATAAACGTCGGATTCGGTAACGGATCATATACCAGCTTTGACGCCTACCAAGATGGCTGTGTTATTGAATGTGATGTCCTTTGCGCCTGCAGATAGATCGACGCCGCCAATCTTACCTTCTGAAATAGATAAGGTCTCAGAAGACTGCTCAAAGGCCAGCGACACAGCCATAAAAGGTAATCCCTCATAGTTCAGTCCTGCAGCAATTCGTGGACCAGTGCTTTTAAGTACAACGCTTCCCGAAGCAGTCACGCCTGCCACTGACGCTTCAGTGGTTGCCTTATAGGCCGACACGGCTGTGTAACCAACGCGGGCGAATGGTACTAGATCCATGATTAGTGAGAATGGCAGCCAAGCAGTGACTTCTGGAACGATGGCTGTCGATGTCATCGATTTAAAACCATGATCAGCAATCTTGGCGTCAAAGGCGTCAGAAACGAGGCGAACGCCGACTCCGATGGGAACAAGAGGAATTGGGTCCAAGTATCCAGCAATTTCTACGGTCTGGCCGGAAAGGGTTTTGCCGGAGGAACCACTCTGCTCAAAGTTACCGGAGCGTTGGCCGACACTGAGTTCGCCATGAATCAACGCCATGGCTGGGGTTGTGGCTAAGATTAAAGCAGAAATCGCCGCAGTTTTCGTGAAATGCAAAATCATGGATGGTCTCATAGGGCTTCCTTGCATAATGAGGATTTGCGATACTAGATAGTAAAGCACAAAGGGTTTTGATTTTCCACAGATCAGTCTAGCCGGACGACACACTTCCCGGCGATTATTTTGGGGTCCATTTGCCAAAGTTTTATATGAATTCAGCGTTAAAGATCCTCTGCGGCAGCGTCCTCTCAGTGTTTGCAGCCAATGAAGCGTGGGCTAGCGGTGTGGCTAATCCCGCAGAACTGGCTGTGGTCAGGCACCGCGGTCATAGCAAAAAAGGTCATTTTGCAGTCATTGATCAGGGAAGTGACACTGGCTTTGTGATTGGTCGTGATGTGTGCTTTTTTGGATCTGACCTGCGTAAATTGCTATGTGCCGGAATTGTGCGCACAAAGCCCCGCGCCGCAGCTATTGTGCTGACGCCTGAAGACAAAGATAAAATCACTGATGGAGTATACGCTTGGCCTGCAGATTTGGGGCCGGTGACCTCTTATATGGTGGAGCGGTTGCAGAATGGCGCCCTCGACGACAAGGGTGATGCCGCAAGCTTGGCTGAGGAGGAGGAAGATCCTCCAGCGCCAATTCTACCGCCGGTGCTCAAATCGAGAACTCAGTTTCATATTGCCCCGACGATGTCGCTACCGATTTGGATGAATGATCTGCGGTTTGAGGCAGGAGCGCGTGCGAAAGGCTCTGGCGAAATCTGGAGCAGTGGTGACACGATCCGAGGATCAGTGGTGGGTTTTGGTCTAAGACACCACATCCCTCAAAACGGTAACGGCGATGCAGCCTTTGATGTGACCTATCACTTCGTGCCGCAAAATCCTGTCAAAGACGATTTTGATTTAACAGATGGCTCAGTAGCGGTGCAGTCAGCTGTGTGGTCTCATCATTACCGATTCCGATGGCTGCGTGGCGCTACGTGGCGTCACAGAGATGATAGTGATTTACTCCTCTATACAGGCCTAGGTTACGACCTTATGATGGCCAAGTTTGAAGCTGCGAAGACGGGTGCCTCCAAGGATAAATTGGTGACAGGCTCCATCTCGGCCCATGCAGTGGAGATTCCTCTTGTGGTCGCTTACCAGATGCATTTTGGTCGCTTCATGCTCACCTCTGGTGCTGACATGGCTATTCCGCTCTATATGGGCGGCGTGAAAGCCAGAGGAACCCTTCATTATTCTGAAAACGTCGGCAATGCCGACAAATCTCTCGGCGGCGCCATTGACGCCCTCAACGTACGCCGAGGGTGGTTCTCCGTCGCACTCCAGTTTGGTCTGGGTGCGGTGTTTTGAGGCTTCAATCCAGAGCGCTCAGAATATAAAGAATTTTCTAGTCTCGATTCACGATCGAGACTTTAGCGCCCAAGGCGCTTAAATGTCGGTGACTTCGCGGTGTCACACCCTGGGAATCGCATCTCTGGGGTTTTGCCGTAGACACTATTGTTCATGATGCTCGGATCACAGGTGAATAGCAGTTGATTATCATCGCTCACTTTGAAGCGAAGATACTCTGTTCGTTTGTCATTTCCACAACTGCTTTCAGTGAGGTTTTGCTTTGTGCCTCGAGTCCAGTTTTTTAAGCCGCAACCAAATTGATCGGGATATGTATTTGCAGCGGTGACGCCTGCGTCGGTAAATATCAATCCTTCTTTGCGGTTAAACGATACATCAATTGGAAACGTACCAGCATCGCTTGTAAAGGTTGCGGAACCGTCTTCTATCATTTGTGAGAGCTTGGTGCCCACAGCACAGTTATCCGAGGCAAATAACTCTTCTGAAAATGTGACTTTGCCCCCGCTGATAATACCTAGTCGCATTTGCTTCGATTTAACCGTATTTGGAGGTGCGCCAAAGCTGTCTCCGCCACCGCCATCAGCCATAGTTCCATCTCCGCATATCACTTCTACCGGTGACGACGCAGCTGTGTAACTTGACAGATACAGCTTGATGTCTGTCCGGCCCTCGAAATATTTGAAATAACAATCGTTCGGCGCAATGGCGGTGATGATATTGTTTTCGGCCTTACTCTTGGGAATTGTGACTAATGTTGCTTCTGAAACTGCACCGACAGGAATGTTGGAGGAGTAGCTTTCTACAGGTGTCATGCCGTTGATGCTTATTTTTAATTTATAGTCTGTTTTTCCATTGGTGACGGTCGGCTTGGCAATAACGAGTAGATCATTTGTTAAAGTGCCTGTGGATGAACTGTTTCCATAAGACCAGTCTGGCATGTCAGCCTCGGTTGTGCTGACGTTTTGGCAGTAAAAAATCGACGTGTCACTGATCAACGCAAGTTTAAAGCTGTAGTTTTTCAGCGGAGCTAAATTGTTGATGTGTTTGGACCCTTCCCCTTTATTCGACCAAGCGTCTGATGACATGGCGAGCGGTTTTGGGTTTGATGAGCAACCGAGACCGTCGTACTGCGTCAGTTGTAGGTCCTCAATTTTGATTCTTTCACCCTCCCAATGCAGTCGAGCCCATTGACCGCCGGCTGCATAGCTGCGAATCTTAAAATAAGGTTTATTTAAAAATGTTTGGCGTTTCACACATGATGAATAAATTGTGTCAGATCCATTGGTAGAGCCCTTGATTTTAAAGGAACGAAGGTCGGGTTCATCTGGACTGAGCGCAAATACTTCGACAGTGCTGTTTGAGACCTCCTTTCCGATGTCTCCCGAGCAATCCTCCGATTTATAGGCGAGTAGATAATATGTATGGCGTCCGCCTTCCCAATCAATTTCTGTAACACCACCCTCGTTTTGATAAATATTACTTATGGTAACTCCCGCTTCCGGAGGGGAGGGAACTGAAGGTAACGGAGTGACCGGAATGCAGTTGGATGCCAATGATGGATGGTCAGCATTCATCACCTTGGCCCATAGATTTTTATGAACATCGCCTGACTGAAGGTCAACGGTTATTGTGTTTGATGTCGAAGTAGTATGAGATCTTCTGTTTGTACAAGCATCGTTATCATAATATTCCAAACGCACGGTCGTTATATCACTAGACCAAGCTGCCGACACTTCGAGCTGCGAAGGCGCTTCGGACCCAAGAATTATCTTAATACTGTTGATCTTGAGGTACGGAAGGCTTTCTGATCGCTTAAAAACTGGTAAACATGCAGAGGTTTGCGTCTCGTTTGATATATCATTGATCCGGTAATACCAGTCTTGTTGAGTTAGGCTATCCATGCCGACGAATCCCAAGGATGAAACGGTCTCCCAAGTTCCAGAGCAATCTGCATTGGTGTACTTTTTAATTGCAAGGTTGGTATCTTTTTTCCCACGGACCACAAAGTGACTTTTGCCGAATTCAGAATTTGATTGGGTTTGAACCTGACCCCACGTCGGTTTGAGAAAGCTTGGTTCGGTGTATGCTTGCCGCGCGACACACATGCCCCAGTCTCCTAGCAGGGGAAATTTTGCATTTGCAACCGTGCCTGTTCCTTCACTTGTGGTTGCGCTGACTCTAGAACTGATTGGCTTTTCAGCGCGGGCTAGTTGAAACGTGCCAAATTTAGTTGTTTGGAACGTAACCTTGCTATTCGATATGACTACCTCTTCGCCCGGGATCACGCCTTTTACAAACGTTACTTCACCATTCACGACTTTGCTCCAGTGATACATCACAACGAGGTTGTCGCTGTTTTCTGTTAACGCTAAAGACGTGACGGATAAAGGTAAAGAGAGTGTAAACGGATTTGACGCTTCAACGTTGGAGCTTGGAATAAAGCTGACACTCGGACCTGCCGCTGTGACGGTGTTGTTAGTTAGGCCGATCTCTGCGAGGAAGTCGGCAGAACTCAATGTTGGCCCTTGACCGACTGTGATTTCAACGGGAATTGACAGAGATCCCGGAGGAATGGCTATGGCAGACCCTGCTAACGCTCCTGAATCAAATCTCATAATTTGAGTTGTTGTAGCATTGGGATCAATGGTCGCCGTGATGTTGCCAGCTTCGTCAATGGTGGTGGACAACGCGGCAAGGCCGGAGGTTTTGTTGCGGATGGATGATTTCATAAACGAGTCACTGCAGGCCGTCGTGATGACTCCAGAGAGTGAAATAATTGCTATAAGATTTAGGTAGTTTGCTGTTCTGTCCATAGATCAGACGCCTCCTTTGTCCCTAAGGCGGTGTTCGACAGATGGGGGGCATATCTTTAGACGTTGTTGGCAGTTGTCCTTTATTAAGACGGCTATTTCTGGCATATCATGGGGTTATCTGACATTAGCCTGAGGCCTTCATGACCCAAAAACAGACCCCCGAAGCATCCCCTTTTGACCTTCCAGCAGTGATCTCGTCCCAAGTGGCGTCAGGTGTAAAAACACCACCGACCAGTGATGACGCATGGCAGGTTTTGCATCGTGCGCACGCGCAGCGACTGCAATCTGCGTGGGGTGGTGTGCTATCGCGACTTGGAGTTGATGGTCTCGTAATTCATTCGGGTCAGTCTGTGCTTAAATACAGTCGTGATGATCAGTATTGGCCGACGGCAATGACGCCGCATTTTGCTCATTGGTGTCCATACGCCGAGACGCCAGCGTTTTTAGTGATTCGTCCGGGAGAAAAGCCCAAGCTGATCACCGAACGCCATCAATCATTCTGGGAAGGGCCTGCTCCACGAAATCTCCGCTGGGATCAGACGAGTTTTGATGTGGAGACTGTTGACGATCTTGGTGCGTTGAAGTGGCCTGTGGGCTACGCCTTTATCGGTGATGATCTAAAACTCGCGCTAAAAACAGGGCTTGTGATTGAGCAGTGTAACCGCGCTGATCTCTTGGCTGCAGCCGATGGTTTCAGAACACTGAAGTCAGACTATGAAATTGCCTCGATGCGTGTTGCTGCCGAGGTGGCTGCTCGTGGTCATAATCATCTGCGTAAGCTATTTGATCAAGGCCCAGTCAGCGAATTTACGCTGCACTTGGAGTACCTGCGACTGACTGAACAATCTGATTTTGATTTGCCCTATGGCAACATTGTAGCTTTGGGAGCCAATTGCGGGATTCTCCATCACGTGCACTATGACCGTAAGATCATTGACGGCGCGACATCGCTACTCGTAGACGCGGGAGCTACATGTAATGGCTTTGCGTCAGATATCACCCGCACATGGGTGCGCGGCAGTTCTGAGATGGCGGCATTGTTTGGTGCACTGATTAAAGCAGTCGACAAGGCGCAACGTGAGTTGGTGAAAGGCGTGACCGTTGGTCGACGCTACGAGGACCTCCATAATCACGCTCACGCACTCTTGGCTTCGGTACTTAAAGATAGCGGGCTTGTGACGTGCAGTGTGGATGAAATGGTTGCGGCGGGACTGACGCGGTTGTTTTTCCCCCATGGCCTTGGTCACTCACTTGGGATTCAGGTGCATGATGTGGGAATGAAACTAGCAAAACCCTCCGCAGAAAATCCCTACTTGAGAAATACCAGTATGATCACGGCGGGGCAGGTGGTCACGATTGAACCGGGGGTTTATTTTATTCCTAAACTGATGCAAGACGCCCTGACTGGGCCCAAGAAAGCATTTGTAAACGAGGCTCTCGTCAAGGGGCTCATGCCGTTTGGCGGTATTCGCATTGAAGATGATATTTTAGTCACCACTCAAGGTCCGATAAACCTGACAAGAGACCTTGTTTTTGAATAAATAATGATATGGTACCATTGTGTTACTAAGTTGATGGGTGGCTTAAAGCTGAAAACGGAGTTTGCGAC
This sequence comes from Oligoflexales bacterium, assembly GCA_044236265.1. Lineage (GTDB taxonomy): Bacteria > Bdellovibrionota_B > Oligoflexia > Oligoflexales > RGVZ01 > CAMDKS01. The sequence continues at coordinate 8,382 of JBIIGV010000013.1, forward strand.
GTGCCTGCACCTGAATTGAAATTTATCGCTATCAAGTTCGATAAGATGGCTGATCAGGATGAAACAGTTCTTCAGGGATACATCCAGCGAGAGTTGACCAAACGAAATGCTGCGGTTGACGAAGCCAATACTCCCGTCAAGCAACAGCGTGAAGCCTTTCGCGTGAAGTTTAACAATATGAAAGTCAAAGCGATCACTGAAGCGACGCAAAAACTTCCTCAGCAAGAGTTTGAAGTTAATTTGGAAGATATTTCTGTGGGTGGCTGCTGCATTGGGTTAAACAAAGAGATTGGCGTTGCCAAAAATGGCACCATCTATTTGACATTGCATTTCACGCAACCGAATCTTTCTGTTCGCGGCACAATCTTAGGGCTTCGCAAGTCCTAATTCTTCTCGCAGGGCATCAAGTCCAGATTTTTTGATCGTCGAAATGGCGTGGGTGCTCACGATGCGTACGCCCTTACTTTTCAGAGCATTTTCTAAAAACCGCATGCGCTGCATCAGTTCGCCACGAGAAACTTTGTCGCACTTAGTTAAGACTAGTACCAGCGGAGCGCGCTGACTTAAGGCTAGAGCTAGCTGAAAGTCCGTGTCATCCATATCTCTGCGTGGATCCCAAAGGAACAAAAACTTTGTGATCACGGGTCTCGCCAGGTATCCGTCCATGAGCTCTTGCCAGTCCGCATGCTCGCGGTTACCTGTGGCTGCAAAGCCGTAACCAGGAAGGTCGACAAAATAAAGACTATCGTTCACCGAGAAGAAGTTGGCCATCTGCGTGCGTCCAGGTGTGCGACTGGTTCGCGCTAGGCCCGTGTAATTCAGCAGGGCATTGAGAAGGCTAGATTTGCCAACGTTTGAACGTCCGATGAACGCCAACTCAGGCAGGCTCATGGGTGGTAATTGGTGGGCCTTGGCCGCACTTGTTTCGTACTTGGCTTTCATGGTGAGGCAGCTTCTACAGGCGTTCGCCATGAGCGTCAAGGCTGAATAGCCGCTCTAACATCCTGAAATTTCAAGATGTCTTTGCCAGACTGATAAGGCCTTGGATCGCCCAAAAAAGTGCGGTAAGGTCTCAAATTCCTAAGTGAATGCAACAATTTAGACAGCTTTTGCGGTGAGCCTATGGGAGGGCTTTCATGAGTCGCATCCATCTTCTTGATGACACCTTAATTAACAAAATCGCAGCCGGCGAAGTGGTCGAGCGGCCGGCGAGTGTGGTCAAAGAGCTTATCGAAAACAGTTTGGATGCCGGAGCCACTAAAATCTCTGTGGAACTCCAGGAGGGCGGTCGCAAACGAATCCTGATTTCGGACAACGGGTCGGGCATGTCGCGGGATGATGCGGCAAAAGCGTTACTTCGTCACGCGACATCTAAGATCAAAAACGCTGAAGATCTGTTTAATCTACATACCATGGGTTTTCGCGGTGAAGCACTAGCGTCTATCTCATCCGTTTGCCGGTTTACGCTGATGACGTGTGAGCAAGGCTCGACTGCTGGTGTGCGTTTGCAGTCAGACGGTGGTGCTAGTGTTGAAGAGGCTCCATGGCAAAGTTCCGGCGGGACCACGATCATCTGTGACGATCTTTTCTATAATGTTCCCGTTCGACAAAAATTTTTGAAAGCTGCGGCTGCCGAATACGGCGCGGTTCTTGAGCTTATGCAAGCACTCGCCCTGGCTCATCCGGCCGTGGATTTCACTTTGATTCACAACAGCAAAGAGGTTTTACGAGCACCTGCGATTACACCAGCGGACAAAAACGAAGCCACTCTGAGAAAAAGATTTTCTCAAGTGATGCGTGGTGACGCTGGGCTCGGAATGGTTTACGTGCAAACTGAAGGTCCCTACGGTTCAATGTCGGGTTTGATTTCAGCACCCGGTGTTGAACGCGGATCAGCCAAGGATATGTTTCTCTTTATCAACGGTCGCTGGATTAAGGACAAATCCCTGCGCTTTGCAGTCCTCCGCGGTTATCACAGTCATTTGCTACGCGGTAAATATCCTGTCGTTGCCGTGTTTCTAACAGTTGATCCAGGACTCGTGGATGCGAATGTTCATCCAGCTAAAACTGAAGTTCGGTTGCAATACGCTCAGGAACTTCATTCAATGGTCGCAACCGCTGTTCGCGAGGGACTAAGGCGTGCAGACTGGGCGGCTCACGCCTCTGTTGAGATTGGTGTTGGTCCCTCGGTAAACAAAACATCAGACGATAGCGGTGACGCGTCATCATGGATGGCACCTTCCTCGCGGTCCCAGCCTTGGACCAGCGGCGCCGGAGCGAGGACGTCTGCGCGGTCATCTTTCACTGCAAGTGATACGCAGTCCTCATCGTCACGTCCTGCTCAGTGGCGGGATGTCACGCCTAAGCATCGCGCGTTGTTTGACGATTTGGGCACAAATAACGCTCCAGCTCAGTCTGTGGATGTCAGTTCTGTGACGCAGTCCATTCCGTGGTCGGAATTACAATATCTCGGCAGCATCGCTGACTGTTATTTACTATTTAGTCACGGCGACCGTCAAAGCGGCGCAAGACTTCTTGGTATAGATCAGCACGCGTTCCACGAGCGCGTGTTGTATGAGCGCCTGGCCCGTAATACGGAGTTACTGCGGGCAAGCCAGGCATTATTGGTACCTGAGGGGTTGACCCTTTCCGTTAAGGAACTGCAGGTTCTGAAAGAGCTAAAATCCATGCTTGAAGAGCATGGTTTCAAGTTCGACATCCTTGGTGATGACACGATTGAAGTCCGAGCTGTTCCAGCATTGCTTTCCAAGTGTGACCTGCAAACACTTATGGAAAGCTTGGCGAGCCATCAGGATTCGCAGATGCCAATTGAAGGCAATATAGGCTTAACTCATGACATGCTTTCCACCATGGCTTGTCACGGCGCTGTGCGAGCGGGGGAAAAGCTCGGTGAGAACGAACTTAAAATTTTATTGAATGAAGCTCGTGATGTTGACTTCTTTCATAATTGTCCCCACGGACGCCGCGTGTTCCGCTGGTGGGACGAGGCCCAGATTGCCCGTTGGTTTGACAGGTAGGAAGGGTAGGTAGACCAGTCCATGAAGTGGCATTGTCAAATGCCTGCCGGTGAGCGTCCTGAGTTCCTTGTGGTCGGTGGACCGACAGCGAGCGGCAAGTCAGCTGTTGGTCTTGAACTAGCAAAGGTCTTTTCTGGTAGCATCATTTGCTGCGATAGCGTTCAGCTCTACAAAGGTTTTGATATTGGTTCGGCCAAACCATCACTTGAAGAGCGTGAGGTTTTTCCCCATCTTTTGTTTGACGAGTTTGATTGGAATGAGCCATGTGATGCGGCTATTTACGCTGCAAAAGCGCGGCTAGCCATTCAAAAGGTTCGTTCTGAGGGGAGTTTGCCTATTGTTGTCGGTGGTACTGGTCTTTATTTGCGTGCGCTTCTCGGTGATGCCTGGGATGACGATATCCCAAGTGATCCGGAACTTCGCGCATCACTTGCAGAGCGTTCTAGCGATGATCTTTACGCGGATCTGAAGACTCGAGATCCTCGTCGCGCGACACAGCTGCACATGAATGACCGCTTTCGTGTGATCAGAGCTCTTGAAATCAATATCTTGACTGGTTCCCCCGTAAAGGACATTTCTTCACCATCGTCTCAGCGTCCGAGAAAGCACTTGATGATTTTTATGAATCCTCCGCGAGATGAACTTTACGCCCGGATCAATTTCCGGACGACACAGATGCTACGTGATGGTTTGATCGACGAGGTGCGAGAGTTAATCCACTCTGGTGTGGATCCCCTGTGCAAGCCCATGGGAAGTATTGGCTATAAAGAGGTAGTCGAAATGCTTCAAAATAAATTGGCGCCAGAGGATCTTGAAGCGGCGATCGCCACCGCTACGCGGCAATATGCAAAACGGCAGGTGACGTGGTTTAAGAAGGTGCCCAGTGATGCAGAACTTTCGCGTGTGGAAGATCTTCGCGACGTGATTGATGCAATCAAACATGCCGACTTTATTTAGAGTTTCGACGTCGTGCTTACCTAATGCTCTGATTTAGCAGGCGTATCCACCAAATCCCGCAACCTGCGATACTTTCCCGGGTTTTTGCAGATTTTTGCTAAAGTTTAAAGCTTGATTTGCCGAAGAACCTCTTAGAAATGAAGGGTGGTCTTTGGCCTATGAAAAAATCGATCAAACAAGATTGCGAGCAGCGGCATCCGACTCTGCTCGCTGGGTTTCTGTGGTTATTCTTGCTCTCCTGTTCACCGATCAACACAACTGCAAGTTCACCTGGCGCTGATCAGAAGGGGCTGCCTTCTGATGATGCTAATGCGAAAAAATTCATGCCTGGAACGCCAGCGGTTGAATCAACGTTGGCCCTTCCTGAGTGGTGCAACATGGATCGATCCAACGGAGAGGTTCGATTTAAATGTTCTCGAATCGATAGCGGTGTCAATCTGATCTACGAGGGTCGATTTACGGCAGCTAAGTCTTTTAACCCGTCCAATGATTGCTGGTTTGTGGATGAGGTGACAAAAAAAATAAACTGCCGCGGCACTCTGACTGGAGAGACATTTATAATGGATGTTTCAACAGCGAGGGAAAAAGTGACAGAATCCCTACCTGCCGTGCTGATCGCGATCAATTTTGCGGTGTCCAGTAAATACGAGGCCAACAGTGACGCCGTAAGATTTACAAGTGACGTCACCTCGTTTTTTGGCAGTCGGATACAACAACTGATGCGTCGCGAAGGGCTAGCGGGTATTGCGGGAGATCTTGGCATGCTGGTCAACAAATACATTCCCTCTGGTTTGACGGCAGTGCAGGCGGCAGCATTTCAGCTTGTCGCTTACCAGGCATTCGATATCATGGTGACAGAATTATCAGGCAAGAAAGACTACGATCTGGCTGGAGTCGTCTTGCGTGGGCTGGAACTGAGTCGAGCCTTGCCCCCCGAGATTCTCGGTGAGCAGCGAAACAGTTTGACAGGGACGCATGTGGCCAAACTTCTATCGAGCAACGATGCGGTTGCTCTCGAGCGGTTTTTTAAGATCATATCGCCCGGGGTTTCAGGGGTCAGCTCACAGGAACGATTTCTGGCTGGTTTGCGAGAGGCTCCATAACTTGCTGTAAATACGAATAAATTTGCCACAGCATTAAGGTGATGAACTTTATTGCATTACATCTTATACTGCCCGACCCTAAGTTTGATAAACGGGAGTATAGTTGTGACCAAACCATCAGTACAAATGACAAGGCCCATTGAAGAATCCATGGTCGCGGCGATGTTCGACCGCATCTCTGGTCGCTATGACTTCCTAAATCGCTTGCTGAGTGCTCGTCAGGACGTCCGCTGGAGAAACATTCTAATATCCATGGTGCCGACCAAGAAAAACGGTCGCTTTCTCGATATGGCAACGGGTACTGGGGATGTTCTTTTGGCGGCTGCAAAAGCGCACCCAGAGTACGCTGAATTCATCGGCGGAGACATCTCCAAAGGAATGTTGAGCTTTGCGGAGAGAAAATCAGGTGAGGCAGGCTTAACGAGTCGTATTCAATGGGCTGTTATGTCGGCTGAAACGATCCCAGAAAAAACCGAATCAATCGACTGTGCATCCATCTCCTTTGGATTAAGAAATGTCGTCAATAAAGAAAAAGCTCTTAGTGAGTTTGCGAGGGTTCTGAAGCCGAAGGGTGTATTCCTGATATTGGAATTTTTCACGCCGACATCGGGTCTGATGTCAAAGGTGTTTCAGTTTTACTTCCACAATATCCTGCCAAGAATTGGCAGTTTATTTAGCGAAAAAGAGGCCTATACCTATCTTCCTAAAAGCGTGGCGAGTTTCTACAGTCCAAGCGAATTGCGCGACAGCCTGCGCAGTAAAGGTTTTGTCGTGGAAAAGGAAGTTAACTTCCTGTTTGGCGCGTGCCGCTTGGTAAAAAGCCGGAAGGTTTAACCGAAAATCAATCTTAAAAGTAAAAATCCCCCTCCGTCCCTGGAGGGGGATTTATTTTCAGCCATAATAACGATTGCAGCTAAAACTCGATTATAGATCTCTATACCTGAGCTTATCCCATGCCGCGTCGCGGCAGCTTCCATCTTGATCGCAGCAGTACACAATACACGCATTCACCATCTCTGAATCTTGAGCGGTCGTTGCAACTCTCTGACAGTAGTTACGGTCAGATTCAACCGGATAGATGGAATCCATGTTCGCCTGCATGTAGTTCATCCCGCGCCCATTATTGCCACAATAGAGCGCACACATATACGATCGTGTGTTGTAGAATTCGCCAGGCCCGTTGTTATAAAGGTGGATTCCGTACTTCGCCATGCAAGCACGAACGCCAGAATAGTCGTCTTGAACGGGGATTGCTGAATTGACAAAGTTATCACGTTGACTATCCAGCCTGTCTCGGCCCTCATAGTAGCTTTGGATATCTTGGGCTAAGCATGCAGAGTTCGCGTAAAGTACGTAGCCGCCATAAGCTAGGTCGACACCGCAATTTGTCAATGTCAGTGCGATTTCCAATGAAGACGCTATGCTCTCGATGCCCTTTGAAAGTTGGACCAAGCTCTTTGATCTCTCGCCTGCTAACCATTGCGAGCATTCGGCTAATGTTCCCATTCTTTCGATGATTGCTTTAACGCTTGATAGACCCAAACCGCCCAGCGATTGGATACCTTGGATGCTGAGTTGACTTTGTCCCTGTAAATTTGATGCGACACCAGCAAGTGATACCAAATCCTTGACAGCCTTATAATTGCCGTCAAGACAACGGTACATCGCTTTACGTTTGATCTGTTTACCAAACTCAGTCTGACCGACAACTCCCTGGGTTGAAGTCACAATGGCTGACGTGTCACTTGCAAGATTTTGCAAGTCAATTGGCATGACTCCGCCACTACCCACAAACTCATTGATCTCGTTAAATAGATCGTAAGCAGCTGTAGAAGCATCGTAGACGTCCTTAACACCTCTAACGACATTGGCAACGTCCGTGACAATTCCCCCGCCGGCTAGTTTCCCTGCAGACTTGAGCGAGTTATATGCGCATTGGAAAGCTTTTTGACTCGCTGCATCCGACGCTGCGCCACTGCTCTGGAGATCGCAACTAAAGCCTTCAGACTTAACGGCAGAAGCTACTGGGGTCGAGCTCTTACAGGAAACGATCCCAAGGGATGCTATGAATAAAGTGGTCGCAGGCATGCTCCATTTCATATCGATGTCTCCTTTAAATAGGTCCGTGGGGAGGTATCGACACTTTTGGGGCAGAGTTTGATATTATTTTTTAAATTAATGAATTTATTGAATTTTTTGAGCTCATTTACCCCAATTTCCGATGGCGCCCCCCACAAAACATGCCTCTGTAACTCGCGATTCTAGTTACGTCCATAAATCCTCGGTGCCGTCGGGGTGGTAAAAACTCCCTGTAATATTCGTTAAATAGAAGATAAAAATGTTTAATATGACGTGGTAAAAACTTACTATTATAAAATTATTATTAAAATATATTGACTTTTAATAAGTCACTAAGTTATAAGGCGCCGGTTGATGAAAATTTACTCAATACTCGCAAAAAGGAGATCAGCAATGATCAACAGAGCTAAGAGTTTGTACTGCGCGGCATTGGTCGCAGGTTTGCTTGTCGGTTGCGGCAAAGCCAAGAAAGAAACCGTATACGTGGCCCAGCCTCCAACAAACGGGCAGCCAAACAACACTCAGAATCTCCCAAGTGACCCAGCATCCCAGACTGATTTGCTTGCGGTCGAGATCACCAACTTTTCCCAGGTGAGTGGCCAGAGCGTTCAGAATGGCGCGCAAATTCAATTTGCTTTGAAGAGTTCCGCAAGTCAGGTGTCTGGCATCCAGTACAAGTGCTCTCTTGAGCAAACCGGATCACTTGGCACGAATACAGCACAAGCGTGTACCTCTCCTTACACCGTAAGACCTCAAACGGATGGTCAGTACACGTTTACCGTGTATGCAGTCCACAATTCGTCTGGTGCTGTTGGTAACGCATCACAAGTGACATTCGCTGTTGGCGTAGCTTATCCAGGCAACGGTGGTGGCGGTTATCCAGGTAACGGTGGTGTTGGCACGAACACTCAAGGCAATCAAAGCTACCAAGTGGGCGATCTTCTGATGGTGAACGTACCTTATGGTATGCACATGGTTTATCATTCACAGTTTCTCGGTTCCGGGTTCCCAAGATTCCGGATTATCGACGGTTCGATGAATGACTCCGCTGCTCCATATCCAATTTACTGCCGCGCGCAGCAAACTGGTGAGCGCCTGATTCAAGATCGTACGCTGACAGGCATGCCGGTGAACTACTGTGAAATGTCCCAGTTCATCAATCCAAACGCTCCTGGTAGCCCTATGGAAAACCAGTTCCGCTGGATGAATATGAATACCATGGCTTACAATAGCTTTGCGATGTCGTCGGATGCGACTCTCGGACGTGGAAGCCTTGCTCGCCTCGACAACGAGTCTTTAGCCGGCATGTACGTGAACGTATTTACAAACATGACAGGTCGTCCTTTGACGCAAGCTCAGGCGCCGTTTACAAACGAGTTTAGCCAAACTGTCAGTCGATTGCAGATGAACTGTGGTTCTGAGCCGATTCGCTACATCGGAACTGCACCAATCTGGCAAGGTTACTTCAATGGAACGATTGCGGTAAATCCAATGTTCGGCTGTACCCACGCGCGTGATGGTAAGTGGTTCGTAAGTATCGGTTCCTTCCCAATGGATCGCTACATCCCGACGTCTCCAACATGTGACTGGAACTGCTGGTCTAGACAGAACTTCACGAACGTTCGCGCGGCTGAAATCGTCGTAGAGTACGGTCCTTATGAAGTGCAGCAAGATCCAGTGCCATACGCTCGCAAAGCTCAGGACACAATGCTTAGCAACCTGAGAAAGCTGTCGCGTTAAATTGTCTCAAACGTGTATGACACCGAATCATACACGTTCTCACTCAACGACCCCCGGGCACACAAGTGCTTGGGGGTTTTTATTTGTTATCTTTAGTTGATTGCGCCTGAATGCTAGTAGCGCCTAGAGACACTAATTCGAAGTAACGCCCGCGTTTTGCCTCTAATTGAGCTGGCGAGCCTGCCTCGACCACGCGCCCCTGTTCGAGAACCAAAACTTTATCGCAGCGCTTGATGGTTTCCAAGCGGTGAGCAATGACAATAACGGTCCGGCCCTTGAGTAGCTTCTGAGTGGCATTTTGAATCAAAGCTTCGGAATGAGGGTCGATACTGCTGGTTGCCTCATCTAGAATTAGAATCGGTGGTTTGCCGAGTAGGGCGCGAGCAAATACGATGAGTTGACGCTGTCCATGGCTTAAGTTGGCGCCGTGTTCGCGAAGGTTAAAGTTATAAGTTCCAGGAAGCTGCTCAATAAAGGTATCGGCACCGACGAGACGGCAGGCCTCACGTACCTCGCTGTCTGATATGTTCTCGCGACCAAGACAGATATTAAATCTGATAGATCCCTCAAACAGCACAATATCTTGGGGTACAATTCCCAGATGAGAGCGAACACTTGTGGGGCTTAGTTCTGCAATAGAGTCGTTATTAACATATATATCTCCTGAAAAACCTGCATAAAGTTTGGCGATCAGCTTAACGATGGTCGACTTGCCGCTACCCGTTGAACCAATGATTGCTAGCGAGGAGCCTGAGGGTGCCTCGAACGTTACGTTGTGCAGGACATTGGCGCTGGCTTTGCCGTAAGTGAACGATACGTTTTCAAAGCGGATGCTTGCGGCATCTGGCCAATGAGCTGTTTTGGTTCCGGGAACGAAATCGCTACGGTCCAGGAGTCCAAAGATCCTTTGGATCGATGTGAATGCGCCCTGGAGCATAGCCATTTTGGTTCCGAGCATCTTTAAAGGCTCAAACAGTTGCTGAACATATTGAACAAAGGCAACCATCACCCCTGCTGTTAGAGTTTCTTCAAGAGCCGATCCTGATGTAAGGCCTGTGGTCTTGATGGCGACGAACAACACAATTCCAAGTGTAATGGAGGAGATCCCGTCAATGGTAGAAAACATCAGAGCATCGTAGTAAACGTTTTCCAACTGGGCGTCGCGAAACTTTTTATTCAATCTTGAAAAGCGAGATGACACTCCAGGCTCTGCATTGAGTAACTTAACCGCATTAACGCTGGTCAATGCCTCTTGGGCAAAACCATTAAGTTCGGCCAGGTTTTTGCGAGACTCCAACATGGATTCGTTCAATTTTTTTGAAAACCATATGACGATCCATGTGATGATCGGGAGAATGATTAGGGCGACAACGGCAAGTTGTGGGGATAAGACGAACATACCGACGACGCAGCCAGCCAATACCATCAAATCAATGATGCTTGAAAGTACGCCTTGATTCAGCGATTCGCTCAAGGTGTCAAAATCACTCGTAGCACGGGTTGCCAAAGCGCCGCTGATTTGATGGTCATGCCATGATGGGGCTAGGTCCAGGACGTGTTTGACGAGTGCTGTTCTGAGATCTCGAATCATCTTGTGAACAGCTGTTGAGGTTGTAAGCGACTGTATACCAGCAAAAATGTAGCTTGTTAGGGATAGTCCAAGACATGCGGATGCCCACATCAAAGTGACTGCAAAATCTCCCTTTAGAATACCGTGATCGATGGCCCGTTGAACCGTTAGTGGTTGGACCATGGAAATGATGGCGACACAGGGCATCATGGAAGCGCCGATAAAGACCAGTTTTTTATTCGGCCTAAGCCAAGGCCATAGCTTTACCAACGAACCAAAAGAGAAGGCGCTGTGCATCTGTTTGTCCGCAGCTGTCTTCATGGGCGAACCTCTGTTTGATTGGTTGACGCTTGATTTAAGGGCTTCGCATCGGACTCTTCAAGCGATATCGTCTCTATGAGAGATCGTACGTCACCGTAGCTGCCTGATCCAATAATTCGCCCATCGCGCATAACCAAAACCTTGTCGCACGGCTCAAGAATGCTGACACGGTGCGACGCAATAAGAAGTGCCGACTTTGTCTCCAATAAGCTATGGATTAGGCGATGCTCTGTATCATGATCAACCGCCGACAACACATCATCGAGAATGATCATTTCAGCAGGCCTAAGTAATAATCGCGCAAGTGCTAATCGCTGCTTCTGGCCTCCAGAAAGCTTAATTCCCTTTTCGCCGATTGGGGTGTCCCAAGTCTCTGGAAGGCGCATGATGTCATCGTAAACCTGTGCCATGCGTGTTGCTTTTTCAAGGCGTTCAGTAGAAGTGCTTTCATCAGGGAGTCCAAGGCAGAGGTTAGAGCGGACGCTTTCGCTGAATAGAAGTGGTTGCTGGAGCCCGTATGCGATTGAGCGTCGAACGTCTGATGGAGGCATTGTTAGGATACTTTTCCCGTTTAATAGGACCTCGCCTTGGCTGTGATCAATGAGCCGGGTGATGATGTTGAAAAGTGTTGATTTGCCGCATCCGATATTTCCAAAAATGCCAACGCGCTCTCCTGGTCTCACCGTGAAAGAAATCTCGGATAGGCAGGGGCGTCCATCCGGCCACGCAAAAGAGAGATTTTTCACCGCCAAAATAGTCTTTGTTGGAATTTGATCTGAGGCTTCTTGAATGTTTTTTGCATGCTCTGGACTAAGTCCTGAGAGATCCTCCAGGCGTTCAGACGCTGGTTTGGCGCGTTGATAGACGTTTAAAATTATACCGAGGCTTGCGAATGGAAAGGTCAGCATGCCAATGTATATGTTGAACGCCATAATATCGCCGACTGAGAGTTGACCAGCGATAATTTGCTTACCGCCCCAAGCCAGAGTCGCAAACTGACTAAGGCCAATCAGAATTGTCATGACAGGCCAAATCAATGTTCTAATCCAGACTGTGCGGATATTTGCTTCGTAAATAGCCTCAGTGTCAGGTCTGGTTCGGCTAATCATCGCCGATTGGGCGTTCATCACTTGAATCATATGGGCTTGGGCAAACGTTTCAGAAATCTTACCGGTCAGACGTCCCATAGCCTCAGTGCTCTCGCGCATGGCTTTATACAGTCGCGGCATCATGACCTTGGTCAAAAGCAGCATGGGGATCATGGGAAAAATGGCCAACATCGTTAGCACGGGGTCGATGCTGGCCATCTTTGTCACTGTGAATATTGATATGAAAATAACGTTGAGGACCTGCAAGGCGCCAAATGCGAAAAATATTCGGAGTTGGGTGACGTCGTTATTAAGCCGGGACGTCAGGTCTCCAATTGAAAACGGCGCAAGAAGGCTCATGGGCACGCGCAGAATGTGAGTGAACACGTCATCTTTTATACTAGCTTCAAGGGTGCGGCCTGGCCAGAAGATGAGCATGCGGGACGCCGTGCGGATTAATACTTGCGTGAGCCCTAATCCGATAATGACTAATGATAGCGTTGTGTATGTACTTAGGGAGTTTCCGGTTGCTAATGCATTTATTATCTCTTTGGCGAGCTGTGGTATTTCCAGCACGATAATATTCGTCACGATCAGTGCCAGGGTTCCGCCGAGGTACCAACGCCATTGGGGTGCCGCATATTTTTTTCCAAGGCGCTTAAGCGGGCTGCTCATTGGTTGCCGCCGAAAAATCTTTGCTCAATCAGCGCTGCTCTCTCCGTTAAGCTGGCACTGGGCCAAGCAGTCAGTTCACTCAGCTGTCCAGCTTCCAGGAGAATCGCGCGTGGACAAATCTGCGCCGCCAGCAACGGTGTATGAATGCTGACTAACGTTGTCTTGCCCCGTTTGGCGCGCTCGCCGATGGTGACTTCGAGCGTTCTGCTGTTTGAAATGTCCAAAGCATTGAATGGCTCGTCTAAAATCAGAACGTCTGGATCGTGGACGAGGCTGACAGCCAACCCAATTCTTCGCTGCATGCCATGACTGGCTTTTGCCAGGGGTCGGTGGCGCCAACTAATGGCATCCCATCGCGTAAGCTCACGTTCAACGAGAGCTTCGGGTTCTGCTAGGCCAAGTAAACGTGCCTCGTAAGACAATATTTCGTCAGCTGTGGTCCATGGGGGCAAGGATGATTCTTGAGGGAGATAGCCGACATGTTTCCTGAGGTCTGTTGCATCGGGACTCATTTTTTGCCCAAGGATCTTCAGTTCCCCGTCTTGTCTATCGATTGACCCAGATAATAACTGAAAGAAAGTGCTTTTACCGGCGCCATTTTTACCAAATACGGCAATCGTCTCTCCCGGCTCAGCCGTAAAATTAATTGGGCCAAGCGTAAAGCCTGTGCTCCATGAACGTTTGAGGTTTATTGATTCAATGATATGCGCCACGGGCAAATCGTCCTCCCTGGTAGCGGTGTGCTTCTCGGTGTAACAAGAACGTGAACGGTGCAATAATGGGAGCAGCAATCACTGCTGACCCAACAAAGACACTGATCAAGGTCATCAATATAATGTTCGTTGCAGGCTTTTTGCCATCAATTTGCATGACAAAAGCGGGGGCTAACCAAACAGGGAACGCTGCAAGAAAACCACTGATTAATATTGCTTTCAAAACTTTCTCGTCAAAAACGCCGCCCGTCATCGTAGTCCGGATAAGCGCGGCTAAGCAAAGGCAAACAATCGTGATTGCTAAGGTTTGTATCGCTATACGCGTGAAAATCCTTTGCCAGGACATGATCCATTCGAAGTGTGACACAGCAGCTTGTCTTTCGATCCAGGCTGTCTTCAAATCATCATCAACAACCAGCGGCACGATCCAAGCCAGAATGATGCCGCCAGATAATGACGCTAGATATGTCAGCTCCGCTGGTTGCTCTCGGATGATGGCGATCATAGCAAAAATAACTGGTAAGCCTGCTACCAGTCGCAATGTTGCTCCCGGTGCAGCGGGTTGGCTAAGGCGCGCCATCCGCCAAGCCACGAGCGGCGGAAGTCTGTAGTTTACGTTTGATCGATGGGGCGTTAGGTCGTTTTTACGGTTGATCGATGAACGGAAATCGTATCGGAGCGTATTGATGACCGGTAAGCTCAAGGCCAGCAACCAATGAACCCTGGTGAGTACATCGAGATAACGATTTAGCAGCATGGCTGAAAGCCACAGTAAAATCATATTTAAGATGAAAGCAGCTAGACGTCTGAATTTGGCGATCCTGTTGTCTGTGACGCCCCATTGGCTGAGCATGGCCAGCCAGTTGTCTGGATCACGGAGTTTCCTAGCCACGTAGTTGGCGATGATGAAAGAACAGAAACACAACGCCGCAGCGTTAAGATAGAAGAGTGAGGACTTCGCTAAGTTGGGGTCAATTTCCGGAAGTTTTTCTCTAAAAAAATCTCCAAAAATATAAATAAAAAGTGCAATAACCACCGTTGTTGCGGCAGATGTTGTCAGGAAAGTCGCGGCTGATGCCTTCAATCGTCGAACTTCTTGGCGGAGCATGGGTACAAACGCGTCGGTCCAGAAATTCACGTCGTGAGCTGTATGAGTCTTGTTCGTCACTAACTATCACTCCGTTTTGATCAGGTGCCGGGATTCCACCTGAGCGATATTTCAGCTCCGATGCTATCAGAAAATTCTGCAGATTTAAGATCATGATGTAGCGATGTCGTAACCGTGAACTTAGGTGTCGGATTTACCGAAAAAATGGCACTCGCATATCTGCGCAAAATCCAAGAATCGATGCCTTTGCTGGTTAAGTTAAGCCATTCCTGGGTGGCTCCGAATTTAAATGAGAGTGATTCGTTTTCCAGGCCGATAAGAAACTGCTTTGGAGCCTGCAGGTCAATCAAAAGCCCGTCGGCCCCTAAACGATACCAAGAAATTTCTGGTATTATCAGTGGAGCTTTACTGGAGCGATTTACGTAGTAAATGCCAGCCCATGATCTGGCGTAGTCTGAAGGGCGAAGCCGTAACCACGGCAAAGGTTTCAAAAGGTTTGCTGTTAAACGGGTCACCGCAGCAGGCTTTGCGTCAAATTGACCAAGACGCGCGATATCAATCCGCCATGCGGGATCTCCTTCGGGTGAGTGGTGCAAAAATCCAATTCCGAGTCTTTGATCCCGCGCTAGAGTGCGACTGTCATCATCGATGTTATCCAGATAACGAAGTGTCGCAAACGGCATAGACATCCCTGCACGTACGGGAATGGGAATATCAGCCTGGATAAATCGCTCGTCAGTGAAGTGGTATGCCTTCACCTCGGTGGTGGTCGTTCTCCACCGCCTAGTGCCGACAACGGGCCCTGCCAGGGGCTCAATGGCTACTGCCAGGGACGAGACTGTGCACGATAACAGTAGTGCCAGGCCCCTACCAGAGAACATGTTTTGCAGCAAAGAATGTCGCGATTTCATAGTCGTCTATGCTACATTGCGAGTGGAAATAATCAATAAACTTCCTTTGTTGCGGGAGTGTGAATTATGAAGAAAATTGCGGTGATTTTGAACGGGTGTGGGCACAGGGATGGCTCTGAAATACATGAAGCTGTTTTGACCCTTTTGGCTATTGAAAATGCAGGAGCAACTTGGGAGGCTCTTGCTTTGAACAAACCGCAGGCGAGAGTTTTAAGTCATATTGATGGTCGACTGGAGGCGGACGAGCCGCCACGAAATATGCTGAAAGAGTCCGCCCGAATTGCTCGTGGAAGAATTCGAGATCTCCAGACGGCCAAAATTGATGACTATGCTGCAGTCATCATTCCGGGTGGTAATGGGACGGCTTCAAATTTGTGCGATTTTGCAGAGCAAGGTTCAAAGATGAGTGTGGTCCCCGAAGTGACCAAGTTTCTTGAGGCCGCCCAAAATAAAGGCAAGCCGATTGGAGCTGTGTGTATTGCTCCCATCATGCTTGCGAAGGTTTTCGGGGGTAAGGGCGTGCAATTAACCTTGGGTTCTAGCGAAGGTGATGCGGCAAATGCTGCGCGGGCTCTCGGTGCTAGTGTCGTCGCTTGCAAGGCGACCGAGTGTGTCGTCGATTCCAAGCTAAAAATCGTCACAACGCCCGCTTACATGCTAGATGCTGGTGTGGCTCAGGTCAGTGAGGGTATTGCCAAATTAGCTAAGGAAGTCGTTAGCCTTAGTTGATCAATCACAACATTAGCCTTCAGATTTTTCAGACTGCTTCGGTCGCCCAGATCGGGTGGCTAGCTATATCATGATTGAGTTTCTGGTGAGTTCATTTTTCAGATGATTAACAAGGAGATCAAACATGAGACGCAATCTATTTTTAATTACGATGTCATTGGGTTTATCCTCACCCGCGTTCAGCGCGGTGCCTGATTATGCAGGCTGCGCCGAGCAGGACTATGTTACTTTGGCGGGCCCAAGTGTAACAATCGAGGTCCAAGGGTCTGGATATTCTCCTGCGTGCTTGAAGATTAAAAAAGGCACTGAAGTCACGATTCCTGCCAGTAAAAAACACCCCCTGCAGGGCGCTCGTGATTTCGGCGGGGTCGCAAATCCGATCACAAGTAATGAGGGTGAGCATTTACGAGACCAAGTGGTCTCTTTGAATGATGTTGGTTTTTACGGTTACTACTGCACAAAGCATGGTGACGCTGAATCTGGGGACGGCATGGCCGGAATGATTTGGGTCGTTGAATAATAGCCAGTTTTTGATTTGAGGCCTTAATTTGGTGGGCCAATGCTCGCGGGTGTATTAAACTTCTATTCTCATGCTTCATGATGGGGTTTAAAGTGACGACTCTCGCGAGCAAGTTTTACGCTGGACGATTTGCAGAGATCATTTCAGAAAAAATTGATGGCCCATCTATTCCAGGCTTTGATGCGTCGACATCCGTTTACCTCATTGGATCCTTGTCGTTTTTGTCCCGCATCAATGAGGCCGAGGCTCTTTTCGCTAAGTACCGTCAGCACATGACAGATCAAGAACGTTTCGAATCAGCCTATTACGTGGCCACAGCTCTTCGTCGTGAGCGTCGTCGTACGTCGACGGCCAAAGCGAAAGCGATGCTGATTGATATGGTACGTGAATTACGACGCTTGGGGGCTCGTGATCATCGGATGGAATTTTTTCTTTATTGTGGCATCGCGTTTCATCGGTATATCGATGGGCGTTTTGATCTTGCGCTTTCTTGGTCGCAACGAGCCTACGACAGTGCGTTTAGTGCTGGGTTCCCATTTGGGCGTTTAGTGGCTTACGATATGATAGGGCATAGTCAGCTCATTGTTGGTCAAA
The DNA here is from genome assembly GCA_044236265.1 of Oligoflexales bacterium. Lineage (GTDB taxonomy): Bacteria > Bdellovibrionota_B > Oligoflexia > Oligoflexales > RGVZ01 > CAMDKS01. The sequence continues at coordinate 25,528 of JBIIGV010000013.1, forward strand.
TACGCGCTGGGCTTAAGAATCTCGAGTCTTCTGCATTGATTGCCGAGTCGCTGGGGCAGGGTGCTATCAGGCAGGCTGTCGATGTGGCGTCACGATTGTATAAATCGACCTATGGTATGGGCCGGGCCAAAGATCTACTGGATGATCTTGAAGGCGCCATCCGTGCCTGTGCCTTTGAAAATAGTTACACTCTCGCCAGTCTTTATATTGAAAAAGCCCGCTTGCAAATTCTTTCTGGCGACGGTCATTTGGCAGAACATTCGCTTCGTGAGGCGGGAGAGTGGGTTTATCGGCTGGATATTCCATTTTTGGACGCTCATTTGTCGTTTCGCTTTGCGCATCTATCGTATTTACAGGGAGACTATTCCAAGGCTCTCGACTTGATTAGGGCGGCAAAAAATAGAGCTTCAGACGCGCAATCAGCAAGCATTACGGTTGGTATTCTTGGTTTGGAGCGTCGGATATTAAGAGCTCTTAACCGCGAAGACGATGCAGACGCACTAGTAGCAGAAGTCAGAGATTTGGGAAAAAAATCCGGTCAGATTATCTCGCAGCGGATCAATTGCCGCGAGGGGATCACGGTCTATTCCGTCGTGAGACACGGGGAGGATTTACTGGGCGATCTTTTGGATGACATCCAGAAAAACGCGCTAGATGTGCGACCTCGGGTGATTAAATCAGGATTCTTAGGTTTGCTACCGAGTATGGTCGGCGTTTCGCAGTACAGTGATAGTTTGATATTCGGTTTTGACGGTGAATCTGTGACGATCATTACCAAAGGCTTTGTCCGCCATGATCGCGATGGTTGGCCAGATCTCATGCGTAAATTATTCCTGGCATTCGCAGAGTCTCGGCAGCTGAACAAAGAAGACATCGCCGAAAAAGTTTGGCGCCAAACATATAATCCCACCCGACACGATCCTTTGATTTATGCGCTGATGGCGCGCGTGCGAAAAACCCTGGAACACTGTGAGCACTGGCTTCAGACCACAGATGGTGTCTATCGCCTTCTCGATAGCGTTGTTATAAAAGATGTGACCCGAGATTCCAAAACGCCTCTAGAAACATCACCATCAGGTCCTCGATTAGGTGCTGATCTGATTCCAGCTGACGTAAGCATCCGGCAAGCAAAAATACTCGAGATTTGTTTGAGTCGGGGGTCAATCTCCAATCGCGACGTCTGTGATCTGTTTCAAGTGTCAGAGGTTACGGCTGGACGTGATCTGGCTGATCTCGCCGAGAAGGGCCATCTTCGCCGGGTTGGTAAAGGACGAGCAACGTCTTACACAAAAGTGTAAAACACACCGAAAATCAGGTTAGGAAGCCTCTAAGAGTCTAATGGCGGCGAACGCGGATAATGCCGATCGGCTCATGGGATAGGGCTGTCTGTGCTTGCTTGATGTGAGCAATTTTTTCGGGAGTTATTTCAGGTCTTGACTGTAAGTATTGATCTGCTGACTGGATATCTAGGGGAAAAAGGCCACTATCGTTTTTACCGTAAGTCATGACGCAATCGAATGCAGTCGCGTCCCCGTTGCATTTTGCGATCGCCGAAGGATCACCGCTGGAATTCACAGAATCGTTGGTAGACAAATTCCAAGCCTCACCATCAAAAGAGCCGATCAGTAAAAATCGTTTGGGATTTTGCCCGTCTAATTCTTTGGGCAATTTGTAATCCAAAGAAGCTGACTCTCCGTTGAGTTGGAGCTTGGCTTTGTTCAAACTTACGATCAAAGGGCTTTCCAGAAACTCACCGGATGGGACCTCATAAGTCATGGATGAGCTGTCTTTGGCGTCTAGTTGTGTTGAGGCGAGTAATATGGTGGAGACAAAGATGACGGCTTGTAGCGGTTGTTTGAGCATTTACGTTTACCTCCACGTGTTATGATCTCCTGATCGTCAGGGATTTACAACGGCTTGAGCAACTTGCAAACTATTTTCTGTTGCGTCAATTTGACCTTCTTAATAATCCAATCAAATCCCATCATCCTTTTACGTCAATGTTTGTGGAGCCCTGTCCGACACCTCGCTACGTTAGGCATACTGGCAATGGTTGCCAAATAGGGCCTTAAGGAGGTTTAAAATGATGATTAAAGCACGAGTTTTAATGGTTTCAGTAATGGCAATGGGGATGATGACCCTTAGTGGCTGTGGTCGGGACACGTCCTTTGACAGTTTGGATGGATTTGGCCTTGGCGGTGGGCGCGATGACCGGCAGGCTGGACGGCATGGTGAGAACGAGTCTTCAGATGATCATGGTAGGGGGCGACACAGTGATGATGACGATGATTCCGATCGTCAGGACCGTAATCGCATTCAATCTCCAGGTGACCAGATCGCGGCCCGTGGGTCGACGGTAGATCTGTTGATCAAAAAAACTCGCTCAGGAGATGATGATGTCTATTCCTTCAGTGCGGTTGGTCTACCACAGGGCTTGGCCATCGATCCAGTGTCGGGTCGTATATCTGGGGTTGTTTCGGCGTCAGCGATCACATCTCAGGTGACAGTCACCGCGATGAAGCGTAGTGGAAGCGGAACTCACATGGATCTTTATAGCGTGAAGTTCGCATGGGTCGTAACAGAGTGACCTGAGCTAAATAAAGAGCGCACCACATTTGGTGGCGCGCTCTTTTCGTTTCTCACAAGAGATAATTTACTTTAAACAGCCAGCTTTACTGAATTCATTTTCAAGGTTGACTTGTTGATCTGTGCAGACCAATCCATATCGCCAAAGATCATGCTTTCCGAAATCTTGTTCGCTCCAAATAATTTCCAACGGAATCTGGCGCTCGCCAATGATCAAGGACGCTTTGCTACCAACGGAAAACTGAGCAGAACATATGACCCCCATACCATGGGAACTGACGTCCAGAGGTTTCACGTCAACATCTTTACTGTTGACGACGAGTCTTCCGGGCAAAAGACCCGTTAGTCGCTTCCGCTCACTGAGCCGGCGCTCTTTAAGTTTCAGTTGATATGCTGGCATGACACCATCCTCCCGTACAAGCTCGACTACAACCGTCAAGATAACTCCGCGCAACTACTTACAAGGGATGCCATCGGCAAAAGGGCCTCAAGACTGAGAAAATCAGTTAAGCTCAATAAATACAGTGATTTACATTGATAATTGGGTCGTCGCTTCTGGGCGTCAAATAGTGGCCATCAGCACTCCAGGGGAGTCTTCTCAGCTTTTAGGGGCGGAATTGGTTCATTAGCCCAATTTTTGTACAATATTATTAGGAGATTCGAGCACTCACCAAGTTTCTCAAACCGGGAGGTTTAGTATGTTGGCACTATTTCCAGAGTTATCAGCATGCGCCAAAGCCAAAGATATCGAAAAACTTGCGATTCTGGTGCGAACGTATTTTGCCGGAGCCGACGCGACAAAGGCTCAGTTTGATGTGCTTTCGACCGTTCGACAATTTGGAATTCCGGTTGGGGTCGCTCCGATCAAATACTTTGGTGCTATTGCTGTGCGCGATGATGGTGGTGATATTCGGGCCAGTATACTGGTGCGAGAGAACCTTGAAGCTAAGCAGCAGCGTTTTATTTTAGCCCATATTTTGGGTCATTTTTTGTTACAGATCCAACCACGACTAGCGTCCAGTGACTGGCGAAGTTCCGGCTTCAAGGAGTTGATTGACCCCAGCCGCCGCTATGCTGTTGCTGAGGGGCTAAGTCATTTGTCAGCCGCAGATTTCGCAGCAGAAGATATGGCGGATCGATTTGCTGGTGCCTTGCTTATGCCGTCAGCAATGGTCAAGCGCGCGATGGAAAAATTGGGTGATGTGGTGAGAGTGGCAGCTTTTTTTGCAGTTGATCTAGATGTTTTGGAGCGTCGATTAGAGGATATTGGGGTTGCTGATCATGCTGTCGCTGCGCAATCAAAGTTACGATCAGGTGCTAAAGTTGCGACGCCTATTGACGTTCTAAATGAACTCGCCCATAGTGAGGTTCCGCGCGATGTTCCGCCTGAGCAGCTGATTCGTGATGTCAGTCAGCCGATGGCAGCCATGCCGCGTGCGGTGGCAGCGCATTCATACAGCGATGCTGCACAATCTGATTTATCAACTGCAGAGGATGCGCCGACCCCCAAGCGGAAGCGAAAATCCGATCCGCGTGGATTGAAAGGCATGGATAGGATCCGAGAGCTGGCACGAAGAATGGACAAATTTGGTGACAAGTCAAAGTGAACTAGATGATAGCCGGTTGTGGACGCCGTCGAAGACTCGCATCGATCAAAGTTTAATGCAGGCGTTCCTGCGCTATGTTGGTCACAATGTTGACCCAAAAGTGAGTGATTGGTCGTCTTTGTATTCGTGGTCAATAGACTCTTGCGCCGATTTCTGGCGAGAATTGTCATTTTTTGTTGATATAAAATTCAGTACGCCTCCAAGCTCAATTTGTGCGCCCTCAGTGACCATGCGTGAAACCAAGTGGTTTGAGGGAGCGAGGCTTAATTTTGCGGAAAATATATTACCTAAGCCCGATAGTCGCGAGGTTATGGTTGCCATTGCCGAGGGTGTTCCTGTGGAACGGTGGACTGGGCTTAGGCTCTGGAACGATGTGGCTCAGTGCGCCGCAGCATTGCGGCTTCTTGGAGTGGGTGAAAACGATCGTGTGGCAGGTGTGCTGATTAATGGTCCCGAGGCGGTCATATGTATGCTTGCGACAGCATCCGTGGGTGCTATTTGGTCATCATGCAGTCCTGATTTTGGTGCGAGAGGTATTGCAGATCGTCTGCAGCAGATTGAGCCAAAGGTTGTATTTGCAACTGACAGTTATTCCTACGGCGGAAAGATTGTCAAAAATCTACAGCAGACGATTGATGCTCTGAAAGGCTTGGCTGACGCTCCTCGCGTGATTGCTGTTGATCATTTCAATAGAGGTCATGATGACTTTGCAGCGTTTCTCGGCTCATCCAAGTTACTGCGGAACGCAGAACAACCACAGAAGATAGACTTCGTGCCCCGGAGATTTCAGGATCCGCAGTATATTTTATTTAGTAGCGGTACCACGGGTCTGCCGAAATGTATTGTCCATGGCGTAGGCGGTACGCTTCTACAGCACAAAAAAGAGCTGATGCTTCACAGTGACCTTAAACCTAATGACACACTTCTTTATTTCACAACGTGCGGATGGATGATGTGGAACTGGATGGTGTCTGCACTCGCGTGCGGTGCGCGGATTGTTGTGTTTGATGGAGCACCGGGATTTCCCGATGTATCACGTCTGTGGACCATTTGCCGTGACGAGCGCGTCACTCATTTTGGAACGAGTCCAAAATTTATTTCAGCGTGTATGCAGGTAAAGGATTTAACTCCGGGAGATTCGCAGGGGATCCCCGGATTGAGGACGGTTTTGTCGACTGGATCTCCCTTGCTGCCGGCTCACTTTGAGTGGATTTATAAAAAGTTTCCCGACGTTCACTTGGCATCCATTAGCGGAGGTACGGATATCATCAGCTGTTTTATGCTGGGCAATCCGCTCTTACCAGTCTACGCAGGCGAAATTCAAGCACCTGGGCTTGGTATGGCCATTGAGGGTTGGAACGACCACGCGGTTCCTGTCGTTGGCGAAAAAGCTGAGCTTGTCTGTGTCAAACCATTCGTGTCGATGCCGGTCTACTTTTGGAAAGATCTTGACGGAACCCGTTACAAAAAAGCGTATTTTTCTGCTTACGGGAGCCGCGATGTTTGGCGCCATGGTGACTTTGTTGAGTTTACAAAGCACGGCGGTGTCGTCGTTTATGGGCGATCTGACGCCACCTTGAATCCAGGCGGTGTGCGCATTGGGACGGCTGAATTATATCGCGCCGTTGAAACGTTACCTTTTGTTACGGACTCTGTGGCAATTGGACAGCAAGTTGACGATGACACGCGGGTTGTTTTATTCGTGAAGCTGGCTGCGGGACACGCTTGGAATCCAGAACTCGCTACTGTTATCAAAAAAACTATCCGTGAGTCCTTAACGCCTCGGCATGTTCCTGCGGTTATTCTCCCTGTGTCGGACATTCCCTACACGCGCAGTGGAAAAAAGGTGGAAATAGCTGTTACGCAAGTGATTCACGGTGAGGATGTTCCAAATCAGGATGCCTTGGCTAACCCCGAATCGTTGCACGAATACCGCCAGCTGCGAGAGCACTTAAAAGTTTGAGTCACTCTGCATACGGAAACTTCTGAAATCAGTTGTCCTAGCACGGACGAGTGGGTTAGCGGATTCCTAAGAACTCAGTAAAATAGTCTTAATTTCAGTTGGTTATACTAATCTTCTTATGCTTTGGCTGATCCATTCCGTTACGTTGACTGTCGGATAAGCGATCCGCACCCTGGAGGAACCTATGTCTAGTCAAATGCCAGAAGAAGCTCTTGGAGATGCTCCCGAGTCAGCCGTCACTCAAGCGCCGCCTCGCACGGCCGTTGAGTTGCGGGTCGGGATGAAGACATTCGGCACGCGTCATTATTTGAATATGGTGACAACAAACGTGTCAGCCAATGGCATGCTGCTGCGCGTGGATGATCCCAAAGAAGTGGCACCATTTCAAAATAAAACACTTTTGGAACTGGTTTTTTATCCAGATGGTAAATATGTGGATCACGAGATTAAAGCGATGGGGGTCGTGGTGCGGTTTATCGCAACAAGCGGTAAGGACGCCCGCAAAGAACAATTTGGTGTTCGCGTTGTGGATGCTGCTGATGGTTATGAGGATTTGATTGGATCCATCATGAAAAGTCAGGAAGCCGCTTAGTTTAAATTTGATATTTATTAGGGTTGCCCCATGTCTCGTTTAGTCTCATGTCAAACGCATGCGACAGAGCGATGCGGCAATTTTTATCTTCATTCGGGCCATGCCAGGCCAATCGACCATTCTTCAATATAGTCATTGTGTCAGCAAAACAAAGCGCAAGATCAATATCGTGTAGGCTCATGATAATGGTTTTACCGGACTTCGCTGCCTGACGAAGCTGCTGCATGAGTTCTACAGAAGCTTTTATATCCAGTGATCCGCAGGGTTCATCCAGGATCATGTAAGGAGTGTCGCTAGCGATCGACTTTGCAAGGTAGGTTTTTTTGCGCTCACCTAATGAAAGCGTTGTTACAGCGCGATGAAGTTTGTCAGTTAGCCCCATCGTTTCTGCAGCCTGGCGTACAACATCATTGTCAATTTGGGATGGATGACCTTGGTGGTGAGGCCAGCGTCCCCAAAGAATAATATCTTTTACCGTATATGCAAACGGTGAGTGATGCTCCGACTCGGTCCAGCTAATTTTGCGGGCCAGCGCTAGTTCGTTTAGATCTCTGGCGGATTGGCCATCAATATCGATGGCACCCTCCACATGATGTTGAAGCTGACATAGGGCTTTAAGAAACGTTGTTTTACCGCTTCCGTTGGGGCCGACGATGATGTGACATTGTCCCTTGGAGAACTGCGCTGAGATATCTTGGATGAGGTACGTAGTTTTTCGATTGCTAACGGAGAGATGTCTTGCGTCGATCATGCATTCTCCTTGCGCCACAAGAGCCAAAGAAAATACGGCGCTCCTATGATCGTCGTGAGAATGCCGACATCCATGTCAATAGGAGCTCTTGCCACGCGTGCAATCATGTCAGCGAAGACCGTCAAGCTTGCTCCAAACAGTGCTGAAATGGGAATCAATAGACGTAAATGTGGACCGACAACAAGACGCGCAAAATGGGGGGCGATCAGACCGATAAATGGTAAAGCCCCGCCGACGCTCAGTGATAAACCAACAAGTAGTGAAATTAAAATCACTTGGGTGACACGTACTCGTTGTACGCGAATACCGATACTCTTGGCGCCATCGTCTCCCATGGAGAGAGCGTCGAGAGTTGGCGCTTGAAACCATGCAATCAAACCGATCAAAACTGATCCTGAGCCGATCACCGCGGCATGGGACCAAGTACGGGCAGAGAAGCTTCCCATCAGCCAGTGGTAGAGCGACATTCCATTGCCTCGTTCCATCAATATCCCGACGCATAGAGCCGTCCCAGCTGCCAAAAGTGCATTCATGGCAAATCCACCCAAGAGCAGATGGCCTAGACCGCCGTAACCATTTATGGAAAATCCCATGAATGTGATCGCAATCATCATCGCTGCGGCGGCGCCTATGGATGTATAAATATAAGGGTGTTGCAGTGTGGTTGTGTCATTAGTTGAAGCCGTCATCAGCGTGGCTAAGGCCAGAGCAAATGCAGCACCAGACTCAGTTCCAGTTATTGATGGTGAGGCCAATGCATTGCGGAAAAGTGATTGGCTCAGAGCTCCAGCTACCGCAACGGCAGCGCCTGAAAATAGTGCGGTCACCACCCGGGGTAGACGCACCGTCCACAAAATGTCCGCGCCTGGATTGAATCCTGAAGCCCCCCATAAGGCGGCAAGTGCTGTGACAAAAAGCAAAATGAATGTGGCTAAGAAAAAAACGCGTGACATTTCCCGACCATAGCATTTTTTACGCAGCAGCGGCCACTGGAAATCAAAGACGGGTTAAAGCTTGCATTCGTGCCTCTTCCGACGCAAATTGTTGCCTATGGAAACCAAAGACATTCAGCATGAGCGTCCCGTCAAACTTCACGTAAGCTGGCTAAAGAGGCTTCAAGGTGAGTTTGACGCACCCTACATGAAGAGTTTACGGGTATTTCTTCAGGCTCGAACTCAGGAAAAGGCCGTTATCTATCCTCAGCCATCCGAATGGTTTTCTGCGTTCGACTCTGTGAATTTTGATGACGTCTCGGTTGTGATTTTGGGACAAGATCCCTACCACGGTCCCGGTCAAGCTCATGGACTTTGCTTTAGCGTGCGTGAGGGCGTGTCGCTACCGCCAAGTTTAGTGAATATCTATAAAGAGCTTAAGGCCGACCTTGGTATCCCTCCAGCAAAAACAGGCCACTTGCTACCGTGGGCCAAACAGGGTGTTCTGCTGCTCAATAGTGTTCTTACAGTGGAAGACGGCGCTGCTGGGTCTCATCAGGGGAAGGGCTGGGAGCTTTTTACGGATGTTGTCATTCACAAGTTGGCCGAGGAACGGGATGGTCTTGTTTTCGTGCTTTGGGGTGCTTACGCGCAAAAGAAAGGCGCTTTCATAGATCGAAAGCGCCATTTCGTGATTGAAGCTCCGCATCCATCGCCGCTCAGTGCACATCGCGGTTTTTTTGGAAGCCGACCATTTTCAAAAATAAATGATTATTTACGCAAATCCGGGAAGCGGCCGATCGATTGGCAGCTTCCCAGTCCATGAATCAGGAGCCAGACTCTTCGAGTTGCTGCGCAAGGTAGTTTTGAAGTCCAATATCCTTGATCGTGCTAAGTTGAGTCTCAAGCCAATCGGTGTGTTCCTCTTCGCTTACAAGAATCTTCTCGAGTAGGTCGCGCGTTCCATGATCACTGGCATCCCAACAAAGCTCGATCGCCTTCTTGAGGCGTGGGATCGCTCTGTATTCAAGTGCAAGATCACTTTCTAGTTGCTCTTTTACAGTCTCGCCAATGTTTAACTTATCGAGTTTCTGCAAGTTTGGTAGGCCTTCAAGAAACAGGATGCGCTCTGTCAAAACGTCAGCGTGTTTCATCTCGTCGATCGATTCTTTGTAAATCTTGTGACCTAATTTCTTGTAGCCCCAGTTCTTGCACATCTTGGCGTGGAGAAAGTATTGGTTGATGGCGGTCAACTCGCCGGTAAGAATGTCATTCAACGCTGCAATAACTTTCGCATCACCCTTCATAAGGTTCGCTCCTTTAAAATGAGAACTACGCAATACCCGGAGTGATGCTAACAGACTCGGGCACTAAATGAATCTTAAATTTCATGGTCACCCGTAGTATTGACTAAAAATTATGCGTGCGTTGCACGGGGACAAGTGTTACCCCGCGGGTCCCCAATTCCTTTAAAATGTCACCCGGGACGTCGTCGGCGCTATACCGAAACCATCTTAGACGAGGTAATGTCAAAATGAACTCCCAGTCCTTGATTTCGGGATTAGCTGCAGCACTTACGGCCTCCAGGTTTTCTAGACCCTTCAGGGCTTCGATGGAGCGAAGTCGCCGATCATCTAAATTGATCTGACGCTTAAGAGCAAGGTCGCGACTTTTCCGGGCGAAGTCGCCGGCGGCCAACAGATCGCGTAAGGTTAGAATGAGTGTTCGGCGATCAGATCCAGCGGCAGCGCCGAGCTCCGCGATTTTTCGGTAATGAGTTTCGTCGATATTTTTGAGTTGAGTTTTTGCGCCAAATACCTGCATTTTCTTTGCAAGTCGCGAAAGGCTTTGGATGCTTGAAATGGCATTATTGCGCACATCAAGAATGTTCAAATGATCCAGTTGTTCTACACCCCGCATCGACCGTAATACGTTATCTGTGGCAATGAGTGACGTGAGCTGCTTGGCGTGCCGCAGCCAAGCAAGTTGATGGAGGTTTCGGTGTGACAGATCTAACGTCGTTGCGTTTTCTAAAAACTCTTTCAGCTTCATGCACTGATCTTTTGATATGTCAGCAGGGATATTTGCCACATCGAAAAGTTGCATCAGATCGTGGCGCGAGGCCTCTGTAAGATGGGGGCTTTGGCAGGCGTCAAGAAAGCTATTGTCCATCACAATGGTGTCATCATCAGTGGTAGCTGCTTGGGCTGTTTCACGAACGCAGAAGTCCGCTAGCACTGGATCATTGATCCTGTATTTCGCGGTCGAGCGCAGCCAGCAGAGGGACTCAGTGGCAAGGCCATAAGCTCCTGCCTCATAGTTGCTGGCACATGGCATTGGGCCTCGCGATGTGACGCCTAATAGAATCAGTTTTCTTCCAGAATCTTTTTCCAATGCAACTTCAGCAAATGCCGGACCACCGCTATCACCTGAGCATGCGTCGACATCTTGATTGCCAGCATAGAGCTCAGCGCCTGTTCTAAATTTGATGGGTGTTTTTCCCTGTAACCGCATGCCGATTTTGGGTTCTTCGCCGTTGGTAGGTAAGGACAAAGATGAAAACCCGTAACCTGCGATGATGACAGATTTGATTGCATTTAATAGCGAGTTTGCGTGGGTGCGAGTCTGCGGTAGCTGAATGGGACTGATTCCTGGCACGGGTCGAGTTAGTTTAATCCAGCCAAAATCATAAGCGCCTCTGTAGTCAGACCAAAACTTAGGATGAATCGCCGCGCGTTCAATGTCGTAAGTATTTTCAGTGGTCCGAGGTGTTGTTGTGGCGCCGGTAACAATTTTCAATGACGCTAAGGTCGTCGATTGCGGTCGGGTTGCCTTTTCCAGGCAGTGGGCTGCAGTCAAAACAAGGTCATCAGCAATTAAGGTCCCGGTGCAAATCGTTAGCTCATCACGAACAATGGCAACGACGGCATCCAATTGGCGATCATTGGAAGGGGAGCCTCCAATAATTTTTAAAGTCGATGGATCGGTTAAGCGAGCTTGGCCGCAGCCGCACAAAAAGAAGACTATATTTAAGGTGATTTTAATGATCTGAGGGTGCCTACGCATTAGGCAGGATTAACAGAACTATTACATCAGCTGCAAGGATTAATCCGGTGAGCTGATAATGATGGTTTGGCGGACTCTTTCTTGACGAGATCCCGGAGGTCGTTGGCGCATGCGCCGCAGCAGGTACTGGCTTCGCAGGACTGAACGATTTGCTTTAGCGTCTGCCCGGATTGGGCCATTTCCTTGACCTTGCGGTCTGAGACACCTTTACAGAGGCACAGAATCATGGGTTGAGCTCCCGATTTGGTATTCAACAAGCGATCGTGTGCTCCAAATATGTCAAAAATGAGAGTCATTCTCAATTAAATTTTTCAGAGTTTTGCACAAGTTTAATTGAGCAGTCTAAGAGCTTGAAATTATTTGATTTTATAGGATTCGGCCCTATTCGCTGAACACGTCAGAGCGCGTTCTCGACCTCTTCGGGGCTGCAGTAGGGAAGGCGACACCCGGTAGGAATCCGTCGATTGACCATCTCGGAAATAGTTGCTGGAGAGTGACCTTCGCTAAACAGACCTTTCGCAACTCGCGAAAAAAGGGCTTCAACTTCTGCGCTCAGATCCTGGTATGAATTGGTATCCATGCGAGACGCCATTTTTGCGAGGTCTTCAAGCTGAGCTGTCGTCCACTTGGTTTCACCGCCAACCTCCATCGGGTTTTTGATGGTTCCAGATTCAACCTCAAGAAGCATTATTTTCTGAATCATATCGGACGCCCAATCGGGGCATGCGTCCTGCGGAGTCGCAGTTAAGGATGACTGGGTGTCCATGTTGGTCTCAAATGTTGTTTCCACGGAGATACCGCCTTGATCGTTTGTTTCATGAAATCAATAGAATGCACCGGGGTTTCTACCATTTTTATAGCGTTGCGCAAGCTTTTATCACCATGGGCTTCACACCCCCGAGATCGCAGCGAAAAATCAGACTTTGTAACAGTGAAATTCGGTTTACCAGGGACCTGGCGGGTCTTAAACTCACGGGTGGTGCTACTTGGCCCCCAATGACAAAGGTAACCTGGCATGCTTCATTTTTTTCATCATCCACAGTCTCCCTACAGTCGTAAGATTTTCTTTCTGCTTGAAGAAGCAGGCCATCCCTATGACCTACGTACGGTCTCGCTTGAGAAAAAGGAGCAGAAGGACTCAAGCTATTTGGTCCTGAATCCTGCAGGCCGCGTTCCTGCAATCAAGGACGGAGATTTTGCGTTGTCTGAATCAAATGCGATTTTGCGCTATCTCACCCGAAAGTATCAGCTCCATCAATTCTATCCGACAGCAGTCGAAGAGCAGGCGCAGGTAGATATGTGGTGGGACTTTTGCTCCAATCACATCAACCGACCTCTCATCGACCTAGCGTGGAATAAAATCATGGCTCCCCTTTATGGCGGTAAGCCCGATGCAGCAGTCATTGCCAAGGCAGAGAAAAATCTTGAACGTGATTTGCCCGTTCTCGAAAAACAGCTTCAAGGTCGCAACTATCTATTGACGGCAAATCTTTCACTGGCTGATATCAATCTCATGCCGTTTGCCGTGTACGCCAAAGATGTCATCCGTCTTGATGACTTCCCTGCGTTTAAAGCATGGATCAACAGGGTTGAGGAGCGTCAGGCGTGGAAAAATGTCGTGTCCTATAGTGGCCACTGATGGTTGTAAATAATTTTGAACTACGCGTCTTGTGACTAAGGCGCGGGCTGTGCTCGAACATACAAGATCATCACTGCGGACAGTGCAAAAAAGACACCGTCCACTGGTCTAAAGAGCAGTGAAAATTTTTGCGCGAAAATGGAATGATGGCTTTTGAGTCTTTGATCTTCAGTCAACGGGATTGTGGAGAGCTTTTAATTCAAAGCAACTCGGGGCAAGATTAGTAATCCCTATAAATTGACTATCTATAGCAGGCTAAATAATCAGTAGTTACAAGTTCTTGTGGTATTTTTCTCAAGTTTATTGCTTGGAAGCCGTACAGTTGATGAGTCGAGGTCTGAGGGTCCAGCTTCGATTGTGACTCGACGGACCCGGGTGGAACACATTCTGTATTTTGGGAGGCCGGGAATGAATTTAAATTTATTTTGGAGATTGTGTCTAGTTGTCGTTGGGGTCTTAATTCCCAATCTTCGCAACGCAGAGGCTGGTACTCCTCCCTATCAAAACTCCGGGATGGTTTGCGTCTGTCAATGTAATGCAGGAATGAGCGGTTATTTGTGCCCCGTTGAATGGGACGCAAAACTTGTTGTGACCAGTCCACTCGGGTGTGACAGTGGTGGAATTATTGCGCCACAGTGTAAATATCTTCGAACATGTCCTTCATCATTCAACTTCCCAGCACCGTCCGACGGCAACTGCAGTAGGCTTAGTGGAATCACTTGTGCAGGGATCAAGCATCCCCAATCCCCAGGAAGTGCCACTCAGGGAATCACCGAGTGTTCAGGAGGGCCTGTTTTAGTTCCGAATCAACCTTCTCCGCCGTCGCTTCCTACATCGTCAAACCCTCCATTTACGATGCCGACAACAGCCCCAAACCCATGGATGCCAAAACAAAAATGAATTGACTGATAAATTGGATAAATCGAGGCCACATAACTGGATCACTATTGATGATTCAGTCCAATCAAAAGATATCCAGTTATCTGGCCTAGATTAGTACCGTTATGGCGGTAAGCACCGATGCAGCAGTCATTGCCAAGGCAGAGAAAAATCTTGAACGTGATTTGCCCGTTCTCGAAAAACAACTTCAAGGTCGCAACTATCTAGTGACGGCAAATCTTTCACTGGCTGATATCAATCTCATGCCTTTTGCCATCTACGCCAAAGATGTCATCCGTCTTGATGACTTCCCTGCGTTTAAAGCATGGATCAACAGGGTCGAGGAGCGTCAAGCATGGAAAAATGTCGTGGCCTATAGTGGCCACTGATGGTTGCAAATGATTTTGAACTACGCGTCTTGTGACTAAGGCGCGGGCTGTGCTCGAACATACAAGATCATCACTGCGGATAGAGCAAAAAAGACACCGTCCACTGGTCTAAAGAGCAGTGAAAATTTTTGCGCGAAA